>JAISIZ010000097.1 GCA_031261785.1 Mediterranea sp. (in: CFB group bacteria)
TATAATTTTATTTTGTTTTTTAAAAAAACTGGAGTTTTTTTTGTTTAAAACAATTTTAAATAATACCTCCCTTCCGGGGGGGGGGTGGGGCCCGACGGGGGGTGGGGTGGGACAAAAGATGAATGTTCCGCTTTTCCTATATTATAATAGACCCGCTAATGGTTTGGCCCGCCCCACCTCCCCTACGGCGCACCTCCCCTCCGCTGGAAGGGAGGACTTGAGTTACCTTGGTAATCACAAATTCGGCGATCAAGGCTCCTTGTCCACTTGGGGCTTGTCAACTTGTCCCTCGTTCCATCTCCCCCTTGCCTCTTCGTCCCTTCGTCTCCTCCTCCCCTTGTTCCCTCACTCCTTGTCAACCCTGAAAACAGAATGATTAAGTTCCTCATCGAACGGCCTATCGCGGTGCTGATGGCTTTCACGGCATTCTTCATCGTGGGATTGGTGACTTATGGCACGTTGCCCGTGTCGCTGTTGCCCGACATCGCCATACCGGAGATTACCGTGCAAATGTCGGCGCCCAACACGTCGGCACGCGAGCTGGAGAACACGGTGGTGAAGCCCGTCAGGCAGCAACTCCTGCAGGTCTCCACGCTGAAGGACATCCATAGCGAGACGCGCGACGGCGCGGGCATCATCCGCCTGTCGTTCGACTACGGCACCAACGTCGACCTGGCCTTCATCGAGGCCAACGAGAAGATCGACATGGGCATGAACCTACTCCCCGCAGGCACCGAACGACCCAAGGTGGTGAAGGCGAGCGCCACGGACATACCCGTGTTCTACCTCTATCTGACGTTGAAAGGAGGCGAGGGGGCAAAGGGGCAAGTCGACGGAGGAGACGGGCAGGCGTTTCTCGACCTTTGCGGCTTTGCCGAGACGGTGATCAAGCGACGCATAGAACAGCTGCCCGAGGTGGCGATGGTGGACGTCACCGGATTGGTGAGCCAGCAGGTGCAGGTCATCCCCGACAAGGACAAGATGGCCCTGATGGGTCTCGGGATAGCCGACATAGAGGCGGCGCTCACCGCCAACAACGTGGAGCCGGGCAGCATGACCGTGCGCGACGGCCACTACGAATACAATATCCGCTTCTCCACCTTGCTGCGCACCGCCGCCGACGTGGAGGAGATCTATCTGCGCAAGGGCGACCGCGTGCTGCAACTCAAGGAGTTCTGCCAGGTGCGGGTGGCGCCCGAGCGGCAAGAGGGACTCTCGCTCTACGACGGGCGACGGGCGGTGACGCTGGCCGTCATCAAGCAGGCCGACGAGAACATGGACGACATGAAGCGGGCGCTGACGGGCACGATGGATTACTTCGCCAAGCTCTATCCCGACATCGACTTCCACATCAGCCGCAACCAGACGGAGCTGCTCGACTTCACCATCAGCAACCTTCGGCAGAACCTCGCGCTCGGCTTCCTCTTCATCTTCGTCGTGGCCATCTTCTTCCTGGGCGACGTGAAGTCGCCGATGGTCATCGCCATCAGCATGGTGACGGCCATCGTCATCAGCTTCGTCTGCTTCTACCTCGGCAAGGTGTCGCTCAACATCATCTCGCTGGCCGGACTGATCCTGGCCCTGGGAATGATGATCGACAGCTCCATTATCGTGACGGAGAACATCTCGCAATACCGCGAGCGGGGCTTCTCCCTGCGCCGCGCCTGCGTGCGGGGAACCAGCGAGGTGCTCACGCCCATGCTCAGCTCGGCGTTCACCACCATCGCCGTGTTCCTGCCGCTGATATTCATGAGCGGCATCGCCGGGGCCATCTTCTACGACCAGGCGTTCGCCGTCACGGCGGGGCTGCTGGTGTCGTACCTCACCGGCATCATGCTGCTGCCCGTGCTCTACTTCTTGGTGTACCGCGCGGGGCTTCGCGCGCGTCGCCGCCGGTGGTTCTCCCTCAAGTTCAACAACCCCATCAAGGACCATACGCTCGACCGCTTCTACGACGCGGGCGTCGACTGGGTATTCGCGCACAAGACGGCGTGCCTGCTCTTCTGCCTCGCCTCGTTGCCGCTCTGCGTCTTCATGTTCTTCACCATCGGCAAGGAGCGGATGCCGGCGATAGACCGACAGGAGCTGATGGTACGCGTGGACTGGAACGAGAACATCCACGTCGACGAGAACCGAGAGCGGGTAGCGAGCTTGCTGCACGCCCTGGAGGGAC
This sequence comes from Mediterranea sp. (in: CFB group bacteria), assembly GCA_031261785.1. GTDB lineage: Bacteria > Bacteroidota > Bacteroidia > Bacteroidales > Bacteroidaceae > Bacteroides. The sequence goes on from JAISIZ010000097.1 coordinate 2,174, forward strand.
GCACGCTGGAGCGGTCGGCGGCCATCGGGCGGCAGGACTACGTGCTCAACCGCGAGGAAGAACTCTCCCCCTCCGAGGCCGAGCTGTATTTCCGCGTGGCGTCGCCCGGCGAGGTGGAGCCGCTGCGGCAATCCATACAGCGGGAGCTGGAAGCGAAATACCCGCGGGCCGTGGTCGCCTTCGCGCCACCCGAGAACGTGTTCGAGAAACTCTTCGCCACCGACGAGCCTGACGTGGTGGCCGAGCTGTATGCCCGCAACCGCGCCGAAGCGCCCCGCCCCGCCGACATCCGCACGATGGAACGCACGCTGTCGGCACGGACGGGACTATCGCCCACGGGCATCGCGTTCGACAACCAATTAGACCTCTCCGTCGACAGGGAGAGGCTGATGCTCTACCGCGTGGACTACGCCGAGCTGTACCGCGTGCTGAAAACCGCTTTCCGCGAGAACAGCGTGACGACCCTCCACTCCTACCAGCAATACCTTCCCATCAGCGTGGCGGGCGACGCGAAGACGGTGGACGAGATCCTGCAAGAGACGCTGGTGCGCACCCGCCCCGACGAGAAAGGAAACGTGAGCCACCTGCCCCTCCGCGAGCTGGTGCGCGTGGGACAGGCCGAAGACCTGAAGAGCGTCAGCGCCGGACGCGACGGCGAATACATCCCCATCAACTTCTTCGACGTGAAGGACGCCGACCGGCTGATGGACGCCACGCGGGAGGCCGTGCGCGCCTCCAGCCAGTGGGAGGTGGCATTCTCGGGGAGCTTCTTCTCCAACCGCGAGATGCTCGACGAGCTGCTGGTGGTGCTGCTGGTGTCGCTGGCGCTGATGTACTTCATCCTCGCCGCGCAGTTCGAGAGCTTCACGCAGCCACTGCTGGTGCTGGCCGAGATCCCCGTCGACGTGGGCTTCGCCCTCGTGTTGCTCTGGACGTGCGGACACACGCTGAACCTCATGTCGGCCATCGGGCTGGTGGTGACCTGCGGCATCGTCATCAACGACTCCATCCTGAAGCTCGACGCCATCAACGTGTTGCGCAAGGGCGGCACGCCGCTCATCGAGGCCATCCACGAGGCGGGACGCCGACGGCTGCGCCCCATCATCATGACCTCGCTCACCACCATACTGGCCATGGTGCCGCTGCTCTTCTCCTCCGACATGGGGTCCGAACTCCAGCAGCCACTCTCCATCGCCATGATAGCCACCATGCTGATAGGCACGGCGGTGAGCCTCTTCATCGTCCCGCTGCTCTACTGGCTCATCTACCGGCGGAGCGACGCGAACCCTCATCCATCCACCCCGAAAACCATCACTGCATGAAGAAGATAATCGCCCTACTACTACTCGCCGCGACACCCGGCATCGCCTCCGCGCAGCAGCCGGCCTCGCTCACGCTCGACCTCGAGCGCGTCGTCGCCCTGGCCAACGACAGCTCGCTCGAAGCCTTCAGGGCGCAGAACATGTACCTGGCCGGATACTGGGCCTACCGCACCTACAAGGCCAACCGCCTGCCCAGCCTCACGCTCAACCTCACCCCGGCGCAGTACAACCGCCACATCACGCAACGATACGACTCCGAGAACAACATCGACGTCTACCGCTCGCAGCAAGCGTTCTCCGCCTACGGCGAGCTGAGCGTGCAGCAGAACTTCGACCTCACGGGAGGAACCTTCTTCCTGGCCACCAGCCTGGCCTATATGCGCAACTCGGGCAGCGACGCCACCACGCAGTTCAGCAGCGTGCCCGTCAGCATCGGCTACTCGCAGAGCCTCATCGGCTACAACGCCTTCAAGTGGGACCGGCGCATAGAGCCGCTGAAATACGAGCGGGCGAAGAAGGAGTTCCTCTACAACGTGGCGCAAGTGTCAGAAACGGCCACCACCTATTTCTTCACTCTCGCCTCCGCGCAGACCGAGTACCGGATGGCGAAAGAGAACCTCGCCTCGGCCGACACCCTCTACCGCATCGGGCAGGAGAGACAGAAGATCGCCTCCATCTCGCGGGCCGACCTGCTGACGCTCCGCCTCGACTGGGTGAACGCGCGCAACACGCTGCAAAACAAGGCGAGCGACCTCAAGCGGGCCATGTTCTCCCTCGCCACCTTCCTCAACCTCGACAAGCACACGCAGATCGACATCACCCTCCCCTCGCGACCCGCCAATATGGAAGTACCCGTCGACGAGGCGCTGCGATGGGCGCACGCCAACAACCCCCGCATACTCCAGCTGCGGCAAGAGATCATGGAAGCCCGGCAAAACGTCGACCGCACGAAGTGGGAGGCGCGGTTCAACGCCAGCCTGAGCGCCAGCATCGGCTTCAACCAGGTGGCCGACAATTTCCGGGGCGCCTACCGGAATCCCTTGAGGCAGGACGTGGTATCGGTCAGCCTCTCCATCCCCCTCATCGACTGGGGCGTGCGCAAGGGGAGGCACAACGTGGCGCGGAGCAACCTCAACGTAGCCGAGATCAGCTCCCGGCAAGAGACCAACAGCATAGAGGAGGAGGTGATCATGGCCGTGAGCGACTTCAACAACCAGCGGCAATTGCTGGGCAGCGCCGAGGAGGCGCTCGACCTCTCCATCATGGCTTACGACCAAACCCGCCAGCGGTTCATCATCGGCAAGGCCGACATCAGCAGCCTCACGCTCTCGCTAAACCGTCAGCAGGAGGCGCAACGCAACTACATCGCCGCCCTGCAAAAGTACTGGCAGGACTATTACCGCATACGCCGACTCACGTTATACGACTTCGGCTTGAAAACGACGCTCTCCGATAAGTTCGACTTCACCGGAGGAACCCTCCGATGAAGACGTCGCCCTTCACCTGGATCGTCACCTTCGTCTGCCTGGCGCTGGTCGGGCTGGCGTTGCTGCCACGGCTGCCGGTGAAGCTCAATCCCTCGCGTAGCCTGCCCAGCTTCACGGTCTCCTTCTCCATGCCCGGCGCCTCGGCGCGCGTGGTGGAGGCGAGCGCCACGGGGCTGCTGGAGTCGATGATGGCCCGCGTGGAAGGCGTGCGCGACATCCATTCCACCTCGGGCAACGGCTGGGGAAACATCCGCGTCGCGCTCGACAAGCACGTCGACCCCGCCGTGGCGCAGTTCGAGGCCTCCACCCTCATCCGGCAGGCGTGGCCCGAGCTGCCGGCGGGCACGGGCTACCCGTACATCGTGATGAACGTTCCCGAGCAGGCCAGCCAGGGGCCGTTCCTCGCCTATACCATCAACGCGCCCGCCTCACCTATCCTCATCCAGCGGTACGCCGAGGAGAACATCAAGCCGAAGCTGGCTCGCCTGTCGGGCATCTACAGGATCAACCTCGGCGGGGCGACGCCCATGGAATGGAGGCTGACGTACGACAGCAAGCGGCTCGAAGCGCTGGGTATCGGTCCCGACGACATACGCGAAGCCATACGGTCGCGCTACGACCGCGAGTTCCTCGGCACCTACGACGTGAGCCGAGGCGACCGCGAGGAGTGGATGCGGCTGGCGTTGGTGCCCACGGGCGGCGCCGACACGTTCGACCCCGCCCAGATACCCGTGGTGGCGAAAGACGGGCGCATCGTCCATCTCGACCAATTAGTCGAGGCCACGCACGTGGAGGCCGAGCCGCGAAGCTACTACCGCATCAACGGCCTCAACTCCATCTACCTCTCCTTGGTGGCCGGCGAAGACGCCAATCAGCTGGAACTCGCCAAGCAGGTCAAGGCCCTCATGGACGACATACGCCCATCCTTGCCCGCCGGCTACGAGATCCATACGGGCTACGACGCGTCGGAGTATATCCGCGGCGAGCTGGCGAAGATCTACTACCGCACGGCCCTCACGGTCGCCATCCTGCTACTGTTCGTCTGGCTCATCACGCGCGACACCAAATACCTGTTGCTCATCGTCGTCAGCCTGTCGGTGGGCATCGCCATCGCCTTCATCCTCTACTACTTCCTCGGGCTGGAGATGCAGCTCTATTCGCTGGCCGGCGTCACTATCTCGCTCAACCTCGTGATCGACAACACCATCGTGATGAGTGACCACTACCTGCGTCGCCGTGATCGCAAAGCCTTCCTCCCCGTGCTGGCCGCCACGCTCACCACCATGGGGGCGCTGGTCATCGTCTTCTTCCTCGACGAGAGCATACGGCTCAACCTGCAGGACTTCGCCGCCGTGGTCATAGTCAACCTCGGCGTGTCGCTGCCCGTGGCGCTCTTCTTCGTGCCCGCCCTGGCCGACAAGCTGGGGATGCGCGGGCGGAAGCCGTCGCGCGCCCCCCGAAGCGCGTGGCGACAGCGGTGGCTGGGATGGCGACGTCGGTTGCCCGTGCGCTTCGGGCGCGTCTACGCCAGGCTCATACGCGCGCTCTGCCTCTGGCGCGTGGCGGTGTGCCTGCTGCTGGCGCTGGCCTTCGGCGGCAGCCTGTGGCTCTTCATCGACAAGGTGTACGAGGGGAGCTACTTCACCCGCAACGACGAAGTGACGCTCTACGCCAACGCCACGCTGCCCAACGGCAGCACGCTGGAGCAGATGAACACGTTGATGAAGCGCATGGAGAGTTACCTGTGCGGATTCCAGGAAATCAGCCAGTTCCAGACCTCGATCGACAACGCCCGGCGGGCCTCCATCTCCATCCATTTCAAGAAGGAGTATCGCCGCGGCCCCTTCCCCTATAGGCTGAAATCGGACATGATCGGCAAGGCGCTGCAGCTGGGAGGCGGCTCGTGGACCATATACGGACTGGAAGACCAGGGCTTCAGCAACGACGTGCACGAGACGGCGGGCAATTACCGCCTCACCATGCACGGCTACAACTACGACGAGCTATACGCCTGGGCCGAGCGGCTGCGCGAGCGGCTGCTGTCACACCGACGTATCAAGGAGGTAACTATCGACTCGGAGTTCTCGTACTGGAAGGACGACTACGAGGAGTTTCGCTTCGACCTCGACAAACGCCGGATGGCGGAGGAGGGCGTGGACGCCCGCACGCTGTTCGCCACCATCCGCCCCGTCTACGGACAGGGCGACCGGATAGGCGAGGTGCCCACCGCGACAGGGATGGAGGAAATCTGGCTCTCGTCGCGCCAATCGAGGGAGGGAGACGCCTGGGGCTTGCGCAACACCCCGTTCCGCGTCGCCGGCCGCACCTACAAGCTCTCGGAAATGGCGAGCGTGGAGAAAGCGCTGTCGCCACAGAACGTGGTGAAGGAGAACCAGCAGTACCGCCTCTGCCTGCAATACGAATACATCGGCTCGTGGGAGCAGGGACGCAAGACGCTGGAGCGCGACCTGGAGGAGTTCGGCAAGCTCCTGCCCATGGGATATACGGTGAAGTCGGAGGAATACTTCGGGACCTGGAACAAGGAGACCAACAAGCAGTATTGGTGGCTGGCGGTGGTGGTGGCCATCATCTTCTTCATCACCTCGGTGCTGTTCAACTCGCTCAAGCAGCCGCTGGCCATCATCTTCACCATACCCGTGGCCTACATGGGTGTTTTCCTCACGTTCTACGCCTTCAATCTGAATTTCGACCAGGGAGGATTCGCCTCCTTCGTCCTGCTGTGCGGCATCACGGTCAACGCCGGCATCTACCTGCTGGGCGAGTACAACGCCGTGCGCCGACAGCGGCCGCGCCTCACGCCGCTACGGGCGTACGTCAAGGCCTGGAACCGGAAGATCGTTCCCATCTTCCTCACCGTAGCCTCCACCATCCTCGGCTTCCTGCCGTTCATGATCGGCGAGCGGGAGGGTTTCTGGTTCCCCCTGGCGGCGGGTACCGTCGGCGGACTTTCCATGTCCATGCTCGCCATCTTCATCCTGCTTCCCGTGCTGACGCTGAAAAAGACTTCGTCAATGCGCCACCCCAATCATAGGAGATAAATAGTCAATTTATCCCTATTTTCTTTCCCCGCCTCGCTCAAAAGGCGTATCTTTGCCCACGGCGCACGTCAGCATCACCCTTTAAAACGAAAGTTATGGAAGCAGTGAAAGAGATACCTTACGGGATGGCGAACTTCGAAGACGTTATTTCGCAGAACTGTTACTACGTGGACAAGACGAGGTACATTCCCATGCTGGAGGAACAATCGCGTTACCTCATCTTCATCCGTCCCCGCCGCTTCGGCAAGAGCTTGCTGCTCAGCATGCTGCGGTCGTACTACGACATCGCACAGAAAGAGAGGTTCGAGCGACTGTTCGGCGATCTCTGGATAGGCAAGCATCCCACGCCGAGGCAGGGCACGTACCAAGTGCTGCATCTCGACTTCTCCAAGATAGGGGGAGATATAGATGACTTGGCCGAGCGGTTCGACGCTTACAGCGCCGCGCGACTGAACGATTTCATGGATCGTTATCGCGCATATTACGACGACGAGATCGTCGAGCGTCTCAAAGCGACGGAAAAAGGGAGTTCCAAATTGGATATCCTCGACGCGGCGGCCCGGGGGAAAGGCTACCCGCTCTACCTCATCATCGACGAGTACGACAACTTCACCAACTTGGTGCTGGGTGAGCAGGGAGAAGAGATCTACCATGCCATCACGCACGCCAGCGGCTTCTACCGCGACGCCTTCAAGAACTACAAGGGCATGTTCGACCGCATCTTCATGATCGGTGTCAGCCCCGTGACGCTCGACGACCTCAGCAGCGGCTTCAACATCGGCTGGAACATCAGCACCGACCCCCAGTTCAACATGCTGCTTGGCTTCTCCGAGGAGGACGTGCGCGCCATGTTCCGCTATTACGGCGAGGCGGGAGCGCTGAAGGGCGACGTGGAGGCGATGATCGAGGAGATGAAGCCGTGGTACAATAACTACTGCTTCGCGCCCGAAAGCCTGAACACCGATCCCAAGATGTTCAACAGCGACATGGTACTCTATTACCTGCAGAACCGGCTACGACAGGGAACGGCACCCAGGTCGATGGTCGATCCCAACACCCGCACGGACTACAACAAGATGAAGCG
>JAISIZ010000131.1 GCA_031261785.1 Mediterranea sp. (in: CFB group bacteria)
CTAACCAGTTAATTCAATGAGTGATTTAGAAAACAAGAAAGCGGAGGAGACTCCAAAGAAACGTCCCTATAATTTAAGGGATAAGAAAGAAAAAAAAGCTGCTTACAGGTCACTTATCAGACCTGAGCTGGCTGATGAATTGTACGATAAGATACTGAACATTATCGTAGTTCAGAAGAAGTACAAGGATCCGAACTATTCGGCAAAGGATCTGGCTAAAGAGTTGAAAACGAACACTCGTTACCTCTCGGCCGTGGTCAATTCACGCTTTGGAATGAATTATTCCTGCCTGCTGAATGAGTACAGAGTAAAAGATGCTTTGCATCTGTTGACGGACAAGCGCTATGCCGACAAGAACGTGGAAGAGATTAGCGCGATGGTTGGTTTCGCCAACCGCCAGTCTTTCTACGCGGCCTTCTACAAGAACGTAGGCGAAACCCCCAACGGGTATCGGAAAAGACACGCGGAAGCCTCCAAGAAATAAGGCGAAGCACAACTAAATGAATCATGAAGAACTGTCTCCTTGCGCCGAAAGACGCGGGAGACGGTTTTTTTATTGACGTAGATAAAGAACTCACTGGATATATGGAACGATTTGCCGATTTGCAAATTCTGCGCTATCGGGTTCCCGGCTTCGAGGAACTCACGAAGCGACAAAAGACACTGGTCTACTGCCTCGCCGAGGCGGCCCTGTGGGGTAGGGACATCCTGTTCGACCAGAACGGACGGTTCAACCTGCGCGTCCGACGTACGCTCGAGGCGATATACACCAACTTCCGGGGCGACCGCGACGGCGACGATTTCAAGTCGATGGTGGTCTACCTCAAGCGGGTCTGGTTCTCCAGCGGCATACACCATCACTACGGGGCGAAGAAGTTCGTTCCCGCGTTCTCGCCCGATTTCCTGCGGGCAGCCATGCTCGCCATCGACAGCCACACGCTACCCTTGGCCGAGGGGCAGACGGCCGCCGAGCTTTTCGACCTGCTGTCGCCCGTCATCTTCGATCCCGACGTGATGCCCAAGCGGATGAACCAGGCCGAGGGCGAGGACCTACTCCTCACCTCGGCCTGCAACTATTACGACGGGGTGACGCAGCGGGAGGCCGAGCGATTCTACGACGCGATGAAAGACCCCGCCGACACCACGCCCCCATCGTTCGGACTGAACAGCCGATTGGTGAAAGAGGCCGATGGCACGTTACGCGAGCGGGTGTGGCGAGTGGGCGGACTCTACACCGAGGCCATCGAGAAGATCGTATATTGGCTGAAGCGGGCCGGCGAGGTGGCCGAGAATCCCGCGCAGCGGGAGGTCATCGCCACCCTGGCGCGTTACTACGAGACGGGCGACCTGCACGGGTTCGACACCTACTCCATCCTTTGGGTCGACGACCTCCAGTCGCGGGTGGATTTCGTGAACGGCTTCATCGAGACGTATGGCGACCCGCTGGGCCTGAAGGCGAGCTGGGAGTCGCTGGTCGACTTCAAGGATATCGAGGGCACGCGCCGCACCGAGACCATCAGCGCCCACGCACAGTGGTTCGAGGATCATTCGCCCGTGGCTCCCGCCTTTAAGAAGGAACGGGTGAAGGGCGTATCGGCCAAGGTCATCATCGCCGCCCTGCTGGCCGGCGACCTCTATCCGGCCACGGCCATTGGCATCAACCTGCCCAACGCCAACTGGATTCGCGCGACGCACGGCTCCAAGTCGGTGAGCATTGGCAACATCACCGCGGCCTACCAGGATGCCGCGCGCGGCAACGGATTCAACGAGGAGTTTGTGTACGGCGACGAGGAGAAGCGACTCATCGAGCGCTACGGCAACCTCACCGACAACTTGCATACCGACCTGCACGAATGTCTGGGCCACGGCTCGGGCAAGCTGCTCCCCGGCGTGGATCCCGACGCGCTGAAGGCGTACGGCGCCACCATCGAGGAGGCGAGGGCCGACCTCTTCGGCCTGTACTACATAGCCGACGCGAAGCTGGTGGAACTGGGCCTGCTACCATCGCCCGAAGCGTACAAGGCGCAGTACTATACCTACCTCATGAATGGACTGATGACGCAGCTGGTACGCATCCAGCCCGGACACGACGTGGAGGAGGCGCACGAACGCAACCGCCAGCTCATCGCCCGATGGGTGTTCCGGAAGGGCGAGCCTGAACAGGCGCTCGAGCTGGTGAGGCGCGACGGGAAGACATACCTCCGCGTCCACGACTATCCCCGCCTGCGCCAGCTCTTCGGAGAGTTGCTGGCCGAAATCCAGCGAATCAAGTCGACAGGCGATTACGACGCCGCCCGCCGGTTGGTCGAGGAGTATGCCGTAAAGGTCGATCCCGGGCTGCACGCCGAGATGCTGGCACGCTACCGCAAGCTCGACCTCGCCCCGTACAAGGGTTTCGTGAATCCGAGATACGAGCTGGTGAAGAACGATGCCGGCGAAGTCGTCGACGTCGCCATCGGCTACGATGAGAGCTATACGGAGCAGATGCTGCGCTACAGTCGCGACTATTCGCCGCTGCCATCCGTCAACTGATGTCCCGGCTCGGGAACAAAACGATAGAAACGAACAATCACACCAATCAAGAAACTGATGACAATGAACAACCAAGAACAACCGCATGGGCGACTGCAAGCGATCAAGACCGAGCTTCGCCTCTCCATGAACGGCGCCGTGTCGCAAAGCATGCGCGAGAAAGGATTAGTGTATAGGGTCAACTTCGGCGTGGAGCTTCCCCGCATCAAGACGATAGCGGCCAAGTACGAGAAAGACCACGACCTGGCGCAAGCGCTCTGGAAAGAGGAGATACGCGAGTGCAAGATCCTGGCCGCCCTGCTCCAGCCCGTCGAGACCTTCTACCCCGAGATCGCCGACATCTGGGTGGAGGCCATCGGCAACATCGAGATCGCCGAGCTGACCTGCATGAATCTGTTCCAATACCTGCCGTACGCCCCCTCCAAATCGTTCCAGTGGATCGCCGACGAGCGCGAGTACGTGCAGACGTGCGGCTTCCTCACCGTCGCCCGCCTCTTGGACACAAAGGGCGACATGACGGAGCGCGCCTCGGGCGAGCTGCTCGACCAGGCCATCGCCGCCGTCTATGCCGACAGCCGGCGTGTGCGCGACGCCGCCCTGCTCGCCATCCGCAAATACATGCGGCACGGCGAGGAGCACGCCTTCCAGGTGTGCCGGCTGGTGGATGGCATGGCCAACTCTTCCGTCGAGGCCGAACAGATCCTATATACTATGGTTAGGGAGGAGACCGATCCCGATTCCTTTTGATACCTCAATCCGAATGTATATCTTCGCGGCAAAATACAACTTTTTATGTCACAGCATACTGCTTATTTGGCTTCCAAGCCCAGGTACGAAGTCCTCGACGGACTGCGTGGCGTAGCTTCCTTGATGGTAGTCGCCTTCCATCTGTTCGAGACCTATTCGCAAGGTCCTCGTTTCCAAATCATCAATCACGGGTATCTGGCCGTCGACTTCTTCTTCGTGTTGTCGGGCTTCGTCGTAGGCTATGCTTACGACGACCGTTGGGGTCGCATGAGCCTGGGCGACTTCTTCAAGCGCCGCTTGGTACGCCTGCATCCCATGGTCATCATGGGCACGCTCATTGGCGCGCTGCTCTTCTACCTGGGGCAGTGTGAGGCTTTTCCGCTCGTCGCCCAGACGCCTTGGTGGCTGATGCTGCTGCTGATGTTGCTGGGATGCACCATGCTTCCCGCCCCCGAGGCGTGGGACATTCGCGGCTGGGGAGAGACCAATTCACTGAACGGTCCCACCTGGTCGCTGCTCTACGAGTACATCGCCAACATACTCTACGCGTTGTTTGTCCGCCACTTTTCCAAATGGGTGCTGGCGCTCTTCGTGATCGGCACCGCTTTCCTCACCGTCGACCTTAGCCTGAATCTCGACGTCTTCGGGCTTTTGGCCGGACAAAGGGATGCGAACGCTTACACCGTGATAGGTGGCTGGAGCCTCACGCCCGCCCAAATCTATATCGGGTTTACCCGCCTGCTCTATCCCTTCTTCATGGGCCTGCTGCTCTCCCGGCTGAACAAGCTTATACGGACGCGGCGCGGAGGGTTCTGGTGGTGCTCGGCGCTGATTGTCGTCATGCTGGCCTTGCCCCGCCTCGGCGGAGAGGAGTCGATGTGGATGAACGGCGCTTACGAGGCGTTCTGCATCCTGGTGATGTTCCCCCTGGTGGTGCTCATGGGTGCGGGAAGCAGCCTGAAGGGGAAGCGTTCCGTTGCCGTCTGCACCTTTCTCGGAGAGATCTCCTATCCGCTATATATCACGCACTACCCGCTGGTCTACATGCACATCGCCTGGGCCGGTCAGCACCCCGACGCTCCGCTCTCCACGGTGATCTGCTTCAGCGTTTCCGTCTTCATCTTCGCTATCCTGATAGCCTACGCCAGTCTCAAGCTGTACGACCTTCCCGTGCGCGAATGGCTGAAACGGCATTGGCTGATGAAGTAGCGCGAATCAGCCCGCCTCCGTGTGCATGGCCATACGGGGGCTGGTGCCGTACGTCTTAGTGTAGCAGCGGGTGAAGTACTTGGGGTCGTTGAAGCCCACTTCGTAGGCAATCTCGGAGACGTTGAAGTTCTTCGTGCCGCGGTTGCGGGCCATCAGCTCGTGAGCCATTTTCAGGCGGTAGTTGCGCACGAACTGGGCGGCCGACTGTCCGAGAAGGCTTTGCAGCTTCTTTCCCAGCAGGCTCTTGCTCACGCCCAGCGCCTCGCAGAAGTCGCCCACCTCGAAGTAGGGATTCTTATAATGCTCCTTCACCACCTCCATGAGCTGGGCCATGAATTTCTTGTCGCGCGAATCGTCCTCGATGCAGAGCGTATCGACGTTCATGTCGAGACTGAAACGCCGTTGGTATCGTCGGCGACTCTCGAGTATGTTGTGTATGCGGGTGAGGAGGAGCGTCTCGTCGAAAGGCTTTAGCAGATATTCGTCCACGCCCGTCCGGTAGCTCTCGAGCCTCGCCTCGGGCGAGGTCTTGGCGGTGAGCATGAGGAAGGGGATGTGCGAGATGGCGAAGTTCTCCTTTACCCGGCGCGACAGCTCGATGCCGTTCATCACGGGCATCATGAGGTCGCTGATGATGAAGTCCACCGAGCTGCTGTTCAGCACCTGCAGGGCTTCGGCGCCGTCGCCGGCTTCGACCACGTTGTACTCGTCGCGTAGGATGGAACGGATGTAGGCGCGCATGTCGGCGTTGTCTTCCACCACGAGCATGGTGAGTACCTCTTTCTCGATGGGCTGCTCGGCGGCGACGTTGGGCTGGGTGTCGGTGGCGGGGCGGGCGATGTCCACGATGTCGGTCGCGGTGGCTCCGGCTCCGCGTTCCAGGGGGAGGAGGATGCGGAAAGAGCTTCCCTTCCGGGGGTTGTTGCGGGCGTTGATCTCGCCTCCCAGCACCTTCACGATGCGCTTGCAGAGGTAGAGGCCGATGCCCGTGCCGGCCTGTCCGTACACGGGGTGCTTCGTCTGGTTCTGCGACTGGTAGAAACGGTTGAAGATGCGGTTGATGTCGGCTTCGGGGATGCCCGTGCCGGTGTCGCGGATGCAGATATATAAGGTATCCTTCTTCGCGTCGCTGTCGTCGGCCGTCGAGGCGATCAGGGCGATGTACACCTCTACGCGCCCGCCGTTGGGGGTGAACTTGAGGGCGTTGCTCAGCAGGTTGGTGAATATCTTGCGCATCGCCTCTTCATCGAACAGGATCTCGGGCCTGTCCATCCGGTAGTAGCGTCGCAGGACGATGTCGCGCTCGGCGGCGAACACCTCGAAGGGGGCGAGCAGGGCGTCGACAAACTGGCGGAAGTTGCCTTCGGTCCGCACGATCTCGAGATTTCCCGATTCCACCTTGCGGAAGTCCATCAGCTGGTTGACGAGCGAGAGGAGATACTTGGAGTTGCGCGCCACGAAGTTGAGCTGCTCGATGACCTGCGGGTTGTGGCTCAGCTTCAGCGCCCGCTCTATGGGGCCGATGATGAGGGTGATGGGCGTGCGGAACTCGTGGGTGATATTGGTGAAGAAGGCGATCTTGTCGAGCGTGAGTTCCTGTACCTTGCGCGACATCTGTATCAGTTGCTCTTTCTGCCGTTCCAGCTCTTGGGTGCGCTGTTCCACGGTGCGGTGCAGATATTCCTTCTGCCGCTTGAGGGTGCGTATGCGCCATTGGTAGAGCTGCCACACGGCCACGGCGCCGACGATGATGACGAGCAGCACGAACCATCCGCTCTTGTAGAAGTAGGGGCTGATGACGATGTCGATCGACGCCTCGTCGCCGCCTTCTTCCTTGCCGGCGGGGGCGTACCTCACTTGCAGGGTGTACTTGCCCGGAGGCAGGTTGGTGTACGAGGCGAAGCGGCGGCCGGCGTGCGCCTGCGTCCACGTATCCTCGAATCCCCGCAGGCGGTAGCTGTAGGCCAGCGCCTCGTTGGTGACGTAGCTGAGCGACGAGAACTCGACGGAGAACGATTTCTCCCGCTCGTGGAGGCGCAGTTCGCGGCTCACGGCGATGTCCTCGGGCAGGCGGGGGTCGCCCGGGCGTATCTCCTCGTTGCCGATGAGCAGGCGGGTGAACCTGATGTTGTCGCTGGCGCTGACGGGCGGCGCTGGACGTGTGCCCCGTATGGCCACCAGTCCGCTGGCGCTGCCGAAGTAGAGCGTTCCGCTGACGGAGCGGCAGGAGGCGTTCCAGTAGAAGCGCAGGTCGGTCAGCCCGTCTTGCGTGGTGTAGCTCACAAAACTGTCCGTGGTGGGGTGGTAGCAGGCCAGTCCGTTGTTGGTGGCTATCCAGAGGTTGCCGGCGTTGTCCTCGAGCAGTCCGCGGATGCTGTTGTTGGGCAGTCCTTGCAGGGTGGTGTATGCCTTGAAGCGCTCGTTGCCTCGCGCGTCGACGGTGCGGTGGTAGATGCCGTATCCGTTGCTCCCCAGCCAGAGGGTGCCGTCGCGGGTCTCGCAGAAACAGGTGATCTTCTCTATCAGCCGGGAGTGCGGCGTGTCGAGCTTATGCACGAGGTGACGGTAGGCGAAGGTGCCTTGGGGCGTGCGTGTGTGCAGGTCGACGATGTACACGCCTTCGAGGCATCCCACCCATAGCTTTCCTTCCTTGTCGATGATGGAGCCTATGCTGCCCCGTATCTTCCGTGCGTTGCCGTCGGCGAAGGGGTTGTAGAATTTCTTCTCGTCGAGGTCGTAGAAGTAGAGTCCCTGGTTGGCTCCCACCCACATCCCGCGGTTGATGGGGTCGTAGGTGAGCGAGCCGACGAAGTCGATGGGAAACTCGGGATCGGTGCGGGTGGAGAGCACCTTCAGCGGCCGGTCGGGATTCTTCAGGGAGAGCAGGTTGATACCCTCTCCCCATGTGCCCACCCACAGCTGTCCGTCGGGGTCGGCGGTGATGGCGCTCACGGTGTTGTGGCTCAGTCCGTCGTGTTCGCGGGTGTAGTGCGCGAAGTTGTCGCTGCCGGGTGGTTTCCGGTTCAGTCCGCCTTCTACGGTGCCCACCCAGAGGTTGTGGTTGGTGTCTTCGTATATGGCGTTCACGGGGTTCTCCGACAGGCTGCCCGGGTTCTCCTTGCTGTGGCGGTAGTTGTCTGTGACGAGCCGTTTGGGATTCACTTGGTTGATTCCTCCCGTCTCGGTGCCTATCCACAGGTGTCCCTCGTCGGCCAGCAGGCAGTTGGCGAAATTGCTGTTGAGCCTGGCGGGCATGGCTTGCGAGGCCGCGGCGGAGGTGACGCGCTCGAAGTCGTTGGTACGCGGGTGGTAGATGTTGACGCCTCGCAGGGTGGCGATGACGAGCTGGTCGTCGGCTGTGATGGCCAGGGCGGTGATGTACTCCTGGGTGAGCGAGCGCGGGTTGTCGGGCTGATGGAGGTAATGCTCGCTGACGCCCCGGTCGCGATGGTAGCGAAATAGTCCGTGGTTGGTGCCTATCCACACTTCGTCCTCCTTCAGCACGAAGTCGGCGATACGGTTCTCCATGCCCACGCTGATGCCTGTCGTGCCGATGGGCGCGGTTTGCAGCTGGCCTTGGTCGTCGGCGTGTACTTTGCGTATCTCTCCGTTGGCGGCGAGCCACACCTGTCCGTCGTTGTCCACGTCGCGCAGGAATATGCCTGCCTCGTCGCGGCTCACTTGGTTCATGGTGGCGATGGAGCGCACGTCTCCCCGTTCGTCGAAGGCCACGCGGTGCAGGTTGTTGGCGCAGTAGATCCAGATGTTGCCCCGCGAGTCGGCCGCCACGCGGTTGCCGGGCCGCTCGAGCAAGGTGGCGAGCGTGGTGCCCTCGCCTGGCGGGAGCACGGGCTTGAGGGTGCGCAGGTCGATGATGTCCGTCCCTCCCTCGGAGGCGACCCAGAGGCGCTGGTACGCGTCCTCGCAGACGTTGCGTATGAAGTTGCTCTTTAGCGGGCAATGGGGGGTGTTGGAGTTGTAGTCTACGAAGTCGTAGCCGTCGTATCGGGCCAGTCCGCCCCCGGCGGTCGATACCCAGAGGAAGCTTCGGCTGTCTTTGTAGAGGTCGTCCACGAAGTCGTGGGGCAATCCGTTGGCCATGGTGATATAGGTGATGTCGCAACGGTCGGCGTATCGCTCCTGCGCGTGCGGATACGTGGCGAGGAGCAGGAGTAGGGGGATGAGTAGGTGCCTTTTCATCTTTTTAGATTCGTTTTGCGGTATGTTTGGCGGCAAAGATAGGTGAATTTTCTCAAAGAACGCAAGCCAAATGTGGATTCTTTCGGGGGCGAATGGGCTTTTGTCCACCTTTTGTGGGCTTTTGTCCACCTTTTCGGGCTGCCGTTGGCCCTGTTTTCGAGTTTTCGTGCTTATCTTTGCCCTCACATTATCGTATAATCATTTTTAAAAAACGTGTGACCCATGAGAAAACTCAGAATGCTGACGGCCGTAGCGGCCTTGTCCATTGGCGTGGTTCTCCATGCCCAGACCAACGAACTGCTGATACAAACGAAGAAGCTTGGCGCCGAGATACAGCCTACGATGTACGGGCTGTTTTTCGAGGACATCAACTATGCCGCCGATGGTGGCCTGTATGCCGAGCTGGTAAAGAACCGCTCCTTCGAGTTCCCACAACGCCTGATGGGGTGGAAGAGCTTCGGACAGGTAGAGGTGAGGGACGACGGACCCTTCGGGCGAAACCCGCATTACGTGCGCCTGTCCTATGCCGGACACCGCGACAAGCGGACGGGGCTTGACAACGAAGGATTCTTCGGCATCGGCGTGCGTGCCGGCGAGGAGTACCGCTTCTCCGTATGGGCACGCCTGCCCGAGGGTGGCGCGCCTGGCAAGCTCCTCGTCGAGCTGGTCGACACCAAGTCCATGCGCGAGCAACAGGCCTTCGCCGCGGCCGAGCTGACCATCGATTCCAAAGAATGGAAAAAATATCAGCTGGTGCTGAAGCCCGCGCTCACCAATGCCAAGTCGACTCTCCGCATCTTCCTCGCCTCGAACTCGACCATCGACCTGGAGCATGTTTCGCTATTCCCCGTCGACACGTGGAAAGGGCACGAGAACGGCCTGCGCAAAGACCTGGCGCAAGCCTTGGCCGACATCCATCCGGGTGTGTTCCGCTTCCCCGGAGGCTGCATCGTGGAGGGCACCGACCTCGCCAGCCGTTACCAATGGAAGAACTCCGTGGGACCGGTAGAGAATCGCCCGCTCAACGAGAACCGTTGGCACTACACCTTCCCGCACCGCTTCTTCCCCGACTACTACCAGAGCTATGGCCTGGGTTTCTACGAATACTTCCTGCTCTCCGAGGAGATGGGGGCCGAACCGCTGCCCATCCTGAGCTGCGGCTTGGCTTGCCAGTTCCAGAACGACGGTGAGCACGCGCACGTGCCGGTGGGCGAGCTGGGCAGCTACGTGCAGGACGCGCTCGACCTTATCGAGTTCGCCAACGGCGATGTTTACACCGAGTGGGGCAAGCTGCGCGCCGAGATGGGGCATCCCAAGCCTTTCGGACTGAAATTCGTCGGTATCGGCAACGAGCAGTGGGGCAAACTCTACCCCGAGCGTCTGGAGCCGTTCGTCAAGGCTATCCGCGAGGCGCATCCCGAGATAAAGATCGTGGGCAGCTCAGGCCCCAATTCCGAAGGTAAGGAGTTCGACTACCTATGGCCGGAGATGAAGCGTCTCAAGGTGGACCTGGTCGACGAACATTTCTACCGCCCCGAGAGCTGGTTCCTGAAGCAAGGCGCCCGATACGACAACTACGACCGTAAGGGACCGAAGGTGTTCGCCGGCGAATACGCCTGCCACGGAGCGGGAAAGAAGTGGAACCACTTCTATGCCTCGCTCCTCGAAGCCGCTTTCATGACCGGACTGGAACGCAACGCCGACATCGTGCAGATGGCCACTTACGCCCCGCTATTCGCCCACGTGGAGGGTTGGCAGTGGCGACCCGACATGATCTGGTTCGACAACTTGAGCAGCGTGCGCACAGTGAGCTACCACGTGCAGCAACTCTACGCCCACAACAAGGGCACCAACGTATTGCCGCTCACCATGAATGGCAAGCCCGTGACGGGAGCCGACGGTCAGAACGGGCTGTTTGCCAGCGCGGCGTTCGACAAGGAGAAGAACGAGCTGATCGTGAAGGTGGTGAACACTTCGGACAAGGCGCTCCCCATAGCCCTCAATTTCGAGGGATTGAAGAAGAAGGACGTGCTCGCCAACGGATGCTGCATTAAGCTACGCTCCGCCGACCTCGATGCCGACAACACGTTGGAACAGCCGCACGCCATCACGCCCGTGGAGACGAACGTCAGCATCGATGGCCATAAGCTCAATACCGAGCTGGAGCCGTACACGTTCGCGATCTATACGTTCACGAAGAAGTGAGCCTGTGGGGAATGGGTGGCTGATTAGTGGTTAGGGATTGATGGCTGACCCGTACGCCGTAGAGATATGGCGGATCCCATTGTGGCACTGGAAATTTCCGGATTTCCAGTGCCACTCTTTTTCTGGAAGCCATATACCGGGTATTTTTCGCCTTCCTCGTGTCTTGGAGCCATATACCGGGTATTTTTTCGCTTTCCTCCCGTCTTGGAGAAATATACCGGGTATTTTTCGCCTCTCTCCCGTCTTGGAGAAATATACCGGGTGTATTTTGTCTTTCTCCCGTCTTGGAGCTATATACCGGGTATTTTTCGCCTTTCTCCCGTCTTGGGGAAATATACCGGGTATTTTTCGCCTTTCTCCCGTCTTGGGGAAATATACCGGGTATTTTTTTCGCTTTTCTTACGTTTGGAAGAAATATACCGGGTATTTTTGTTCCCGCTCCCGTCTTGAAGAAATATACCGGGTATATTTTCGTCTTCCTTTTTTCTTGAAGAAATATACCGGATGTTTTTTGTCCTTTCTTCTGTCGGGAAGAAAAATTCCCCCCACGTTCCAGACGCGCTGATTGGCCGCTCTTCGATTCCCTGTACCGGAAGTATCTGACGAGATGCGCTTGAGGTTTTCGTGAAAACATTCCCCTTTTACCCTTCTATCCAACCGCTCGCAAAATGTGAGACTTTATTGAATACGGTACAGGATGAACACCGTTTTTTACTGGTGCCCCGATAAGGTCCTTTTCTCAACAACTCACAACAGCTCCTTGATCTTCTTGCGGGGTGAATAAGGTACCGAAGAAGAATAACCTATCCTTAGTATTAGCGTTAGATACTCACTATCAATGGACAGTTCTTTTCCCAAAGCTGTAGCCAGCTTCATTATTTCACATGGTTGGTTCATGAAGGCATAAGCGATGCCCATATGAGTAAGGTTCAACAGGAACCGCTGCAGGGTGCGTCCTAAATCAACCCATTCTTCAAGGCTGTTCTTCCGCGTAGTGAACAAAACAAAGTGTGAAGAAGAATCTCTCTTCTTTTTATCCGCTTTATTCTGAACTTTTGGTTTCAAAAAACGACTAACGATGGGGCGCGCTAATAATTTTGGAAGTGGCGGGTTGCCAAAAACCTTATAACTCAATCCATTCCGGGTCGTTTCAACCTGTTTGCTGTTAAAGCGCATCCACGTCAAAAGTTCCTCTTTGAAAGCTGCATCACTCATTTGGATTTCATTCCCTCGCATAATGTATTTAGTTATCGTATGGGCAGACGGCATACTTACCTCGAAGAAATAGGATTGAATAGCTTCTTCTCTACGAATAGCTTGAAGCTGCTTCAGGGTATCTTCCGGTATGAGTTTCCCGTTATATACACTGCGGTTTGTTTGCCGCCGCTCTATCATAGTGAACAGATTATCTTCGAGCACAGTTTCTCCTTTCGTTAGTTCGACCGTTATTCCATCCACGCCACTTTTTGATACCCGTGAAGTATAACCAAAATGAGAAGCCGCGATAAGCATATTTTCGACGGCACATCCCAAGCTGATAAACAATTCTCTGTTGTCTCCATCAACAACCGGCAGTGCCATGTCGAAG
>JAISIZ010000070.1 GCA_031261785.1 Mediterranea sp. (in: CFB group bacteria)
GTGGGCAAGATTGCACGCGCCGTGGCCGGCAAAAGCCGCGTGGACGACGAAGTGCTGGACAACCTCGAAGAGATTCTTATCTCGTCGGACGTGGGCGTGGAGACTACGCTCAACATCATAGGCCGCATAGAGAAGCGGGCGGCGCAGGACAAGTATATGAACGCCGCCGAGCTGAACGCACTGCTGCGCGACGAGATTGCGGCACTGCTGACAGAGAACTGCTCGGCCGATGCCGACGATTTCGGAGCTCCCATTGCCCGACCGCCCTACGTCATCATGGTGGTGGGCGTGAACGGCGTGGGCAAGACCACCACCATCGGCAAACTGGCCTACCAGTGTAAGAAGGCGGGCAAGAGCGTCTACCTGGGCGCCGCCGACACCTTCCGCGCAGCGGCCGTGGAGCAATTAGACATCTGGGGGCAGCGCGTGGGCGTGCCCGTGGTGAAGCAGAAGATGGGTGCCGACCCGGCGTCGGTGGCCTACGACACGCTCTCATCGGCAGTGGCGGGCGGAGCCGACGTGGTCATCATCGACACCGCCGGCCGACTGCACAACAAGGTGGGCCTGATGAACGAGCTGACCAAGATCAAGAACGTGATGCGAAAAGTGGCGCCGACAGCTCCCGACGAGGTGCTGCTGGTGCTCGACGGCTCCACGGGACAGAACGCCTTCGAGCAGGCCAAGCAATTCACGCTGGCCACGGAGGTCACCGCCATGGCCATCACCAAGCTCGACGGCACGGCCAAGGGAGGCGTGGTGATAGGCATCTCCGACCAGTTCAAGATACCGGTGAAGTACATCGGCCTGGGCGAGGGAATGGAGGACCTGCAGGCGTTCCGCAAGGACGAGTTCGTGGATTCGCTCTTCGGAGGGAAGGATATGGAGAAGGAGACCGAATGAGAAGGCAACGGATTGATATCGTCACGCTGGGATGCTCCAAGAACCTGGTCGATTCCGAGCGGCTGATGCGACAACTCGAGATGGCGGGCTACGACGTGACGCATGACGCCGAGCGTCCCGAAGGAGAGATCGCCGTGGTGAACACGTGCGGGTTCATTGGCGACGCCAAGGAAGAATCCATCAACATGATCCTGGAGTTCGCCCAACGGAAAGAGGAGGGCGAGCTGAAGAAACTCTTCGTGATGGGATGCCTCTCGGAACGATACCTCAAGGAGCTGGCCGTGGAGATCCCGCAAGTGGACAAGTTCTACGGGAAATTCGACTGGAAGGAGCTGCTGCGCGACCTCGGCAAGAGCTACCACCAAGAGCTGTACAACGAACGCACGCTGACCACCCCCCGGCATTACGCCTACCTGAAAATATCCGAGGGATGCGACCGCCATTGCTCCTACTGCGCCATCCCCATCATGACGGGACACCACGTGTCGAGACCCATGGAGGAGATCGTGGACGAGGCGCGCTATTTGGTGTCGCGAGGCGTGAAGGAGTTCCAGGTCATCGCCCAGGAACTGACCTATTACGGCGTCGACCTCTACCAACGCCAGGCGTTGCCCGAACTGATAGAACGCGTGGCCGACGTGGAGGGCGTGGAATGGATTCGCCTGCACTACGCCTATCCGGCGCATTTCCCCGCCGACCTGCTACGCGTGACGCGCGAACGCGACAACGTATGCAAATACCTCGACATCGCCCTGCAACACATCAGCGACAAGATGCTGAAGCTGATGCGCCGCCACGTGACCAAGGAGGAGACCTACCAACTCATCGGGCAACTGCGCCGCGAAGTGCCGGGCATACATCTGCGCACCACCCTGATGGTGGGACATCCCGGCGAGACGGAAGAGGACTTTGAGGAACTGAAGGAGTTCGTGCGCGAGGCGCGGTTCGAGCGGATGGGCGCCTTCGCCTATTCGGAGGAGGAAGGAACCTTCGCCGCCAGGGAATACGAGGATTCCATCCCGAAAGAGGTGAAACAGGCCCGGCTGGACGAACTCATGGACATCCAGCAAGGCATATCGGCCGACATCGCTTCGGAGAAGATCGGGAAACGACTGAAGGTCATCGTCGACCGGCGCGAAGGCGACTACTACATCGGCCGCACGGAGTTCGACTCGCCCGAGGTGGACCCCGAGGTGCTGATAAGCGCGGGCGACGGGGAGCTGCGGATCGGGGACTTCTACCTCGTGGAGGTGACGGACGCCGACGATTTCGATTTGTACGCGAAACCGTGTTTAGAATAGATTATTGAACTTTCGCGAGTACTATGGTATGGATTTAGCAAAGTTGACCAATCACTCGGCAAGATGCCCTGAAAGGGCTGAAAGGTGGCTGAAAGCCTTTGCCTGTAAGGCTCTTAACCCAGCCCAACGCAGAGCGAAGCGACGCGTTGGGTTCCTGCGGGAGTATAACGTTGCGGGCTGTAAGCCCAGCTTATCCCTCATGATTTGCGGCGAAGAGATAAGCTGCCCTTACAGGGCGCAACGTGATATGCGCTTTGGAAACCCAACGTGCCGCTCGTTCCTCGCTCTGCGTTGGGCTGGGTTAAGAGCCTTTCAGGCAAAGGCTTTCAGCCACCTTTCAGCCCTTTCAGGGCACTCATCCAGCAGTTCGCTCATCGCTAATCTTTCAGCCCTTTCAGGGCACTCATCCAGCGGTTCGCTCATCGCTAATCTTTCAGCCCTTTCAGGGCACTCATCCAGCGCTTCGCTCATCACTAATCTTTCAGGTTTTTCAGGCCTTCTGTTCGTTGGCTTGTCAACTCCTAACTTGAATACTCGCTAAAGTTAAAACGTGTAAGTAGATAAACGTAGTGGATATGAACAATAAGGAATTTACGTCCGAACTGGGCATCCGCTTGGGATATACCATCAAGGACACATCGGAACTGATACGATCGCTCCTCTCGGAAATGACGAAGGAGCTTGAGGAAGGAAACACGGTAGCCATCCAGGGCTTCGGCGCCTTCGAGGTACGAAAGAGGGCGGAACGCATCACCGTCAACCCCGCCACGAAACAGCGATTGCTGTTTCCTCCCAAACTGGCGCTCTCCTATAAACCGAGCAATACGTTGAAAGAAAAGTTCAACCAGTAAGGCACGCGTCGTTATGAATGAGAAGATTACAGCCCAGGACTTAGCGAGCGCGTTGGCGGCCAGGCACGGCATGACGGCCAAGGACGCCAATGAATTCGTAAGGGGATTCTTCGCACTCATCGAAAACGCCTTGATGGACGATCGGATCGTAAAAGTGAAAGGACTGGGCACCTTCAAGCTCATCCTGGTGGAGAATAGGGAGAGCGTCAACATCAATACCGGCGAACGCTTCGAGATCAAGGAACACGTGAAGGTGTCGTTCATCCCCGATGCCAGTCTGAGAGACACGATCAACAAACCTTTCGCCTGCTTCGAAGCCGTGGTGATGAACGATGGCGCTTTCGCCGACGAGGTGCCCGTGGAGGAAGAGGAAGAAACGACGGAAGAAACCATCGAGGAGGAAGCCGACGACGTGACAACGAAGCCGGCGATAGAAGAGGAAAAGGCCGCCGTCGCGATTGTCCCGATCGAAAAAGAGACTGACGAAGAGCCGAAGGAAGAGGAAGAGCCGGAAAAAGAAGCGGCAGAAGAAGGAGAAGAAGCGGCAGAGGAGGAAGGAGAAGAAGAGGAAAACGACATTAAAGTAGGTGTAGAGGACAGCGAGGATAATCACGCGGTAAATGAGCCACTTAAAGATGAAGGGAAAGCGAAGAAGAAATCGTCTTCACCGATCTATTTGCTTATCGCCGTACTGCTCGTCCTCTTGCTTTGCGGGGGAGCCATATATTATATGTATCATCCCGACATGTTCTCCTCCGGAACTGACAACAACATCGCCGCCGTGCCGCCAACGGAGGCTCCCGCGAAACCGTCGTTCCCCGACAGCGTCGCGGTGGCGCCAACCGACACCCTCGTGAAGAAAGACACGGTGACGACACCCAAACGGACGCCAGTCCCGCCTCAACGCCAGGCATTTACGGCCGATTCGACCTCGTGCGTCATCGTGGGAACAAAAGGCGAATACACCATCAAGGAAGGAGAGACGCTGACGCGGGTAGCCTTGCGCTTCTACGGCACGAAGGCGTTGTGGCCCTACCTTGTAAAGCATAATCTCGATGTAATCAAGAACCCCGACAATGTCCCTGTTGGCACAGTCATCAAGATTCCCGAGCTTGTGAAACAATAAACAAAGTACAAAAGCGTATGAAAGTATCTTAATCTAAAGACTTCACATCGTTTTTTAATATATATTAGTAGCAATCGTTAATTATATGGCGTACTTTTGGACGCCGAAACAGAAAAACCCGCACGAAGGGTGGGGGAGCCTATTTAACTCGAGGTTTAAACAATAAAATAATATAGTTAGTATTTATGGCTGAATCAATAGACATCCGCGAGCTGAACGAGCGGATTGAAAGACAAAGTGCTTTCGTTACCAATCTGACCACGGGCATGGACCAAGTCATCGTGGGACAGAAACACTTGGTGGAATCATTGCTCATCGGGTTGCTCTCCGATGGACACGTGCTGCTCGAAGGTGTTCCGGGGCTGGCCAAGACCTTGGCCATCAAGACGCTCGCTTCCCTAATCGACGCCAAGTATAGCCGCGTGCAGTTCACGCCCGACCTGCTGCCGGCCGACGTTATCGGTACCATGGTGTACAGCCAGAAGGACGAGACGTTCAAGGTGCAGAAAGGCCCCGTCTTCGCCAACTTCGTGCTGGCCGACGAGATAAACCGCGCGCCGGCCAAGGTACAGAGCGCGTTGCTGGAAGCCATGCAGGAACGGCAGGTCACCATAGGCAAGGAGACATTCGCGTTGCCGGAGCCTTTCCTGGTGATGGCGACCCAGAATCCCATCGAGCAGGAAGGTACCTATCCGCTACCCGAGGCGCAGGTGGACCGCTTCATGATGAAGGTGGTCATCGATTACCCCAAGCCCGAGGAGGAGAAACTCATCATCCGCCAGAACATCGGCGGAGAGAAGCTGGCCGTGAAGCCCATCATGAAGGCCGAGGAGATTATCGAGGCCCGCAAGGTGGTGAGGCAAGTCTACCTCGACGAGAAGATAGAACGCTACATCGTGGACATCGTGTTCGCCACACGCACCCCGGAGAAGTACGACCTCAAGGAGCTTAAAGAGATGATCGGCTTCGGCGGATCGCCCCGCGCGTCCATCAACCTGGCCCTGGCCGCCCGCACATACGCCTTCATCAAGCGGCGCGGATACGTGATTCCCGAAGACGTGCGCGCCGTGGCCCACGACGTGCTGCGGCACCGCATCGGGCTGACGTACGAGGCGGAGGCCAACAACCTGACGTCGGACGAGATGATCAGCAAGATACTGAACAAGGTAGAGGTGCCCTAAGCCCCGACAATCCAGATGGAAACAAGTGAGATACTGAAAAAGGTTCGCCAGATCGAGATCAAGACACGAGGATTGTCGAGCAACATCTTCGCGGGACAATACCACTCGGCCTTCAAGGGCAGGGGTATGTCGTTCTCGGAAGTGCGTGAGTATCAGTATGGCGACGACGTGCGCGACATCGACTGGAACGTGACGGCACGCTTCAACCGACCCTACGTGAAGGTGTTCGAGGAGGAGCGGGAACTTACCGTCATGCTGCTGGTCGACGTGTCGGGCAGCCTCGAATTCGGTACGGTGAAGCAGATGAAGAAGGACATGGTGACGGAGATCGCCGCCACGCTGGCTTTCTCGGCCATACAGAACAACGACAAGATTGGCGTCATCTTCTTCTCGGACCGGATCGAGAAATTCATCCCCCCGAAGAAGGGACGCAAGCACATCCTCTACATCATCAGGGAGCTGGTGGACTTCAAGGCCGAGAGCCGGCGTACCAACATACGCCTCGCGCTGGAGTACCTCACCAACGCCATGAAGAGGCGATGCACGGCGTTCCTGCTGTCCGACTTCATCGACCGGGAGAGCTTCAAGAACGCCCTCACCATAGCCAACCGGAAGCACGACGTCGTGGCCCTGCAAGTGTACGACAAGCGGGTGAGCGACCTCCCCTCCATCGGCCTCATGCGGATCAAGGACGCGGAGACCGGACACGAACAATGGATAGATACCTCCTCCAAGGCGGTGCGCCGGGCGCACCACGACTGGTGGATAGAGAAACAGGCGGAGCTGGCCGAGACGTTTACGAAAAGCAATGTCGACGCCGTGTCGGTACGGACCGACCAAGACTACGTGAAGGCTTTGCTGAACCTCTTCGCCAAACGAAACTAACGCAATATCCCGAAGATGAACAAACTCGTCATTCTCCTTATATTATTGGTAAGCCTGTCGCCGACGGGTAAGCTCAGGAGCCAGGCGGTCACGGTGGACGCCACGATCGACTCGCTACAGATACTTATCGGTGGGCAGGCGAAGATACAGCTGCAAGTGTCGGCCGACGCGAAGCAGAACGTCGTCTTTCCCACGTATCCCGATACGCTGACGCGCGGCGTGGAGGTGCTGGAGGTGTCGAAGCCCGACACGCAGTACCTCAACAACCGGCAGCGGATGCTGATCGCCAGGAAGTACACCATCACCTCGTTCGATTCGGCCCTATACTATCTCCCCCCGATGCCGGTCAGCGTGGATGGCAAGCCCTACAAGTCGCAAGCGCTGGCGCTGAAGGTGTACTCCGTGCAGGTGGATACCCTGCATCCCGAGAACTTCTTCCCCGAGAAAGGCATCATGGAGGCTCCGTTCGCTTGGTCGGACTGGTACGGACTGTTTGCCAACGCCTTCCTGGTCATTCTATGGGGAGCCTCGCTCGTCTATCTCATCGTGCGACTGCGCGACAACAAGCCCATCATCCGCAAGATAAAGGTGGACGCGAAACTGCCTCCCTACCAAGTGGCGCTCAAGGAGATTGAGCGTATCAAGATGGAGCGTGTGTGGCAGAGAGGAGCGTCGAAGCAGTACTACACGGAGCTTACAGACGCCATTCGCACCTATATCAAGGAGCGATTCGGCTTCAATGCCCTGGAAATGACCTCCACCGAGATACTCGACAAGTTGCTGGAGACGAACGATAAAGAAGCGATAGCCGACTTGAAGTCGCTCTTCCAGACGGCCGACTTGGTGAAATTCGCCAAGCACAACCCGCTGATGAACGAGAACGACGCCAATCTGGTGAGCGCCATCGACTTCATCAACGAGACAAAGCAACTCGTGGAAGAGGGACAGCGACAACAACCCACGGAGATCACGGTCGTGCAGAAACGCTCCGTGCAAGTCAAGACGTGGCTCACTGTCGGGGTGCTGGCCTTGTCGGCGGCGCTCATCACTTCCCTTATATATATAGGTATACAGCTGTATGGCATCTTCAAGTGATCGGCGTGAGGCACGATATGGCCATGTTACCTCGAAGAAGTTAATAGTTAAAACGTAAGCAGAAAGAAATGGTTTTCGCCAATATTGGATATTTGTTTTTGTCGCTGCTCCTTATACCCTACATCGTGTGGTATATCCTGAAGCATAAGAAGAGTGACGCCACCCTTCAGATTTCGGACGCCCGGGTGTACGCGAGCACGCCCAAAAGCTACAAGAACTACTTGCTGCACCTGCCGTTCGCGTTGCGTGTCATCGCGCTGGCGCTGCTCATCATCGTCATTGCCCGGCCGCAGACCACCGACAACTGGCAGAACAGCGACATCGAGGGGATAGACATCATGCTGGCTGTCGACGTGTCGTCGAGCATGCTGTCGAGAGATTTGCTTCCCAACCGGCTGGAGGCTACCAAGGAGGTGGTGGCGCAGTTTATCAACGGCCGCCCCAACGACAATATCGGCCTCACGCTCTTCGCTGGCGAGGCGTTTACGCAATGCCCGTTGACCACCGACCATGGCGTGCTTCTCAACATGGTGCAGAGCATACAATGTGGGTGGATAGAAGACGGAACGGCCATCGGACTGGGATTGGCCAACGCCGTCAGCCGCCTGAAGGACAGCAAGGCGAAGTCGAAAGTGATTATCTTGCTGACCGACGGCGTGAACAACAGGGGAAGCATCACGCCGCTGACCGCCGCCGAAATCGCCAAGACGTATGGCATACGTGTCTATACCGTCGGGGCGGGGACCAATGGAATGGCGCCTTCTCCTTTTCAAATAGGAAATTCCATCGTATATGTGGACCAGAAGGTGGAGATCGACGAACAACTGCTGGCGCAGATAGCCAACCTGACAGACGGAAAGTATTTCCGTGCCACCAGCGCCTCGAAGCTGAAGGAGGTCTATCAGGAGATAGACAAGCTGGAGAAGACCAAGCTCACCGTGAAGGAATACAGCCGACGCGACGAGCAATACAAATGGTTCGCGCTCGCCGCCTTGCTCTGCGTGTTGCTGGAGGTGTCGCTGCGCAACTCCATACTGAGGAAGATTCCGTAAACCCGTCAGGACGGCGCAAGTTTAGTAAATCGTAAAAAAACAAAGAAGAAGATGTTTCGTTTTGGAGAACCCACATATTTGTATCTGTTGCTGCTACTTCCCTTTTTAGCGGCCTTCTACCTCTACGCCAACCACAGGAGGAGGAAGAACATACAGAGCTTCGGCGATCCTACGCTGATGGCGCGGCTGATGCCCGACGTCTCTAAGTACCGACCCGACGTGAAGTTCTGGATCGTATTCGTCGCCATCGGCCTGTTTGCCGTGCTGCTGGCCCGCCCACAGTTTGGCTCCAAGCTGGAGACGGTGAAGCGCAAAGGGGTGGAGGTGATCATCGC
Source organism: Mediterranea sp. (in: CFB group bacteria) (assembly GCA_031261785.1). Classification (GTDB taxonomy): domain Bacteria; phylum Bacteroidota; class Bacteroidia; order Bacteroidales; family Bacteroidaceae; genus Bacteroides. Next base: position 8,727 of record JAISIZ010000070.1, read on the forward strand.
CCTCGACATATCCAACTCCATGCTGGCGGAGGACGTGCAGCCCAGCCGACTGGAGAAGGCGAAGTTGCTGGTATCCAAACTGGTGGACGAGCTGAACAACGACAAGATAGGGCTGGTGGTCTTCGCCGGCGACGCCTTCACGCAACTGCCTATCACTACCGACTACGTGTCGGCCAAAATGTTCCTCAACTCCATCTCGCCCTCGATGATCACCAAGCAAGGCACGGCCATCGGAACGGCCATCGATCTGGCCGTGCGCAGCTTTACGCCGCAGGAGGGGGTAGGGCGTACCATCATACTCATCACCGACGGCGAGAATCATGAGCCGGGAGCGGTGGAAGCCGCGCGGGCGGCCGCCAAGAAAGGCATACAGGTGAATGTCCTCGGCGTGGGACTGCCCGACGGGGCACCGATTCCGATTCCCAACACCAACGACTTCCGCCGTGACAAAGACGGCAACGTGGTCGTCACCCGTATGGACGAAACGATGTGTCAGGAACTGGCGCACGAAGGAAATGGTATCTACGCCAGGGTGGACAATTCCAACGCCGCGCAGAAGGCCATCAACCAAGAAGTCAACAAGATGTCCAAGACGGATGTCGAATCGAAAATATACAGCGAGTACGACGAGCAGTTCCAGGCCGTAGCCTGGATCATCCTCGTGTTGCTGCTGGTGGAGATGCTAATACTGAACCGGAAGAATCCGCTGTTCAGGAACATCCATCTGTTCGCTAACAAAAAATAGGCATGAGCATGAAAAGAAGAAGAAGTAGATACATCATCCTATCCATCGCCGCTTTCCTGCTGGTATCGGCAAACGCCATGGCGCAGAAAGCCGAACGCGAGTATATCCGCAAGGGGAACCGGTCGTTCAACGACACCGTCTACACCGAAGCGGAAGTGAACTACCGAAAGGCCATTGAGACTAACCCGCAATCGGCAGTGGCCATGTACAACCTCGGGCGGACTCTCTCACAGCAGAACAAGGCCAAGGACGCCATGGAACAGTATGCCACCGCCAGCAAAATGGAGAAGGACAAAAAGAAACTGGGACAGATATACCGCAACATCGGCGTGCTCCAACAGAGCAACAGGGACTACGCCAAGGCGGTGGATGCCTACAAAATGTCGTTGCGCAACGACCCCACCGACGACGAGACCCGCTACAACCTCGCCTTGGCCCAGAAAATGCTGAAAGACCAGCAGCAACAGCAGGACAACAAGGATAAGAAGGACGACCAGAAAGAGCAGGACAAGGACAAGAAAGACGACGAGAAGAAAAAGGAAGATAAAAAGGAACAGCAACAGCAGCAATCCAAACCGCAACAGAACCAAATGTCGAAAGAAAACGCCGAGCAAATGCTCAACGCGGCCATGCAGGACGAGAAGGACGTGCAGGACAAGGTGAAGAAGCGGATGCAAGTGGTGCGGCAAGGACAGTTGGAAAAAGATTGGTAACCATTATAGAAGCATAGCAAATGATGAGAAGACTTTATGTGGTATTGACCGCATGGATAGCATGCGTGGGCATGGCGCTTGCCGACAATGTGACGTTTGTCGCCACGGCACCACAGACCGTGGTGGTGGGCGACCAGTTCAGGCTGTTGTACACCGTGAACACGAGAGAGGTCAAGGAGTTCAAGGAACCTGTCATAAAAGGGATAGATCTCGTATTCGGACCATCACGCTCGGAGCAAAACATAGAGCAGAACATCAATGGCAACCGGTCTGTTAGCAGCAGCGTCACCTTCACCTATGTCCTGATGGCCAAGACCGCGGGCGAATTTACCATTCCGGGAACCACCATCACGGCCAATGGCTCCCAGATTATGTCGAACTCGGTGAAAATAAAGGTGCTCCCGCCGGACGAACGCCAGCAAACGGATTCCAACACGGGACAAGGTGCCCATGGAGGTGGTAGCCAAAACGCCCCGGCCGCCTCGGGCATCTCCGCGCAAGACTTGTTCATCACGGCCACCGTCTCCAAATCCAGCGTGTACGAGCAGGAGCCGCTGCTGGTGACTTACAAACTATATAGCCGAATCCGGCCCGACGTCGACAACTTTGAGATAACGAGCTTTAAATATCCTGATTTCAAGGGATTCCAGAGGCAAGACATCCCATCGTCCACGTACACGCAATTCGTTCCCGAACGTCGCGACGGAAGCAATTACTACGCAGGCGTACTCTCCCAGATCGTCCTCTCTCCGCAGCAAGTGGGCAAGCTCGTCATCGACCCGGCCAACCTTGAAGTCACCATCAATCGGAGAATCCCGGGCAGGGATGAATGGAGCGCGGCCTTGAACGGGCTACCTCTTTTCGAACGAATGAAGAAAAACGTGTCAACCCCCCAAATAACCATCAACGTCAACTCCCTCCCCACGGGAAAACCCGAAGGATACACCGGCGGGGTGGGAGAGTTCAACATTTCCTCGTCCATCAACAACAAATCGGTGAAGACCAACGATGCCATCACCATCAAGCTGGTCATCTCGGGAACGGGTAACCTGAAGCTCATGTCCAATCCGGAGATTAAGTTCCCCGCCGACTTCGACGTCTACGACCCCAAGGTCGACAATAACCAGACACGCCTGACGGCCGACGGGCTGACGGGCAACAAGGTGATCGAATACCTCGCCATCCCCCGAACCCCGGGAACGTTCAAGATTCCGGGCGTGACCTTCAGCTACTTCGACGTACGCGCCAAAGCCTACAAGACGCTGAAGACCGAAGAATATACCATCAACGTGGAGAAAGGCGCCGGCAACGCCCAAGAGGTGATCGCCAACTTCACCAACAAGGAAGACCTCAAAGTGCTGGGACAGGATATTCGTTTCATCAAGCAGAACGAGGTGACGCCGCGTCCCCGAGGCAGCTTCTTCTTCGGAACCACGGGCTACTGGATGTGGTTCCTCATCCCGGCCTTGCTGCTCATCGCCGCCATCATTCTCTATCGCAAACAGGCTGCCGAGAACGCCAACGTGGCGAAGATGAAAACCAAGAAAGCCAACAAGACCGCCATCAAACGGATGAAGCTGGCAAGCAAGCTGCTCGCCGAAAACAAGAAAGATCCGTTCTACGACGAGGTGCTCAAAGCCCTGTGGGGATACATCAGCGACAAGCTCAATATCCCCGTCTCGCGACTCTCCAAAGACAACATTGAGGAGAAACTCAAGGAGCGTGGAGTGGGGGAGGAACCCATCCGGCAATTCCTCGACGCGCTGAACGAGTGCGAATTCGCCCGCTTCGCTCCCGGCGACGAGAATCAAGCCATGGACAAGGTGTACACGGCCTCCATCGAGGCGATCAGCAAGATGGAAAATTCAATCAAACATTAATCATTCTGGAATAGATTGCGTCATGAAAAAGATACTGTTTTCCGTACTCATATCCCTGTCGACCCTTTGCTGGGGACAGGACACGCCCGCCCAGCCCGCGGATACCACCAAGGCCGCCGCCGATTCGGCATATATCAAGGAGAACTACTCCGCGGCCATCCAAATATACGAAGCCTTGCTGCGCCACGGCGAAGCCCCCGAGCTATACTACAACCTGGGCAATAGCTACTACAAGAACGACGAACTACCCAAAGCCATACTCAATTACGAACGAGCCTTGCTGATGCAACCGGGCAATGCCGACGTGAGAGCCAACCTCGAGATAGCGCGGGCGAAGACGGTGGACAAGGTGGAATCTGTACCCGACATCTTCTTCGTGAGCTGGATCAAGGCGCTGATCAACACTACCAGCGTCGACGGATGGGCTACGTGGGCCATCGCGTCGTTTCTCCTTTTCATCATCGCGCTCGCCCTCTACATATTCGGTAAACAGGTGATAGTAAGGAAGGTAAGCTTTATATGCGGTATCGTTTTCGTGCTTGCCGCCATCTGTGCCAACCTCTTCGCCATGCAGCAAAAGAAACAACTCGTCGACCGCGACGCGGCCATCGTAATGCCTCCCAGCATTACTGTCCGGAGCACTCCGAGCGAAAACGGTACCGAACTCTTCATCCTTCACGAAGGACGTAAAGTCAGCATCAAAGACAATTCGATGAAAGAATGGAAAGAAATAAGCCTCGAGGATGGCAAGGTCGGCTGGGTACCGGCAACCTCCATCGAGGTAATATGAAAACAGGAAAAACACGGCCGTCTCCTGAATAATTGACGGCCGTCTCCTGAACAATTGACGGCCGTCTTTTTTCAATTCACGGCCGTCTCCTTTCCCCTATATTTGTGTAAAATCAGACTGTATCCCTCTGTTCATCGGGCTTGTTGGACAAAGGGAGAAGGAAGAGCCAATATCCGCATTTAATCTTTTTTATCACTATTGAAAAAAAATATCGGGAAATCGTTTGTACTATCTGCTTTTTTATCTAAGTTTATAGCGTGATAAGCGTATCTCTAAAGTATTAACTATTTAAATTTATGAGACATGAGAGCAATTACATTTAATGAACTGCGTAGAATTAAAGACTCATTGCCTAACGGTAGCATTCACAGAATTGCTGATGAACTCGGTCTGCATGTCGATACCGTGCGGAACTTCTTCGGTGGATTCCACTTTCAAAGTGGAAAAAGTGTAGGCATCCACTTCGAACCGGGTCCGGATGGCGGACTTGTGATCATGGATGACTCAACCGTTCTGGACCGGGCACTCAACATCTTAGCGGAAGAAAACGCGAAGCAGCAGATTCGTGAAGCTGCGCAAGCGTAGAAACATCCAGCAATGAAACTTGAAAGAATAAAAACGAATAAGTAGCTCGCTTTCAAAGTCTAACGACGAATCCCGACGCTACTTATTCGTTTTTTTGTGCCACCGCTTTTTTATCTATCGATACTTCTTCGTAATACCAACGCACAATACTAAACTAACCCGCACAAATACCCTGCGATGCACGGTAGCGAGAATTGCCGGAAATTCGGGCAAGCGCTCAAATCCCCGTAAAAATCGAAGCCTACATTCTGGTATAATGGCCGTTATGTTTAATAAGAATCTGGCGTTTTTATATGCTTTCCCTATTTCTCTTCCCTTCACCCATATTCTTTTCGACTTTATTCATATCCTTCATCTCTTTCTCTCTGTGTCCTTCGTCTTTTTCTCTTCTGTCCTTTCTCCTTCAGATTTTTCTCTTCTGTCCTTTCTTCTCTTCTGTCCTTTCTCCTTCAGATCTTTCTGTCTGTCAACTTGGATGCGTCGCGTAAAAAGTATAGCCCGGTACAAACGCGTTTGTACCGGGCTACTTATTATATAATTCTAATCAAAATGGTCGATGGTTTTATTTTGGCATCAGCTTGTCGATCTCCTCGAACTCGGGTCCCATCTGCAGGTTGTAGTACACACGGTACAATCCTTGCAACCAGAGATCCTGTTGGTCGGGCTTCAGGTCGCGCGCTTTCTCGTAGCAAGGCTTCGCTTCCTCGTAGAGTTTCTTGATGTTTGCTTGTTCCTCGGCGTACTTCGGGTCGTTGATGTCCATGGTTGACTTGTCCGCAAACTCTTGCGCCTTCATCAGGTACACCAAACCCATGTTGGAATAAGCTTCGGCGTAGTTGGGATCTGCTTCAACAGCCTTCTTGTAGTATTCGATGGCGTTGTCGTATTCCTTCATATTGTGATAAAGGTAGCCTTTCACGTACAGATAAAGCTTGTTTTGGGGGTCGGAAGCCAACATTTTGTCGGCAAACTCCATCGCCTTGGGGGCTTGGTTGGAGCTACTGTAGTAATCGACCAGGTTGGCGAAGAAATAATCGTTGTCTGGGAACTTGACGATGCCCTCTTCCAGCGACTTGATCCACATCGCCGTGTCTCCTTTCGATTTGTAGGCTTCGGCCAGCAGCTGCATGGCGAACTTGCCGCCATCTTTGTCGGTCAGGGCTTTGGGCGCGTACTTCATGATGGCATCCTTGTCGCCCACCCTGTCGGCTGCCAAGCTGGCATAGTAGGCGATTTGCGGGATAAGTGTGTCGTTCTTGGCCAGTTCTTTGTCGGCCAGCATGGGGTAAGACGCTGATTCAACGTAAGTCCCGAAGAACTTCAGGGCTTCGGCGTTCTTGTTGGTATTGAAGAACTGGATGCCTCCGTTGATCAAGTTCATACGCTCGCTCATCATGCTTTCGGCGTTGGCTTTGCGGAACTTGTTCTTGATTTTACCCTTTTCGTTGGGGATTTGCGCCAGTTCGTCACACTTCAGGTAGTACTCGTACATCTTCAGGATGCTGTTGTACGTTCCCAGCGTGTCGTACGGTTTCTTCAAGAAGGCGTTCTTGGTTTCCTCCTCGTTGAAGCGTTTCTGGATCAAGCCGGCCACATCCCATGTCTCGGGCATATCCTTCGTCTCGGGATCGGCCATCGCCGCGTTGATCAGCTGTTCGGCTTGCTTAAAGTTCGGTTTTTGGTCGCCAACAAGATTCTTAGCCTCTTTCACGCTCTTCATCTGGGCGAAAGAAACGCTGGCTATCGCCAATAAAACCATTGAAAATAAAACTCTTTTCATGATTGTTGTTTGATTAGTTATTAATATTATGTCTACTGTATATTCTTCTTGACTTTCATTCTCGGGAATTACTCTTCTCTTCTCTTCTCGGGAATTACTCTTCCGCCTCGTCAGCGTCGGTATCCACGTCGGTATCCTCAACATCGGTATCCACATCGGTATCGTCTATTTCGGCGGTCGGGAGGTCGGTGTCGTCGCTGACAATCGTTCCTTCGGCTTCTTCGGTCGGTACTTCGTCCTCCATGGATTCGGTGATTACTTTGCAGACAGAGGCGATATGATCGTTCTTTTTCTCGAGGTTGATGAGGCGTACTCCTTGCGTGGCACGTCCCATGACGCGCACGTCGGCTACCTTCAGACGGATGGTGATGCCCGATTTATTGATGATCATCAAGTCGTTCTCGTCGGTCACGGTCTTGATGGCCACGAGCTTACCCGTTTTCTCGGTGATGTTCATGGTCTTCACGCCCTTTCCTCCCCGATTGGTCTTGCGGTAATCTTCTATCTCGGAGCGTTTTCCGTATCCCTTCTCGGAGACGACCATGATGGACTCCGTCTCGAGATCCTTGATGCAAACCATCCCGACAACTTCGTCCTCTCCATCCTCGTCGAGCTTGATGCCACGCACGCCGGTTGCCGTTCGTCCCATGACGCGCACGGTCGCCTCATGGAAGCGTATGGCCCGTCCGTTGCGGTTGGCAATGATGATTTCGTTGTTTCCGTTGGTCATGCGAACCTCGATGACGCTGTCGTCCTCGCGGATAGTGATGGCATTCACGCCATTCTGGCGGGGGCGTGAATACTGCTCAAGCAACGTTTTCTTGATCACGCCCTTCTTGGTGCAGAACAGCACGTAGTGGCTGTTGATGTACTCCGTGTCGCTTAGGTTTTTCACCCGCAGGTATGCCGTCACGTTGTCGTCGGAGTCGATGTTTAGCAGGTTCTGGATGGCGCGTCCCTTCGAATTTTTCGTCCCTTCGGGTATCTCGTACACCTTCAGCCAGTAGCAACGTCCTTTTTGGGTGAAGAACATCATGGTGTTGTGCATCGTGGCGGGATAGATATGTTCCACGAAGTCTTCGTCGCGAGTCTCGGAGCCTTTGGATCCCACCCCACCCCGGTTCTGCGCGTGGAAGTCGGCCAGCGGCGTGCGCTTGATATATCCCAGGTGCGAGATGGTGATGATCATTTGGTCGTCGGCGTAGAAATCTTCGGGATTGAATTCCTCGGAGGAGTAGACAATCTCGGAACGGCGTCCGTCGCCATACTTGGTTTTCACCTCGAGCAGTTCGTCCTTCATCACCTTGCGGCACACTTCGTCGTCGGCCAAGATACTTTCCAGATAAGCGATATGCTTCATGATCTCCTCGTACTCGGCATGCAATTGGTCTTGCATCAGCCCGGTGAGCTGGCGCAGGCGCATGTCGACAATGGCTCTCGCCTGTATTTCGGTAAGCTGGAATCGTTCCATCAGGCCGTTGATGGCGTCGTTGGGCGACTTGGCCGCACGGATGATATGAACCACTTCGTCGATGTTGTCCGAAGCGATGATCAGACCCTCGAGAATGTGCGCGCGTTCCCTGGCCTTGCGGAGGTCGAACTCCGTGCGCCGGATAGTCACCTCGTGGCGATGTTCCACGAAGTGTTTCACCAGGTCGCGCAGGTTCAGTGTCTTGGGGCGGCCATGTACCAATGCCACGTTGTTCACGCTGAACGATGTTTGCAGGGCTGTCATCTTGTAGAGCTTGTTGAGCACCACGTTGGCGTTGGCGTCGCGCTTCACGTCGATGACGATGCGCATGCCCTCGCGGTCGGATTCATCGTTGGCGTTGGATATGCCGTCTATTTTCTTCTCGTTCACAAGGTCGGCGATATACTTGATCAGCTCGGCCTTGTTCACGTTGTAGGGAATCTCTGTCACCACGATCTTGTCGTGCGTGGTTCCCGATTCGATTTCGGCTTTCGCGCGCATGATTACCCGGCCGCGTCCGGTCCGGTACGCCTCTTTCACGCCGCTTATACCATATATATATCCTCCGGTCGGGAAATCGGGAGCTTTCACGAACTCCATCAGTTCCTCCACGGAGATTTCGGGATTGTCGATGTACGCGTCGCATGCGTCTATCACTTCCGACAGATTGTGTGGTGGCATGTTAGTAGCCATACCTACCGCTATACCCGATGCCCCGTTGATCAGCAGGTTGGGGATGCGGGTCGGCATCACGGTCGGCTCCTGCAACGTATTGTCGAAATTTGGCTCGAAGTCGACAGTTTCTTTATACAGGTCGTCCATCATGGCCTCTCCCAACTTATTGAGGCGAGCTTCGGTATAACGCATAGCCGCGGGGCTGTCGCCGTCCACGGAACCGAAGTTCCCCTGTCCGTCGACCAACGGATAGCGCATGGCCCACTCTTGGGCCATACGTACCATGGCGTAATAGACTGACGAGTCACCATGAGGATGATACTTTCCAAGCACCTCTCCCACAATTCTGGCCGATTTCTTATAAGGTTTGTCCGAAGTATTTCCCAGCTCCATCATCCCGTATAGGATTCTTCGGTGAACTGGTTTGAAGCCATCGCGTACATCAGGCAGGGCACGCGAGACGATGACCGACATGGAGTAGTCAATGTACGATGACTTCATTTCCTCCTCGATGTTAATCTTTATAATTCTGTCTTGCTCAAGCATTTAAAATGATTATTAATTATACATCTCGTGGTTTGTAAAAAACCACGCTAAAGTACTGCTTTTCTCCGATATACGAAAGATTTTTGGAGAGAAAGTTAGATGAAAATGATAAAGTTTAACCAGTTTGCACAATAAATACGTCGTCCCTACCCTGTGTTTTACTCTTCTAATCGAATTAGTCCGTGTCGCTATTGAACATTTTGGCACGCCATTTGTAGATGTAATGTAGAAAAAATGTGAATATGCGTGATGTTGCTAATTATAATCCGTATATTTGCCCCATAAATAACGCCATAGTAAGGAAAGGAAAGAAGTATGAACAGTCAATTCTCACAGAAGGTTTCCGACATTCTCGCATATAGCAAGGAAGAAGCTAACAGGCTGAGAAATAGCTATATTGGCCCAGAACATTTGCTTCTGGGAATACTCCGTGATGGTGAGGGGAAAGCTATCGACATCTTATCCAAGTTGCGTACCGACCTATCGGCCGTGAAGCAACAAATAGAGCGACTGGCATTGATAGATGCCGACGATATGCTTCTCCCCAACGCGGAGATACCCTTGTCGGACAGGGCTGCCAAAATCATGAAGCTGTGCCTGCTCGAGGCACGCGGACTAAAGAGCGAAACCGTAGGTGCCGAACACATGTTGCTGGCTATCCTGCGCGACGACAACAACATGGCCTCCTCTATCTTGGAAGCTAACGACGTAACTTACGATAAAGTGCTCAAGGAAGCCAGCTTACAGCCTGACATCAGTGCCGGGATGGGCTATCCGGAAGAGGAAGACGATGAGGAAGATGATAACATGACGTCGCGTCGCCCGGGCGACGGCGGGCATACCGGTGGACAGCAGGCGCAAACGACCTCGAGACGTCCGGCCAACGACACGCCCATGCTCGACAACTTCGGCACGGACATGACCAAGGCGGCGGAAGAGGGAAAGCTCGACCCCGTAGTGGGACGTGAGCGCGAAATCGAGCGTCTGGCGCAAATCCTCGGCCGTCGCAAAAAGAACAATCCTATATTAATAGGTGAACCGGGCGTGGGCAAGTCGGCCATCGTCGAAGGTCTGGCGCTGCGCATCGTGCAGAAAAAAGTGTCGCGTACCCTCTTCGACAAACGAGTGGTCGCCCTCGACATGGCAGGCATGGTAGCCGGCACCAAGTACCGCGGACAGTTCGAGGAACGCGTCCGTTCCATGCTCAATGAATTGCAACGCAATCCCAATATCATCCTCTTCGTCGACGAGATCCATACCATCATCGGCGCCGGTTCGGCAGCCGGATCGATGGACGCGGCCAATATGCTGAAGCCGGCGTTGGCGCGCGGCGAGATACAATGCGTCGGGGCCACCACCCTCGACGAATACCGCAAGAGTATCGAAAAGGACGGAGCGTTGGAACGCCGTTTCCAGAAGATTATCGTGGAGCCTACCACGGCCGACGAGACGCTGCAAATCCTGCGCAATATAAAAGGTCGGTACGAAGACCACCACAACGTGATCTATACCGAAGAAGCTTTGGAGGCATGCGTGAAGCTGACCGACCGGTACATCACCGACCGTAACTTCCCCGACAAGGCCATCGACGCCTTGGACGAGGCCGGCTCGCGGATGCACCTGACCAACATCAGCGTGCCCAAGGAGATTGAGGATCAGGAAAACCTTATCGAAGAGCTGAAAGCCAGAAAAAACGAAGCGGTGAAATCGCAGAACTTCGAGCTGGCCGCCAGCTTCCGTGACAAGGAGAAGGAGTACACGAACCGGCTCGACCAAATGAAATCCAACTGGGAAGCCGGACTGAAAGAGAACCGGCAGGTGGTCGACGTCGACGAGATATCCAACGTGGTATCCATGATGTCGGGTGTTCCCGTACAGCGCATGGCATTGGCCGAGAGCGTGAAGTTGGCCGGGATGAAAGAGGAGCTGCAATCCAAGGTCATCGCCCAGGACAACGCCATCGAGAAGCTCACGAAAGCCATCCTGCGCAGCCGTGTGGGATTGAAGGATCCCAATCGCCCCATCGGGACGTTCATGTTCCTGGGACCTACCGGTGTGGGAAAGACCTACCTGGCGCAGCAGCTGGCAAAGTATATGTTCGGCTCTACCGACGCGCTCATCCGCATCGACATGAGCGAGTTCATGGATAAGTTCACCGTCTCCCGCCTGGTAGGAGCGCCTCCGGGATACGTGGGTTACGAGGAGGGCGGACAGCTCACCGAACGCGTGCGCCGCAAGCCCTACTCCATCGTCCTGCTCGACGAGATAGAGAAGGCGCATCCCGACATATTCAACATCTTGCTCCAAGTGATGGACGAAGGGCGACTGACCGACAGTTACGGCAAGACGGTAGATTTCAAGAATACGGTCATCATCATGACCTCCAACATTGGCACCCGCCAGCTCAAGGAGTTCGGCAGAGGCGTGGGATTCGCCACGCAGAACCGCCTGGACGATAAGGAGTACTCTCGGGGCGTGATACAAAAGGCATTGAACAAATCGTTCGCGCCCGAGTTCCTCAATCGTGTGGACGAGGTCATCATGTTCGACCAGCTCTCCCTGGAGGCTGTCACGAAGATCGTCGACATCGAACTCAAGGGTCTGTACAGCCGCATGGAATCGCTCGGTTACAAGCTCACTATCGACCAGGAAGCCAAGGAGTTTGTCGGCAAGGAAGGATACGACGTGCAGTTCGGCGCCCGTCCGTTGCGACGTTCCATCCAGACACATTTGGAAGATGGTTTGGCCGAGCTTATCGTCAACGCCACCTTGAAGGAGGGCGACGAGATTCGGGTCTCTCTCGACGAGAGCAAGACGAAACTCGAGATGAAAGTGGCCGTATCACAAGAATAAAGCGGCATGGGAGTATGCCAGAATGTCAGCCCTTCGGGGCTGGCATTTTTTTTGTTCCCTCGGGAACACGAAAACGCACGTCTTTGGCAGGTGCCGCCTGCCGTGCCGAAGAGGCCACTTAGAGGCGCGACGGATAGAACAAAGGATAAACCATAAAAAATAAAATAGAATTATGCAGAAAGGAAACATTGGGGTTACCACAGAGAACATCTTCCCAATCATCAAAAAGTTCCTGTACAGCGATCACGAGATCTTTCTCCGCGAGTTGGTGTCCAACGCCGTAGATGCCACCCAGAAACTGAACACGCTGGCTTCCATCGGCGAATTCAAGGGTGAGCTGGGCGACCTCACCATACACGTCAGCCTCGGCAAGGAGACCATCACCATCTCCGACCGCGGTATCGGCCTCACCGCCGAGGAGATCGAGAAGTACATCAACCAGATAGCCTTCTCGGGAGCCAACGACTTCCTCGAGAAGTACAAGAACGACGCCAATGCCATCATCGGGCACTTTGGACTGGGTTTCTACTCGGCCTTCATGGTGGCCAAAAAGGTGGAGATAGTGACCAAGTCGTACCAGGAAGGGGCGCAAGCGGTGAAGTGGACATGCGACGGCAGCCCCGAGTTTACCCTCGAAGAGGTGGAGAAAGCCGATCGCGGATCGGACATCATTCTCTACATCGACGACGACAGCAAAGAGTTCCTCGAAGAGCATCGCGTCAGCGAGTTGCTGAAGAAATACTGCGGATTCCTGCCCGTATCCATCGCGTTCGGCAAGAAGAAAGACTGGAAAGACGGGAAACAGGTGGAGACCGACGAGGACAACATCGTCAACGACACCACGCCCCTTTGGACACGCAAGCCCGCCGACCTGAAGGATGAGGATTACATCGACTTCTACAACAAGCTCTATCCCATGTCCGACGAGCCGCTTTTCTGGATACACCTCAACGTCGACTATCCGTTCCATCTCACCGGTATCCTTTACTTCCCCAAGGTGAAAAGCAACATCGAGCTGAACAAGAACAAGATACAGCTCTACTCCAACCAGGTGTACGTGACCGATTCCGTGGAAGGCATCGTGCCCGACTTCCTCACGCTGCTACATGGTGTCATCGATTCACCCGACATTCCGCTCAACGTGTCGCGTTCCTACCTGCAAAGCGATTCGAACGTGAAGAAGATCTCCACGTACATCACCAAGAAGGTATCCGACCGCCTGCAAGCCATCTTCAAGAACGATCGGAAGCAATTTGAGGAGAAATGGAACGACCTCAAGATATTCATCAACTATGGCATGCTCACCCAAGAGGATTTCTACGACAAGGCCAAAGGCTTCACCCTCTTCACCGACACCGACGGCAAGCACTACACCTTCGATGAGTACCAGAGCTTGATCAAGGACAGCCAGACCGACAAGGAAGGCAACCTCATCTACCTCTACGCCAACAACAAGGACGAGCAATACAGCTACATCGAAGCCGCTTCCAACAAAGGTTACAGCGTGTTGCTCATGGACGGGCAATTGGACATCGCCGTAGTCAGCATGCTGGAGCAGAAGCTGGAAAAGTCGCGCTTCACCCGTGTGGACGGCGACGTCATCGACCGTCTCATCGTGAAGGATGACATCAAGGGCGAAGCCTTGGCGAGCGACCAGCAAGAGGCCATCGCCACGGCGTTCAAGAGCCAGCTCCCCACGATCAACAAGGTAGAATTCCACGTCGAGACGCAAGCCTTGGGCGAGAACGCCGCACCGGTCATCATCACCCAGAGCGAGTACATGCGCCGCATGAAGGAGATGGCCAACATACAAGCCGGCATGAGCTTCTACGGCGAGATGCCCGACATGTTCAACCTCATACTCAACTCCGACCACAAGCTCATCAAGCAGGTGCTTGCCGACGAGCAGACCGCTTGCCAAGCCGAAGTAGCCCCCATACAGGCCGAAATGGAAAGCGTGGGCAAGGAGCGCGACGAATTGCGGGACAAGCGGAAAGGCAAGAAAGACGAAGAGATCCCCACCGCCGACAAGGACAGGGCGGACGAGCTGGACAAGAAGTGGGACGAGCTGAAAGGGCAGAAAGAAGCCCGCTTCGCCAACTATGCCGCAGGCAATAAAGTAGTTCGGCAACTCATCGACCTGGCCTTGCTGCAAAACAGCATGTTGAAAGGCGAGGCGCTGAACAACTTCGTGAAGCGCAGCATCGAGCTGATCTAAGCGAAATCATCGCCAAACGCACGAGGCTGTATCATAAATCGGAGCGGCTTTCTTTTAGGCACGGATTACACGGATTACGCAGTCTTTTCCAGAACACAATGCTGCGGAATCCGTGTAATCCGTGCCTAAATATTCTCTT
>JAISIZ010000073.1 GCA_031261785.1 Mediterranea sp. (in: CFB group bacteria)
CTCACCGAACACCAGCTTGAATATCATATCCGCTTTAGGGTCTAAATATCTCATATTAAATCAACGGTTGAGGGTTCACGGCACAAAATTAGGGAATTATCTCTGGAACTTCCGCAAACAAAGAGATAAAATAATCCATGAAACATTGTAGCGTCTCGGCTTTTTTCAGGACACAGGGGATTTCCTCTCGCTAAATTCGTCTGCAATTCAGTGACTTCCGCATTTAATTGTACCGAATTGAATTTAAATAAGACTTGATAGGCAAATCAAACGACATCATCAACCTTTTAATTGTACCGAATGAAGTGCCAATAAGATGTGTACCAGTTTGTCGTATCGCCCGGCGCAGTGTCAGGGCGTGACGAGATATACCACCCTTTCATCACTTCTTGCAGAAATCCGCTCTGAACCAAGCGAGACAGGTGCGCTCGTGAGATAGACGCGGTTCTTATTACCGCTAATCCATCCCTATTCTGGAATTGCTTCAATACAGCCAAAGAATCGGCTAATCGTTCTTGTATGCTTGCCATTATTCACTCGTTTATTACGCTGCGCTAATATTAGTTTATCGCGCTGCGCGTTTATTAGTTTATTCTGCGAAATTACAGCTTTATTTCTAATCTTCAGACAGTTTTTCCTTCTTTCCCTTGCCCAATTCCGCCTTTTCCCCCATCTTTGCACCGTATCCTTTCGGATGATGCCGGCGCAGAGGCGGTGGCGAACAGCGAAACGGCACGCCTGAAACGTGGGCAAAATCGTGGGACTTGCAAGAAGAAACGTATAAAATAATCTGTTATGTCAATAGAAATAAAGTATTTTGAAACTCGAAGCGATTGGCGGAAGTGGTTAATGGACAACTTTGACACCAGTAAGGAAATATGGTTTGTATTTCACTTAAAATCATCAGATAAGAAAAGTATCTCTTACAATGATGCGGTAGAGGAAGCGCTCTGTTTTGAATGGATTGACAGCACGATAAAATCACTGGATAAAGCGCGCAAAATTCAGCGCTTCACTCCGAGAAACGCTAAAAGCACATACTCTCAATCCAATAAAGAAAGGTTGAAATATCTTCTTGAGAACAAAATGGTACACCAAAGGTTTGAGGATAAAATACGAAAGGTACTCTCCATCCCTTTCATCTTCCCGGATGACATCATCGGCCGATTGAAAGAAGATAGCATCGTATGGGAAAACTATCAGCACTTCTCCGACGCATATAAACGTATTAGAATTGCATACATTGAGGCGGCGAAGATACGGCCGGAAGAATACGAAAAACGATTAAAACACTTCATCAACAAAACAAGGGAAAACAAAATAATAGCCGGATTTGGGGGTATTGAAAAATACTATTAACGCCTCTTTTGCTTTTGCACGATAAGCGCTAATCATAATATTATTGTCAATGCTATCTATAGAAGACTAAATGATGAATTTTATTAAGTTTCCCTTCTTTTATAAAGTTTATATATGTTCATTAGTCCAACATTTGCAAAGAAGCCTATATATCCAGCTACAAGCATGAATATAAACATCGCAATAGATACCCCAATCATAAGGCAACAATCCGTATTTGTATATAGTAATAGAATGATAAGATCGATTAGTAAGATGAAAGATATATTTCTAAGAAGCACCCTTATTCCTCTTTGGAGAAGAAAACGATCGATATTTATTTTGCTTTCAATAAGTTCTTCTTCGGCCATAACCAGCACATAATGCCAATTGCCATATTTCACTCTTTCCTTTCCAATGATATTTGCGAACAAAGTCCTACTATCAACCATTGTCTTAAACTCTTTTTTAAATTGAATAGGGAATAGCGGCCACTTTAATCGCCACCAGAGATATTCGAATCCTATATATATCCATTCAAGTATTAAATAACTGAATGTACTTATAATCAACCCAATAGCTGTTGAGGACAGAAAGAGTATCACTCCGCCAAAAACGTTCAAATACGTATTAGTGTAAAGGAGCTTAGCGGATAAATCAGGAAAAACATCTAACTTGATGAGAATTAGCGCATTCATCAGAAAAAACAATCCTGTGGCATTATCTGTTAAATAACGGTCCGTAGACATTTCAATTCCATTTGTTGACGCTTTCATTATCATGCTCTTCTCTCCTATTTTGCTCCCCCATTTTTATTCGTATTCCGCTCCCTCTGTTTACCTTCACCTATTTCTTGCAGACTACATATAAAATCTTCTCTGTTTGTGTCTGATAA
The DNA here is from genome assembly GCA_031261785.1 of Mediterranea sp. (in: CFB group bacteria). GTDB lineage: Bacteria > Bacteroidota > Bacteroidia > Bacteroidales > Bacteroidaceae > Bacteroides. The sequence goes on from JAISIZ010000073.1 coordinate 2,234, forward strand.
AATAGTATCTGGTATTTGCGATATATCATTAGAGCATTTTTTTATACTTGATTCCGACGTGATGAAATTCATAACTTCCGTTATTTTATCCCGCACATTAGGCGCATTAGAATCATCCCTGATGAGATTAAAGAGATCGTTCAAGATAAAGAATATTAAGTTATCAAACTTATAAGCATGTTTCCTAAGCCGATCAATAATATAGCTATTCTTGGCAATAATATATGAATAGTATGTAAAATCCCCATCATCTCTATGATAAGATATATCGCTTTTTATCCAATTGGCAAAAAAAGATAAATAGAAGCGCCCATATTTTCTATTTTTAAGATCCGCACTATGATATCTCTTTAAAATAGCGTCAAAGACTGTTGTATAGGCCAAGTCAGTATATGGAAATTTTAAATCATGATAGCATACAGGACCTTGAGTTGTAATGGTAGGAAAATAGAATGATTCGGAAATATACTTCTCTTTTGTCTCTTCACTGCATGTGTTAAATGCGTCATTGCTAATAAAAATCCCAATACCCTTAAAATTATTCTGCAAAATATAAACATTGCATGCATTTTCATCACTGAAGGAAATTCCTGCAACACACTTCCTATTCTGAACCTTGATAGGGATAGTATCCTTACTATTAATTCCAATTGCTGCCGTAAAGACTATTGGTGGATCGTTTATGAACAATTTCGTCCGTAATCTGATTAGATAGTCGAATAGGTCCTCTATTTTTTCATAATACATTAGAGCAGAATCGGAGAAATAGTACACCTTGTTTTTATTGTACGATTTATTACTATCCGAGCAGCATTGGCAGTTAGACAATGCTGCTGTGAAAGTATGAATGACATCCGTGTATTTTACCACACTATACTTTGCCATATCTTTTATTCCCAATAAATCAATATACGCAATGAATTTCATCATTATTATTCTTTTATTAGTTCAAATTTGCATACCCTAATCATATCCTGGGGAATTTCTTTTATTAATCCATAATCCGATCCATAATCATTTATATTAATAAATACGCATGAATTAAGCCGCTTGCGTTTAAAGGCTCTTTTTATAGCCTGCTTTATTGTTGATGCATTAGACATGTCAATAGGGCTTTTTATTAATTGAATGCAAACGTAAAATCCGTTTTCACGACATGTCTCATTAAATCTCCTCATGAAAGACCTCCTGTTTAATTGCCCTTTTTCCAAATGTGGCACAAGTTCTTCGGCGGTAGCTATCGAAATTATTTGTTCATGTGTTAATGAGAAAAAGAAATCTTGCCACAGCCTTTGTATCTCAATCAGATCATACTCCACGTTCAACGTGCGAAAGAAAGAGCTAAAAGAGCAGTATCCTTCTGTGGAGGTTAATGCGTCATTATTAATTTGATATTTATCTTTGCTGTTCATCATGAAGCACAGTTTCTCTCTACTAATCTGTGACATAATAAAATTCCTACATGAAACAAAAGTGGGCTTCGATAAAACAGCATATCCTACTCCTATATCTATTAATAAGTCCAGCATTACTGCCTCCAAATTCATTATATTGGTACGTATTATGCAAGTGTATCCCTCATCACTGCATCTATACGATGGGACTGAATAATTCTCGCCAACTACAATTTTGATTATTATATATATGCGATTCGTGTCTTTCCAGGAAGGATTCTTCACATTTTCTTCGATTTCTTTAGTGGTAAGGACCAAACGTACTTTGTCTTTATTTGGATGCTTGCATATATCTTCAATTATATTGCAGGATGAGACCGTGAACATAGAACCAAAATCTAAGCAGGAGATATATTGGGAATTCCCTTTTTCTTTCGAAATCAGTGTATAATGACTAATAGCATTCGTTCTTGCCTGAAGAATGCTATTAAAGTATTCATGCTCTCCATATTCTGCGCCCCGCTCAGGGGCAGCTGCAGCCATTTCCCTTACAAGGCTTTTCTTGCCATCACCAATCTTCTTCGCCATATTGATTCATTCTTTTCATTTTATTAGTTCAAAGCCACGAACAACAACCAATAGCAGTTATCAACTTCTCTTTGTTGCTTATCTCGTAACGCACTTGTCTGCGCAAAGATAGCCCAATATCATATATCTCCAAACCGCGCTTTTCTTGCTAAACGGATGAGCTGCAAAAATTGTGGCCTATTTGGTCAAAATTCGTACCTATTCGGTTGATTTTTTATAGCGAGCTATAACTTTAGTCGATGAATTTCATGGAGCAAGCGGATGCGGAGGGGTGTGGAAGGCTGGCTCTATGAAGAACAAGCGGAGGGGGAGGGCAAGTTTGATGCAGGCATGAGAATCAATTAATCCATCCTACAGCCATACTCCTCTTTAAGCATGTCGTAAATATATAATGGGCTTTGAGTGTAGAGATTGGTGCGGACATCTACCAGCTTGGCGTAAGTGTCGGATGTATAAACCTTATCCATACTATCTTCCAAGCCATAGTGAAAATCCTCCATGACCAGGATTACCAACTCTGTAGTAATGCTGTCGATTAGGAATTGCTCGTCATTCGTCATAATCTTCGAAGTAATCTGACGGCACGCTCCGTGCCAAAATAATATTGAGCCGTAATCCGTATATAGCGCAGCTTCTTTAGCAGTGTCGCAAGATCTATATAATCTTTCATATAACGAAAAAGCTGTACTCCCACTTTATCATCGGCTATGGGGCCGATGACAACATCATATTCATGCAATTTTTCCGAAGATTTATATTCCAACGTTTTCTTGCCTCCTACAATAGTCAGTGACATCGTCCACCGCATCTTCAATAGAAAAGAGGTGCTCCACCGCATATCCTTTATCTAAAAAATCTATGCCGCGATATTTTTTCAGATAACGGTACGCTTGCTGCAAGGAGAGCCTGTGTACACGGGCAAATTCTCCGATTACGATTACGATATATTCGATCTTATCCTTTATATCCATGGAAACAAACGATTAAGTTGTGCAAATATAGCTATAATTGGCACACAAATAGACACAATCCCAATATATTTGTTGTTTCCGGGAAGGCGCCGGCTCCCGTGGGCGCATGGTTATCAAGGACAGAGAGAGGGGGCGAAAGAAAAAGTGAACGAAGCGGCATCTGGTGTATGCCTGCTCCGTTCACTCCTTCAATTCAGACGCCGGTCGCGGCGTGGGACCCTACGACAATGGATCCGGGAGATATTCGTCGCCAGCTCCGGAAGAACCTCCGCCGGGCGGAGTGCTGGGCGGGGCGATGGGATCGGGGATCTCTTCGTCGCCGGGCTTGCTTTCGCCAGGAGTATTCCCGGTGCCGGGAGGCGTGGGCGAGATGGGGGCGGGCAACTCCCCGTTTCCATTCTTGTCGGCGAGAGTGGACGGCTTCAGCCTCAGGATATTTTCGGCGTAGTACTTGATGGTGGCGTTCATCTGGATGATGCACGGGTCGTAGATGTCGGTCTCCTCCATCAGCACGCTGGCGTTGAGGTACTTGGCGAAAGCGATATACGCCTTGTCGAGGATGACGCGGGCGTTCCGCATGGCGCCCGCGGGCTTACCGCCGGCTTCCTTGTTGCGGGCGAGCATGATGAGACGCACTTTCTCGTTGGCCTCGTACAGCAGGTTCACGGTGTGTGTCAGCGAGAGCGCCTCCACTTCGTCTTTGTACTTGCCGCGAAGGTCGTTGAGCAGGCTGACCAGCCCTCCGGTCTCGATGCTGAGCTGGTTGTCCGCGTCGACGCTATAGTCCTTCAGGGCTTGCGTCAGGAGCTTGCACGCGTTTTGCGTGGTGGGGTCGTTCAGCTTCGAGAAGTTCTTCACGTTGCTCTGTAGCGTGCGGTAGAGCGCGTCGCGCTCCTTGTCGCCTTGGGCAATCGCGTCCGTGAAGAAGCTCTTCCGCGAGATGGAGCGCGCCAACTCTTCGGCCTCGAAGGCTTGTTCGTAAACTTGCAGCTGTTTGGCTGCTTGTGCGCACACTGTTTTGTCGGCCTTGATGATGGTCAACATGTCCAAATGAAAGTTGTGGTGCGCGGCGTTGTTCATTCGGGACAAACTGATAACTTTTAATTCCTCCATAATATTTTTTACAGGATAAAAGTAGTTCCGGCGGAATCGCAAGAAGAGGAACCCGCCGTCGTTCACCCTTCGAATTAATACACACAGTCGAAAATAGGGAATACGGGCCGGCCTGTGTTTTCTATCTTGCGTGTTTCGATGTCAATCGAATGGTAGTCAGATACTAAGCCATATCCTACGTGGGACACAAGTATAAGCAACAGTAGCTTGTCGTTTCGATATTTTCTGGAGATTTCGAGATGCGCCATCCGCGAATCCACCCGTTTCAGGGAAGAAAAACGCGACCCGCTTCGAGCCACCTTTTTCTTGGAGATTCACAAATAGTCACCTCTTGATCTCTTTGCTTGCAAAGTTAGCAAAAGGATTTGATTTAGCAAGTATTTTAAGGATAAAAAACATGCTTTTTTCATGTATAACCAGGAATGCTTGATGACAATATTTCGCAGTGTGAAATAACGGACGCGAGGAAACTCCCTCCCCTCCGCCCTTCGGGCAATGGGGCGTGCGGATTGGCTCCCTCGCCCGGGAAATATTCCGGGCTGGATAATACCGCGCTAAAAAGCGAATGAGCCGAAGCTTTCGAGGCCAGGCTCATTCGCGGTGAAAGAGAATTTTTAAAAAGAGAATAAAGGTTGTGTTGGTTGGGAAAAAGGAATTAATGCGTTATTCGGCACGGCGGACGGACGCGCCCATGCCCCCGGTGAGAGTGTGAGGCTCCTGAAGCGGGTGGGCGAGGCGGAATGCCAGGCTCACCCGCTACGGAAGAAGCTCTATCTAAAGGAATAAAGAGGCGTTGTCGCTGGGGGATTGATGGTAGGGGTTATTTGACGCAACGGACGGGTTTTGCTTGGTTTCTGTCTGGCACACTACGAAGCATTACTTCTTCCATAGCAAAATCCATCAGAGAAGGAGAAGTGGACAAAGTATACCATCCAGACTGGCCCGCCGTATACTCTTGATTTTCCGCATGTGTTACACCTGCGGTAGTACGCACACCTGCGGGCACAAAGGTCACCGTTTGTCCCCATTTGTTCTTATGCTTGAGTACATTGTTGGTAAGGGTGAAAACAAACCTACCCGCCCACGAGGTCGCGTCGTCTGGAGGAGAAACGAGAGTCCAGCCTGTCGGGTTTGGCTCCCACCAACCCTCTCCAGTCGGTACCGTTGGTGACAAGAAGTCTGTGTCGGAACTGCCACCAAAGACTTCCTTCGAAGTGGGCATGTGCCATATTCCATTAGTAATGTATGCGCAAATATCGCCATACCAGATTCCCGTTCCCGCGTCCTTCATCGTTCGACCGGTAAAAGAGCCGTAAGCGGGCAAAACAGAAAATGGAGGAGCAGGGATATCCGTAAAAAGCCCACTTTCTATATGTCCATCCTCATAGCTGGAATTATATCCTGCCTCGTTTGTGGTTGGGAGATAAACGTGGGTTCTATCGTCGAATATTGAAATATATCCCGCGGATGGATTTGTGACAGGTCCCACAGGAGCAATTCCCACCAACGACCCCCACTTAAAGTACACCCCTTGATAATAAGGGCTGCTGTCCGTAGTGGCAGAAGGAACTCGGCCCGCGACAACGCCTCCGCCATTGACGGCGTCCGCGTCGAATGTCAGTTTAGTGCCGTCCCAGTAGATATTCGACGTCGCCCAAGTCAACCGCTTCGTAATCCGGCTGTTTACGGTATACTCCTTGCCGTTTACAAAGTTGTCCGGCCCCGTCAAAGTGATCTCCTGGTCTTGATAGGTGACGTTGCCCGATGGGTTATTGATGGTCAGGCTGTCGATGGCTATCTTCATAGCGGGGTAACCAGATCCCCATGCTAAGGGCGAGGGTTTCTGGAAGCAGACGGACTGGGAGAACTCGGCATTGGGCGACCAATTCGCAGGAGTGATGAAAGTGTTGTCTCTTGGAGGAGTATAGCTTCTAATTTCGTTAAAGTAACCTCCCCCGCCTGGCGTTCCAGGCTGCCCATTTCCCCCACCAGAATTATATCTGTCAGTAGGAACATATAGTTCCGACAGTCCTATATCGCCGTTGACATAACTCTTGAATCGCATCTGCCCAGTCTCCGTGCGAGGATAAAAGCCTGCCCTCACCAAGCCGATCGTCTCAGGAACACTGGCATCCACCGTAATATTCCAAGTCAACTGGCAAAACACGTGGTCGAAGGAGATCCGCGGATCCATCGCGGCGAGATTATCGGTGTCGATAGGTCCAGCTATGGCGATCATGCCTTCATCCACAAGCCGATTATCATTGTATATATTGATAAGGGGAGCGAGACTGCCGTCTCTCAGCTCCACGGCTGACGAGAAAGCATTATACTGACCAACCGCAGTATTTGTTATCTCCGATGTATTGCTCAATATCTGCTGCATTTGCCCGTTATCTGTACGGAAGACCATTTCATTGCCCATCGTAAAAAGCATCAGCTTCGGCGTCACCCCCGCGGGCACGGAGATGTTCAGTACCCCGTCAGCCCCCATTTCCTGAAGCTGATAGCCGGTGGCCTTATTGTCTTCGTCGAGTGTGAAGATCATCACCGTCGTCCCCTCGCGCAGGGGATCGCCGGCCGCTTTCGTCCGCGGCGATGAGGTGAGCGTGGATTCCAGCACGTAGCCGTCGCCCAGTTCCTGGGTGAAGGTTACGGGAGCTTCCGCGCCACGCGATTCGGGCACGCCATCCCCGTAGCCGGCGTTGGACACGCCGAACCGCAGGGTTACCAGTCCGTTCTCGTCGGGGGTGGGCACCACGGGAGTGGGGTTTTCCTGTTCGGGTGCCAACTGGTCGCTGCCGCAGCTGCCCAATCCGAGCAGCAGGGAAGCGGAGATCATCAAATTGAATACATTTCTTTTCATACTTGTACTTTTCCTTGTTTTTTAGGTCTTGTTACACACTTGGTTGAAACGCGTGCGGTCAGTTGAATCCGCCGAATCCCGGCTCATCACCGCCTCCGCCAACTACGGTGCCGTCACCGATTTGTCCGGGAAGCGTCCCGCCGTTCTCATATCCGCCATCGGTGGCGGAAGTGACCACGGTCTGTTGAGCCAGACCCATCTCAAGTATTAAAATACACTCATGAATGACCGGCGTCTCGTAAGGCATGCGGCCCTCCTTTTTTTCGTCTTTGCAGTACATAGATTCATTCTTTCTTGTTATATAAAATAATTCATTCCTTGGGGTATATTTCACAAAATATAGATTAACCTCTCTTGTTATGTTCATAAAGTCTGGATTCCATTCTCTTCTCTTATTTATGTCCACAAAATAGGGAGCGGTCTAATTCGGTCGCAAAGGTCTGTTTTTTTTTTTTACCGCAGTCTCAAAAAGTCCATATTGTGTCTCCTTTCATACATTTAGCTGCTTTAGCTATGCATAAACTTAGTTAATTTTATGCGGTTTTGCTCGCTCAGCGGCTTATCCGCGGAAGTTATTCCGTGTCCGAAAGCCTTTATTCATCGGCATCGCGAAGCATGAAAAAGATCATAGGAGATACGAAAAGCCCCATACGGATGATTTTTCTCCGCGAAATGAGGATTTTGGGGACCTGCCCGAAGGAGATAAGTGGTTTGGGGGAAATGAAAAATGGAGCATGAAGAATGCAGCACGAAACATGCGGCATGAAGTCTGGAACATGAGGTCTGGAGCACGAGGTCTGGAGCACGAAGAATAGTCATAATGGTTGGCAAGTCTATCTCAAAGTCCTCCCCTCCGTTGGAAGGGAGGACTCAGAGTTACCCCCTCGCGGATCTGCTGCCATGTCCAAACATCGCTGTCCTTGCGGCGCTGAGGATGGGGTGGGGAACTTTAGTCTATTGAGGCCGTATGATGAGGAGAGATGGATTAGTGATTCCAGGAGAAGAAATCCGCGAGCGTAGATGCAATCAAAAGATTCCTGAGAAGAAATCCGCGGGCGCGGATGCAATCAAAAAAAACTGGAGGAGAAATCTGCGGGCGCGGATGCAATCAAAAATTTCTGGAGAAGAAATCCGCGGGCGCGGATGCGATCAAAAATTTCTGGAGAAGAAATCCGCGGGCGCGAATTTGGCTTTTTGATTTTCAATGGTTAAATACGCGCCGCGTATTTAACCATTCATTTTCCGCCGGAGAGATCCGCGTCCAACAATTAACATTTCAAATTCTGGTGAAGAAATACGCGCCGCGTATTTAACTATTCATTTTCCGCCGGAGAAATCCGCGTCCAACAATTAACATTTCAAATTCCGGAGAAGAAATACGCGGCGCGTATTTAACCATTCGTTTTGTGATGGAGAGATCCGCGGGCTACAATTTAACAGTTATGTCTTGAAAGGAGAAATGCATGGCGCGTTTTAACGTTTCAGATTCTGGGGAGCGACGCGCGGGACGTCCCAACCGCTCCACAACCTCCGCAAGCCCTATACATCTTGCCGGGGGAAGAACGGCGAACCGCATGGATACGCCGCGCTCCCAACGATAAAACAATGGCTGTCGATGGGCAGAGGAGCGGCGGCTGACGGGTCGTGAGGAACAAAATATCCTTCCTTCACGCGAAAATAAGTGGAAAAGATTTGGAGGAATGAAAAAAAGCGGTACCTTTGCAGCGCTTTTGAAACGGAAGTGTAACGGGCGCTTAGCGCAGCTGGTTCAGAGCATCTGCCTTACAAGCAGAGGGTCGGGGGTTCGAATCCCTCAGCGCCCACCACTCCGCGGGACGGAGAATCCACACTTCCGGTTCAACAAGGCACGGGCGCTTAGCGCAGCTGGTTCAGAGCATCTGCCTTACAAGCAGAGGGTCGGGGGTTCGAATCCCTCAGCGCCCACGAGGCATGGGAACATGTCCTGATAGATTTGAAATTTGCCATATTTTAAATCAAAAAATTAAAGAAACTTATTAAGAGAGCCTTGCGTAGCGACTACGCGAGGCTTTTTTTATGCTTTCCGCGAAACTTTCTGCCCTCTTCCTTGCGGGATAACAAAAGAAAAACGTTACTTTTGCCACCGATAAACAGGAATCGATAAATATAGATATGAAATTGGATGTACTGAGCGCCATATCACCCATAGATGGCCGCTACAGAGGCAAAACGAAAGCATTGGCCGCTTATTTCTCCGAGTTCGCGCTGATTAGGTACCGCGTGCGGGTAGAAGTGGAATACTTCATCGCTTTGTGCGAAATCCCGTTGCCGCAGCTCAAGGAGGTGGACAAGGCGCTGTTCGGGCCGTTACGCGACATATACCGCAATTTCTCCGAGGCCGACGCCGGGCGCGTCAAGGCCATTGAGGAGGTGACCAACCACGACGTCAAGGCCGTGGAGTATTTCCTGAAAGACGAGTTCGACAAGCTGGGAGGGATGGAACGCTACAAGGAGTTCATCCACTTCGGCCTGACGTCGCAAGACATCAACAACACCTCCGTCCCCCTCTCCGTCAAGGAGGCCCTCGACGAGGTGTACTATCCCCTGCTCGACGAGCTGACGGCCCAGCTGCGCGCCTACGCCGCGGCGTGGAAAGAGGTGCCCATGCTGGCGCGCACGCACGGACAACCGGCCTCGCCCACACGCCTGGGCAAGGAGCTGATGGTGTTCGTCTACCGGCTCGAGAGGCAAGTCGCCTCGCTCCGCGCCTGCCCCATTACGGCCAAGTTCGGCGGGGCCACCGGCAACTTCAACGCCCACCACGTGGCCTATCCGGCCTACGACTGGAAAGCGTTCGGCAACCGTTTCGTGGCCGGGAAGCTGGGACTGGAGCGCGAGGAGTACACCACGCAAATATCCAACTACGACAACCTCTCCGCCCTGTTCGACGCCATGAGGCGCGTCAACACCATCATGGTGGACATGAACCGGGATTTCTGGCAATACATCTCCATGGAGTACTTCAAGCAGAAAATCAAGGAAGGCGAGGTAGGCTCGAGCGCCATGCCGCACAAGGTGAACCCCATCGACTTCGAGAACGCCGAGGGAAACCTGGGCATCGCCACCGCCCTGCTGGAGCACCTGGCGGTGAAGCTGCCCGTGTCGCGGCTGCAACGCGACCTGACCGACTCGACCGTGTTGCGCAACGTGGGCGTGCCGTTCGGGCACATCGTCATCGCCATCCAAAGCTCGCTCAAAGGGCTGCGGAAGCTGTTGCTCAACGAGGCGGCGATAAACCGCGACCTCGACAACTGCTGGAGCGTGGTGGCCGAGGCCATACAGACAGTGCTCCGCCGCGAAGGCTACCCACACCCCTACGAGGCGCTGAAGGCATTGACACGCACCAATCAGGGCATCACCGAAAGCGCCATCAAGGAGTTCGTCGACCGGCTGGACGTGAGCGAGAGTATTAAAAAAGAGTTAAACACGATCACGCCCCATACGTATACGGGGATATGATTGTTTTATATATAGATGAATGAAAGGACTAAAGTATTGAATTAATAACCAATTATTTAATAAACGTGAGTGATAAATCAGGCCGTGAGGCCAACAGTTTTAATTTTTTTATTCGGAAAAGACAATGAGCACAGAAAACGAAGAATGGCGCGAGAACTCTTTCAATGAAGAGAATGCCAACCGCGAAGGCAGCAACCGATCTTACAACCGTGAGGGTAACGAACAGCAGCCGCAACAGCAACCGCAGCGTCCGTACCGTCCCCGTTTCAACCCTAACGCGGAAGCGAGCAGCGACCGCCCGGGAAGAGGGGGCTATGGCGGAGACCGCTACTACAACAATGACCGGCCGCAGCGCCCGTCGTACAACAACCGGGAAGGAAGCGACCAGCAGCGTCCGTACCGACCCCGCTTCAACCCCAACAACGATGGCGGCGACCGCCCGCAACGTTCGTATGGAGGCGGAGGAGGCGGAGGGTACTACAACGAACGCCCGCAACGACCCTCGTACTACGACCGCGACGGCGGCGAACAGCCGCAACGTCCTTACAGGCCGCGGTTCAATCCCAACAACGACGGAGGCGGATACCAGCAACGCCCGCAGTACAACAACCAGGGTGGAGGCGGAGGATACCGCCCGCACTATGGCAACGATGGCGGCGACCGTCCGCAGCGCCCGCACTATGGCAACAACCAGGGTGGCGGCGGAGGAGGATACCGCCCGCGCTATGGCAACAACGACAACGACGGCGGCGGATACCGCCCGCGCTATGGCAACAACCAGCAACAGGGAGGAGGCGGATACCGTCCGCAGCAACGCCCGCAGCAACGCCCGCAGCAACAGCATTCGAAGAACTACAATCCCAACGCCAAGTACACCAAGAAGAAGCAGATCGAGTACAAGGAACAGTATGTGGATCCCAACGAGCCGATCCGCCTGAACAAGTACCTGGCCAACGCCGGCGTATGCTCGCGCAGGGAGGCCGACGAGTTCATCACCGCCGGAGTGGTCTCGGTCAACGACGTAGTGGTGACCGAGCTGGGCACGAAGATCAAGCGCGGCGACGCCGTGAAGTTCCACAACCAACCCGTGAGCATCGAGCGCAAGATATACGTGCTGCTCAACAAGCCCAAGGATACCGTCACCACATCCGACGACCCGCAGGAGCGCCGCACGGTGATGGACCTCGTGAAGGGGGCATGCACGGAGCGCATTTATCCCGTGGGAAGGCTCGACCGCAACACCACCGGCGTGCTGCTGCTGACCAATGATGGCGACTTGGCCTCCAAGCTCACCCATCCGCAGTATCTCAAGAAGAAGATCTACCACGTGACCCTGGACAAGAACCTGGCCAAGGCCGACATGGACCAGATAGCCACCGGCATCAAGCTCGACGACGGTGAGATCCGCGCCGACGCCATCAGCTATACCGACGAGGTGAAGAAGAACTCCATCGGCATCGAGATCCATTCGGGAAAGAACCGCATCGTGCGCCGCATATTCGAGACGCTGGGTTACCGCGTGACGAAGCTCGACCGCGTGTTCTTCGCCGGACTGACCAAGAAGGGGCTGCGCCGGGGCGACTGGCGTTACCTCACCGAGGCCGAAGTGAACTACCTACGCATGGGATCGTTCGAATAAACAGAGATCGAAAACATTAATGACTCAACTTTCGCCAGCTCGCCCCACAAGGGGATAGAGCTGGCGAAACTTTAATCGATAGGACAAGCAAGTATGGAAAAGATACGTAGAACGAAAGTCGTAGACCTGCTCAAGCGCGAGGACTTCGGCGCCATGGTCAACGTGAAAGGCTGGGTACGTACCCGCCGGGGAAGCAAACAGGTGAACTTCATCGCGTTGAATGACGGTTCTACCATACACAACGTGCAGATCGTCGTCGACCTGGCCAAGTTCGACGAGGAGATGCTGAAACACATCACCACAGGAGCGTGCCTGAGCGTGAACGGACTGATGGTGGAATCGGTAGGCTCGGGACAACGGGTGGAGCTACAGGCGAGCCAGATTGACGTGCTGGGGACCTGCGACAGCGCCTATCCCCTGCAAAAGAAGGGACACTCGCTCGAATTTCTCCGCGAGGTGGCTCACCTGAGGCCGCGCACCAACACCTTTGGCGCCGTGTTCCGCATCCGCCACAACATGGCCATCGCCATACACCGCTTCTTCCACGAGAAGGGGTTCGTCTACTTCCACACCCCCATCATCACCGCGTCGGACTGTGAAGGCGCCGGACAGATGTTCCAGGTCACCACGATGAACCTCTACAACCTGAAGAAGGACGAGCGGGGAGCCATCGTCTACGACGACGACTTCTTCGGCAAGCAAGCCAGCCTAACCGTCTCCGGACAGCTGGAGGGCGAACTGGCGGCAACGGCGCTGGGAGCCATCTATACCTTCGGACCGACGTTCAGGGCCGAGAACTCGAACACCCCACGCCACTTGGCGGAGTTTTGGATGATCGAACCCGAGGTGGCCTTCAACGACATCACCGACAACATGGACCTGGCCGAGGAGTTCATCAAGTACTGCGTGAAGTGGGCGCTGGACAACTGCGCCGACGACGTGAAGTTCCTCAACGACATGTTCGACAAGGAGCTGACGGAGCGGCTGCGAGGCGTGCTGAAGGAGGACTTCGTGCGCCTGTCGTACACCGACGGCATCCAGATTCTCGAGCAGGCCGTGGCCGGGGGGCACCGGTTCGAGTTCCCCGTGTACTGGGGCGTCGACCTGGCCTCGGAACACGAGCGCTACCTGGTGGAGGAGCATTTCAAGCGTCCCGTCATACTGACCGACTATCCGAAGGAAATCAAGGCCTTCTACATGAAGATGAACGACGACGGAAAGACGGTACGCGCCATGGACGTGCTCTTCCCGAAGATTGGCGAGATTATCGGCGGCTCCGAACGCGAGGCCGACTACGACAAGCTGATGACCCGCATCGAGGAGATGCACATCCCCATGAAGGACATGTGGTGGTACTTAGACACACGCAAGTACGGCACCTGCCCCCACTCGGGCTTCGGACTGGGCTTCGAGCGGCTGCTGCTCTTCGTGACGGGCATGGCCAACATACGCGACGTCATCCCGTTCCCGCGCACGCCGAGGAACGCGGATTTCTGAGCGGGACAAATCGTCCGGTTGGGGATCAATAATAAAAAGGCGGGAAGCTCTCCGAGAGCTTCCCGCCTTTTTATTGAGATTTCAGCAGAGAAACAGGCGCGTTATTCCACGACTTCGCCTGTCACTTCCAGATCGTCCAGGATGAGCGTGCTGCCGCCGGCACCCCTGAAATAGTCGCCCTCCTTGCTCGAGGCGCAGACTATGGCCAGCTTGTACTTCTTCGCCGGGTCGTACGACTTGCCGTCCAAGTAGTTGAAGGGAAGCTCGAAGTGGGTGTATTCGGCCCTGGCTGTCCCATCGGTAAGCTTGGCTACCGCCACGCGGTATTTGGCGGTGGGGGTGACCTCGCCGTTCTCGTCCACGCCGTTGATATCATGGCCATTCAGCGTGACTTCCTCCCCATTCTCGTCCTCCGCTTCGTACAGTATGGCTTGGATGGCGCATTCGTCGGTCTTCGTGCCCGACAAATCCAAGATGTTTCCAGGATCGGACGCGTCGATAAATTTCGCTCCCGGCGCATATTTGTACCAACCGGTGAAAGAAAGCGGTATCTTGGTGTATGGGATGCCAAACTTAGTACTCTTCAACCTATCGGTAGCGTTCAACGCGAATGAACCCGTAAAGAGAGATCCTGAAATGACACCCGGTATCAAAACGCTTACTTTTTCTTTCGGGACTTCGAGAGTGACCAGCTTGGCGGCGTATGTCCCCATCTTGGCGTCTTCGCTACGGAAGAGGACGGAATCCTTGATGCCCAACAATTTTAAGGATGCGGCACCCGGTTCACTTGAGGCGAGCTCGTTGGTAGGCTCTGGGGTGACATAGGCTGACGCCATGATAGTTCCTTTCACTTCCGCCCATTTCTCGAAGTCATACTTCAATGTTTCGATAGCGCCTTGTTTTGCCGAGGCCTTATAAATCTTCTGTGTGCCATCCTCGGCCGTGACTGTATAGGCTACTTGCGCCCCTTTGGAAAAGTCCTGTTCCACGCCGCTCGCCGGATCGATGGTGGCTTTGCCGGAATTAAGCTCGATGGTGGGAGTCAGCTTCAATTGTTCGTCGGTGGCCGTGGACAATACCCTGAAGGTTATGGTTCCGGCCGTTTCGTCAATGACGGGTTGTTCCGATACGATGTTGTTGGGATCGGCGAGCGTGAACGTCTTGATGGTGGCGTCGTTTTCCAGATCCTTGGTTACGATGACCGTATAGACCTTCTGTGTCCCATCTTCCGCCGTGACCGTATAGATCACTTGCGCCTCGCCGGAGAAATCCTGTTCCACGCCGCTTGCCGGCTCGATGGTTGCCTTGTCGGAGTTCAGCGCTATGGTGGGAGTCAGCTTCAGTTGCCCGGGGGCGGCAAGATAGGATACTTTGAAGGTGATCGTCCCGGTCGTCTGGTCGATGGCAGGTTGCTCCAGCACGATGCCTTCAGGGTCGGCCAGCGTGAAAGTCTTGATGGTGGCGTCGGAATTTTCCTCTCCGGCCAGCTTGGCGCCGGTAAAGTTCACCTTGATGTTTTGCTCCGCTCCACCCACGGTAGCTTTCACGGCTATCCGTAGCGAGATGCTTTCGTTCTTGTCGATGGTACCGTCGAGGGTGGTGGGGCATTCGCCGATGGGATCGGGGAGCGTCAGCGTCTGGCTACCGCTGAAGTTGTAGTCGGAGCCGCTCTGCGTAAGGAGGCAGTTGTCGATGGTGATGTCGATGGGCTGTGCCAGGAATCCTCCCAGCGAGAAGCCGGTGAGTCGCAGTTTCAGGGCGTCGCCGGATGCCTTGGTTACGGATACTCGCTGTACCATTCCTTCGGCCAGCGTGGTGCCGTCGAGGGATACGGACATCTTTCCCTTGTACGTGCCGGCCAGCTGCTGGTCGATGGGGAAATCAACGCTCTTGTTGTTGTCGTCGCTGCAAGCCACGGTCAGAGCCACGGCGCAGATGAACATGCATAGATAGATAAATCTCTTCTTCATAAATTTTTTGTTTAAGTTCTAACATGAATATTCAGTGTCATACTTCGTTTGTTCATTTCTGAAAAATCGGGTGCAAAGGAACTAAAACTAAATGGTTTGAGCAAATAAAAAGCGGACAAATAGCATTTTTTAGGCGCAAAACGACACGAATGACATGGATTCTTCATCTCAAGAAGCCCTGTCATTCGTGTCGTTCTTATCTGTTTCCGGGTCGGTGCGACGAGTGCGCTTAGGACTTGCTTCCTCCGAATTCCACGGTGATGCTTTGGGGCATGCCTCCAACCGTGGCCGTCACGTTGATGTCCAGGTATATGTTGCCTCTCTTGTCGATATTGCCTGTCAAGTTGGTGGGGCAATCGCCAATGCCTTGCAGCGTCAGGGTCTGGTTGGCGGTGAAATCATAGCCGTTGCCGGATTCGCTCATGGCGCAAGGATCGAGCGTGATGGTGCCGATATTCAGCGCTTCTCCGAGGGAGAAGTTCCTGATTTCCAATTTCAGGGCGTTGGTGCCCGATTTCGACACATAGACTTGCTGGGGGAGATCGAACACAGACATGATGTTCTGGCCGGCTACGGATACGTTCACGTCCATCTTTCCGGCATACGTTCCCGCCGCTTCCGCGGCGATGTCGGTAGTGGGTTCGTTCTTATCGTCTTTGCAGGCGGTGAACGCCACCAAGACGCATGCGAACATACATAGAGAAAAAAGTTTCTTCTTCATAGTCCTTTTCTTTTTTGAATTACTAATTATGTGATTAAAACCTTGTTATATCTCGTTTTTTTCGTTTTCTTGTTTTCCGTTTTTCAAAAACTGGCGCAAAGATAGTCGTTTTTATCTCCACACTACCCTATAAGGCCCATTTCTTTATTATTTTTTTAGGGATCCGGCGCAAAGATTAGCTTCAAACACTGCCGTCGCTTTGAAAAAGGTGTTATATTTGCATCGTAAGTAGAATCTCTAAAACAAAAGATCCAATTTATGTTCAACTCTTTTGGAAACATATTCCGCCTCACCAGCTTCGGCGAATCGCACGGCAGAGGCATAGGAGGGGTGATCGACGGATTCCCCGCGGGAATCGAGATCGACGAGACGTTCGTGCAAGACGAGCTGAATCGCCGTCGCCCCGGGCAATCGATCCTCACCACGGCACGCAAGGAACCCGACAAGGTGGAATTCCTCTCGGGCATATTCGAGGGAAAATCCACCGGCGCGCCCATCGGATTCATCGTATGGAACGAGAACCAGCACTCGTCCGACTACAACAACCTCAAGGGCGTGTACCGTCCTTCGCACGCCGACTACACCTACACCGTGAAGTATGGCATCCGCGACCATCGGGGCGGCGGACGCTCGTCGGCCCGCGAGACCATCTCGCGCGTGGTGGCCGGAGCCTTGGCCAAGCTCGCCCTCAGGCAGCTCGGCATCGACATCAGGGCCTATACCTCGCAAGTGGGCGGCATCAAGCTGGAAGGCAATTATTCCGACTACGACCTCGACCTCACCGAGACCAACGACGTGCGCTGCCCCGACCCGCTAAAAGCGAAAGAGATGGCCGACCTTATATATAAGGTAAAGGGCGAGGGCGACACCATAGGCGGAACGCTGACCTGCGTCATCAAAGGCTGCCCCATCGGCGTGGGACAGCCCGTGTTCGGCAAGCTACACGCGGCCCTCGCCGGAGCCATGCTAAGCATCAACGCCGCCAAGGGATTCGAGTACGGCGAAGGGTTCAGGGGACTCAAGATGCGCGGCTCGGAGCAGAACGACGTGTTCTACAACCACAACGGACGGATAGAGACGCACACCAACCACTCCGGAGGCATCCAGGGCGGCATCAGCAACGGGCAGGACATCTACTTCCGCGTCGTGTTCAAACCCATCGCCACCCTGCTCATGGAACAAGAGACGGTGAACATCGACGGCGTCGACACCACGCTCAAGGCACGCGGACGACACGACGCCTGCGTGCTGCCCCGGGCAGTGCCCATCGTGGAGGCCATGGCGGCCATGGTGATTCTCGACTTTTACCTGATCGACAAGACGACGCAGCTGTGAACCCGCAAGAAGACAACGGCATAATATATTCATGTATAAAAGATGTATAAGATGGAAGATATTCGGCAATACATTGCCACCCACGAGAAAGAGATGCTGGACGACCTGTTCAGCCTGATACGGATCCCCAGCGTGAGCGCGCAGCCCGAGCACCACGACGACATGCTGGCCTGTGCCCAGCGCTGGGCGCAACTCCTCACCGAGGCTGGCGCCGACGAGGCGTTGGTGATGCCCTCGGCGGGAAACCCCGTCGTCTTCGCGCAAAAGATGGTGGATCCCGCCGCACGCACCGTGCTGGTGTACGCCCATTACGACGTGATGCCTCCCGAGCCGCTGGAGCTGTGGGAAAGCCAACCCTTCGAGCCGGAGGTGCGCGACGGCCGCGTCTGGGCACGAGGCGCCGACGACGACAAGGGACAGTCGTTCGTCCAGCTGAAAGCTTTCGAGTACTTAACGCGTACGGGCTTGCTGCGGAACAACGTGAAATTTATCATCGAGGGCGAGGAGGAGATCGGCTCCCCCAGCCTCGAGGCGTTCTGCGAGGAGCATAAGGAGCTGTTGCGGGCCGACGTGATACTGGTGTCGGACACCAGCATGTTGGGTGCCGATCTCCCCTCGCTAACCACGGGCCTGCGCGGACTAGCGTATTGGGAAATCGAAGTGACCGGTCCCAACCGAGACCTGCATTCCGGACACTTTGGCGGGGCGGTCGACAATCCCATCAACGTGCTCTGCCGCCTCATCGCCCGCGTCACGGACGCCGACGGACGCGTCACCGTACCCGGTTTCTACGACGACGTGGAAGAGGTGCCCGCCGCCGAGAAAGAAATGATGGCGCGCATACCCTTCGACGAGGCGAAGTACAAGGCCGCCATCGACGTGGAGGAGCTTTTCGGCGAGAAGGGATACACCACGCTGGAGCGCAACAGCTGCCGTCCGTCGTTCGACGTATGCGGCATCTGGGGCGGATACACGGGCGAGGGGGCGAAGACCGTGCTCCCCTCCAAAGCTTACGCCAAGCTCTCCTGCCGATTGGTGCCGCACCAGGACCACCACAAAATCTCCCGGCTCGTCGCCGACTATCTCCGCGCCATTGCCCCCCGCACCGTACGCGTGAAGGTGACGCCGCTGCATGGCGGACAAGGCTACGTCTGCCCCATCGACCTACCCGCCTACCAAGCCGCCGAGCGAGGCTTCGAGCGGGCTTTCGGCAAGAAACCGCTGGCCGTGCGCCGTGGCGGCAGCATTCCCATCATCGCCACCTTCGAGCGAGTGCTCGGCATCAAGACCGTGCTGATGGGCTTCGGCCTGGAGGCCGACGCCATTCATTCGCCTAACGAAAATTTCTCGCTCGACCTCTTCCGCAAGGGCATAGAGGCGGTGGTGGAGTTCCATCGGGAATTCGGGAAAGGATGAGTATTGCCCGTAGCTATTCTTGTGAATCAATAGACCGCTAAAAACAAGTGTATTATGAGAGTTATTACGACATCAGAACTAAAGAAAGATTTGGATAAATATCTCAATATAGCTCGCGATGAACATGTATTACTCAATATTCAGAAAGAGCAAGATGACACAATGGTACGTCTTCTTCAACAAATATCGGAAGGATGGGGAGACCATCTACTTAGCACGTTATATCAGCAATAATCATCTCATTGCTCAATATCTGTAAATCAGGACGAGGCTGTATCATAAATCGGAGCGGCTTTCTTTTAGGCACGGATTACACGGATTACGCAGTCTTTTCCAGAACACAATGCTGCGGAATCCGTGTAATCCGTGCCTAAATATTCTCTT
>JAISIZ010000103.1 GCA_031261785.1 Mediterranea sp. (in: CFB group bacteria)
TTAGGTTGTCCACACTTGACTTTCCTCTTTTTGCGGAGAGACAGGGATTCGAACCCCGGGAACCTTTCAGTTCAACGGTTTTCAAGACCGCCGCAATCGACCACTCTGCCACCTCTCCAATTGGTTTGGTTCGCCTCGTGGAGGCGTCCTTTTGGTAAAAAGCGGTGCAAAGGTACGAATAGTTTTTAGATTCGCAAGAGGGAGGCTCGCTTTTTATGGGAATCTACTCGCTCCCCTCGATTGGGAATCTACTCGCTCTCCTCGACGCGGAAGCCGGCTCGCTCCAGGTCGGACCAGTAGGCGGGGTACGATTTCGAGACAACTTGCGGGTCGGCTATCCGGAGCGAGGGGAAACGGATGGCGGCGGGCGCGAAAGACATGGCCATGCGATGGTCGTCGTACGTGCGAATGACGGGAGACGTCTCGGCCGGACAACGCTCTCCGTCCCAGAACAGCGTGTTGTCGTTCTCCTCGTTGACGAGGTAACCCAGCTTCCGAAGCTCCGCGCGGAGAGCGGCGATGCGGTCGGTCTCCTTGATCTTCAGGCTTTGCAAGCCGGTGAAGCGGAAAGGGACGCCAAGCAAGGCGCAGGCGACGACGAACGTTTGCGCCAGGTCGGGAATGTCGACGAGGTCCTCGTCCAGACGATGGGGAGGAGCGCCCGTCTTCCGCAGCCTCACGCCCTGGGGAGTGAATTCGGTGGCGACGCCGAGGCGCGCGAAGAGGCTCGCCCCACGGCTGTCGCCCTGGTAGCTGTCGACGAACAGGCCGCGGAGCGACACTTCGGCATGGGGATGGAGGGCAACGATCTGGTACCAATAGGAGGCGGCACTCCAGTCGCTCTCGACGGTGAAGACGGCGGAATGATGAGCTTGCGGATCAGTGGAATGATGAGCTTGCGGAGCGGCGGGACGATAAGGTAGTGGGGCGACGGAGATGACGTCGGTGCCCGTCCAGGCGGCTCGCGCCCCGAAGTCGCGCATCAGTCGCAAGGTAAGGTCGATGTAAGGCCGGGAAACGATGTCGCCGGTGAGGCGCAACGTCAGTCCGTCCACCAGCGTGGGGCCTATCATCAGCAGGGCGGAGATATATTGCGAGCTGACGTCGCCCCGCAGGCAGAGCGTGCCCCCCCTCAGGCGGCGTCCCTCGATGGAGAGAGGCGGGAATCCGTCGTTCCCGGCGTACGTCACGCAGGCTCCCAATTCCCGGAGCGCGTCCACCAGCACGCGGATGGGACGTTGGCGCATGCGGTCCGTGCCGGTGATGTTCCATCGTCCCGGCGTGACGCAGAGATAGGCCGTGAGAAAACGCATGGCCGTTCCGGCGGCGAGGATGTCGATGGGGTCGTCGTCGGCGGTGAGGGCACGTAGCATCACCCGGGTGTCGTCGCAGTCGGAGAGGTTCAGTAGGGGAATTTCGTCGGCATCCGCGGCGAGGGCGTTGATGATCAATGCCCTGTTGCTGATGCTCTTCGAAGCCGGCAACTGCACGTCGGCTTCTATCCTGTGAGGAGCTGTGAGGCTGTAACGCATATCTGTCTTTTTTTCCTTTAACCTTCGTTTTCGGGCGCTAAAAGTACGCATTTTCCGTCACAATTCACTTTCTTTCCCCGCCTAATGTGCCAAGATTCGTCGAATGTGCGTACCTTTGCCGTACAAAATACAATTCTAAGGTATAAACATATATATAAAGTATATAGCGATGAAGATAGGAGACAAGGTACGCTTCCTGAGCGAAGTGGGAGGTGGAATCGTGAAAGGATTCCGGGGAAAAGACATGGTGCTGGTAGAAGATGCCGACGGGTTCGACATACCGATGCCCGCGCGCGAATGCGTGGTGATAGACGCCGACGACTACAACTTGAAGCGCAAGCCCGCTCCCGCGCCGAAAGCTGAAGAGCCCGCCAAGCCCGCCACGGCCGAGATGCCCGCCCTGCCCCGCCCGCAGGAGGTGAAAGGTGGCGACGTGCTGAACGTATTCCTGGCCTACGTGCCCGTTGACACACGGGTGATGAGCGCCACACCCTTCGAGGCTTACTTGGTGAACGACAGCAATTACTTCCTCTACTACACCTACATGAACGCCGACGGACACGCGTGGCGGACACGCGCCCACGGCCTGGTGGAGCCCAACACGAAGCTGTTGCTCGAAGAGTTCGGCCGGGAAGCGCTGAACGACATGGAGCGGGTGGCCGTGCAGCTCATCGCCTTCAAGTCCGACCGTCCGGCGGCGCTGAAACCCGCCATACGGGCCGAGCTGCGCATCGACACGGTGAAGTTCTACAAGCTGCACACCTTTGGCGCGTCGGACTTCTTCGCCGAGCCGGCGCTGATCTACGACCTCGTGAAAGACGACCGCCCCGCGAAGCAAGTGTTCGTCTCCGCCGAAGAGATACAGGAAGCCCTCTTACGGAAGAAAGACACCGACGCCCGGCATCCGCGTCCCGCGGCCAAGGCGGATCACAAAGAGAAAGACGGCATCGTGGAAGTCGACCTACACATCGACGAGCTGCTCGACGACACCACCGGCATGAGCGGCGGCGAGATCCAGGAGTACCAGCTCGACCACTTCCGCAAGGCGATGGAGACCTACAAGGAAAAGCCCGGGCAGAAGATCGTCTTCATCCACGGCAAGGGCGACGGCGTGCTGCGCCGGGCGATCCTCGACGAGCTGCGCCGGAAGTACAAGTCGTGCCAATGGCAGGACGCCTCCTTCCAGGAGTACGGCTTCGGCGCCACGCTGGTGACTATCCGCTGAAGCTCATCCGCAGCCCCGCCGATTCGATGTCGGCCCCCATCGGCGGGTTGCGTTTGAACAATTCCACCTCCACCTCCTCCACCGCGGGAAACCGTTCGAACACGCCGCGGGCTATCCGTCCGCAGACGTGCTCGAGCAGGCGCGAGGGGATGGCCATCTCCCTTCCCACCACCTCGCAGAGGTCGGCGTAGCTCACGGTGTCGGCCACGTCGTCGGTGCGCGTGGCACGGTCGACGTCGACCTTGCACCTCAGGCAGACCACATATTCGTTGCCCACCACCCTCTCCTGCTCCGCCACGCCGTGATAGGCGTAGTAGCGCAGGTTCTTGAGGCAGATGTAACTCGCTGTCGTCTTCATCCCCGTCCCGAGCGTTTGATGAGTTCCTTTATCCTCCGGTTCAGCTCGTTGGCGCCCTCCAGCTGGCCGATGGTGAGGTGCATGCGGTATTTCCAGTAATTGCGGGGGTTGGCCGGCACGTTGACGCGCTCGGCCTCCACGTCGGGGTTGCGCAGCTTGCCGTCGATGGAGAGCCAATCCTGCAGGGAGGGTATGCAGAAGATGGAATTGCCTTCGAGATGCAGCTTCAACACCTCCTCACAGAGTTCGGGCGTGGCCTCTCGGGGAGCTTCGTCGCCGTATCCCAGCACGTCGTTGTAGTAGCGTTGGGTCTTCGCCCGGTCTTCGCGCCACCATCCGCGCAGGGTCGACATGTCGTGCGTGGAGATGGTGCTCACCGATTCGTAGGGATATTCGGCCGGTCGCCCGAATTCCTGTCCCATGCACTTCGGCATGCGCTGCACCTCGAGCGAGAGTATCTCGAACTCGCGCATGGCGATGGGCACGCAGGCGGGTATCATGCCCAGGTCCTCGCCGCAGGCCAGCATCTCGTTATTGTACTTCATCGCGCGGAGTTTCGGCTTGGCCGACTGGTACCAGAAGTCGTTGTGCCGGTGGTAGAAGAAGTCCTCGTGCAGGCGTCCGAAAGCCTGCCGTTCGTCGGGTCCGAGCGTCTGGAAGAGGTGGTCGGCCATCGCTCCGATACGCGGATGATACTTGCCAGGCTCCCTCGTGTCGGCGATGAAGAGCACGTCGCTGATGAGCGCGTACAATCCGTCGCGCAGGTCGCGGCTCTCGTCGTCGTCGCGTCCTTCGAAACGCAGTTTCACCTTGCGCTGCGTGTCCATCTCCGGCCTCATGCGGTAGCGTCCGGTCGGGTCGGCGGGGAGGAGGTATTCGCGTTTCACCTCGTCGGCCCGGTCGCCGAAGAGGCTCGCCAGGTAGTCGTCGTCGATCAGCGGAAGCAGGAACTCCTCGCGCATCCGCAGTCCGTAGCTCTCGATTTCCTCCCCGCTCATGGGCAGCGCGGGCGAGAAGTGTCCCAGCAACCCATGCACGGCGTCGCCGGGAATCTCCCAGATACGGAAGAAGCCGAGTATGTGGTCGATGCGGTAGGCCTCGAAGAACCTCGCCGTATGCCTGAGGCGTTTCTTCCACCAACGGTAATCGTCGCGGGCCATCGCCTCCCAGTTGTAGGTGGGGAATCCCCAGTTCTGGCCGTTCACGGAGAAGTCGTCGGGCGGCGCTCCCGTCTGCGCGTCGAAGTTGAAAAGTCCGGGTTCCATCCACGCCTCCACGCTGTCGCGGCTGATGCCTATGGGCAGGTCGCCCTTCAGCACGATCCCGTTGGCCTGGGCGTACTCCCTGGCCGCGATGAGCTGGGTGTACAGCTGATATTGCACGAAATAGGTCCTTCCGATGCTCTCCGCCCATGGCGATGCGGGGCGGCACAAGGCCTTGACGCTTTCGGGGTCGTACGTCGAATGCCTGGGCCACTGCCTGAAATCGGCCGTGCCATACGTGTCGCGCAGGCAGCAGAAGGCGGCGTAGGGCATCAGCCACTCGCTGTTCTCGTCGAAGAAGGCCTGGAAGTCGTCCGAGGCGAGGACCTCTTCGCCCTTGTCGTCGAACACGAGGTCTACGCATTGGGCTTTCAGCCTGTTCACGGCCTCGTAGTCTATCGTCGGCATGGCGTCGAGCGCGGCTCGTTTTTTCTCGACGCGGTGCCAATCGTCCGCGTCGTACGCCGGCTTCATGTCGTCGATGTTGAGGTACATGGGATGCAGGGCGTAGGTCGATATGGCGTTGTAGGGGTACGAGTCGGTCCACGAGCGCGTGCTGGTGGTGTCGTTCACGGGCAGTATCTGTATCACTTTCAGCTTGACGCTCACCGCCCAGTCGACCAATCGTCGCAGGTCGCCGAAGTCGCCCACGCCAAAGCTGTTGGCCGACCTTAGCGCGAAGACGGGAATCGCCACGCCGGCTCCCCGCCAGGCGGGTATGTCGAAGCTCGCCGGCCCGTCGGGGGGTATGTAGGTCCACTCATCGCCCAGCCCGGGATCGTCGACGTGCCGGTTGGGGCCGTTTTCCCACACGACGTCCTTCTCGTCGTCGTACATGTCGCGCACGATGAACTTGTATTCCAGGGGGAACGTCATCTCGCTGGCGTCCAGCTCCACTTCCCACACCGGGTAGAACGTGTCATTGAGCGGCATGGCCTTGGCGGGGTCCCAGTCGCCCAGCGCCTTTTGGTTGCCGCACACGGCCACGCTGTATCCCTCGCGCGCGTCGGGGATGTAGACCTTGAGGAGGATGCCCCGTTTGGGCGACAGTTCGGGTCCGGGATACTCCTCGTGCTTGAAGAGCGTTGTCCGGAAGGCGTCGTTGGCGAAGCATGCCCGCTCGGGGACGTCGTGCCAGCGATCCATCGCCAGGCAGACCTTCCGCTCGCCTCCCTCCAGGAGGAGGCATCGTCCGAAGGGAATGTTCCACTCCTCGCGCGCCACCGCTCCGTCGCGGGTTATCACGTAGCGATAGGCGAGGTCCACCATGTTTCCCGGCACGTCCAGCTCCAGCCGGGCCGTCCAATGCACGCCGTCGTCGGTGCGCATCAGCAGGGTCTCGAGGTCGTCGACGACGACGCGTACCTCCTCACCCCAGTTTGTCTTGTATTCGATATTGAATCTGACTACCATATTATCTCTGTTTTACCTTGCGCCTTCAGGTACGCGTTGGTACGGCTGAAGTGCTTGTTTCCGAAAAATCCGTTGTAGGCCGATAGTGGCGAAGGATGCGCCGAGCCGAGCACGAGGTGCCTGTCGCGGTCGATAAATTCCCCCTTGCGTTGGGCGTACGCTCCCCAGAGGATGAAGACGAGGTGTTGGCGCTCGTCGGCCAGCGCGCGTATGGCGGCGTCGGTCAGCGTTTCCCATCCTTGTCGTTGGTGCGAGCCGGCCTGGTGGGCGCGTACGGTGAGTGTGGCGTTGAGTAGCAGCACGCCCTGCCGCGCCCATCGGGTGAGGTCGCCCGTGGCGGGAGGGTCGGTGCCGATGTCGGCCTTGATTTCCTTGAAGATGTTGACCAACGAGGGAGGGAAGGGCACGCCGTCGGCCACCGAGAAGCACAACCCCTGCGCCTGTCCCGTCCCGTGGTAGGGATCCTGCCCGATGATGACCACTTTCACTTCGTCGAACGGGCAGAGGTTGAAGGCGTTGAAAATCAGTCGTCCGGGAGGATAGACCTCGCCCCGCGCGTATTCGTTCCTCACGAACGCGGCGAGCGTGCGGAAATAGTCCTTGTCGAACTCGGGCTGCAAGCGCCGCCGCCAGCTCTCTTCGATCTGTACGTTCATAATCCGGGTGGTGTGGTTGGTTAGAGCATTGCTGCCACTTGACGTATTTTGGCAAGACGAGCCGCGAAAGTTTTATCTTGTTTCAGCATGCGCATGTTATAGTCGGTCTGCATCCCAATCAAGATGTCGGCGGGAATACCTAAGGCGGCCTCAAACAGCATGGCCGTTGACAGCGTCAATGGGCGATGCCCGTTCAATATAAGGTTCAATGCTTTGTATGGCATCTCCATCCGCGTGGCCAGCTCGCCTTGAGAAATACCGCGATATTCAATTTCTTCTTTCAAGATCTCGCCCGGATGAACGGGGCGGGCACAAACATACTTGCTCATAATTCTTTTATTTATAGTGATTCAAACCGGGTTAGTCACCCATCAAACGATGGACATTGAGCTTATGCGCTTGGCAATATCCTGTAGAGCTTCGTTGAATATCGCTTTCTCTTTTTCGTTGAGCGTATAGACCCGGCCTCTGACTTTGTTGCCATTGATGCGTTGGTAAAGCCACGAACGGCTCTTGTGGAAATATTCACGGGCGATATAAGCCACTGGCAAGAGATTATAGTCGTTCTTCATTTGCTCACGCAGCGCGACACGCTCCAAGCAGTCGTTCACTTCCCGAATGCCTTTCCCCACTTCTTCCAGCCTACGGTCGATATAAGCCGCGATGATCTTATAATCGTCCGCGGTGTTATACATCTCCTTTACCTGCGCCAAGAGAGCGTCTTGCTCTTTTCCGGCAGACATCGAATAAATCTTATCAAGTTCTTCTACAAGTCCCATAATGTTACATATTATGTCCCTCCATTCCTGGATAGGATTGATTATTTCATTTTTTGTTCTTCAGCCGCTCTATCCGTTTCAATGTTTTGGATAGTTCGTCCAAATAACGATTCAGTTTTTCATCATAATACTCTGGCGGCAACATATCTTCCATCTTTCGAAGGTTGTGTAGTGCCGCCTTCAATCTCTCCGCATGTAATTCCGATTTAAACAATTCATCATCCATCGTTGATTATAATTAGTTTCATGATGCCGCGAAGATAGCTAATCGTTTGGTTATACCAAATATCCGCGCGCAAAAAAATCCTTCAAATACATCGTATAATGTACCGCACGGGCGCGAAGCAAACAAAGAGGCTGTATCGTAAGCCGGAAACGACTAACGATACAGCCTCGGGGAAAGCCGGAGCCGCCGGATGGTGTCCCGTTTACTTCACGCAGCGGACGGCGGCGGCGAAGCGCTCGGTGCCATCATCGCCGATGCCCGTGCCGGAGCCTAACACGGCATCCGCCGCTTCGATCCTTTGGTTGGAGATCTGCGCCACTCCGGACTTCGTCCACAGTAGTCCGTAAGCCCGGCCCACGGGTACGCCGTCGGCGTGCCGGTCGACGGTCTTGGTGAAGTGCACCGTCCGCCCCCACTTGGTGGTGAGGCTAACGTATTCGCCGCCGCTGGTACTCGTGTCCGTGGTGCTGGTTCCTTCGTCGTTGGGCTCCGTCGGCGATAAGCTGCCCCACTCCAGGTCGGCGTCGGGTGTCCACCATCCGTCCGTGTTCTGGGCGGGTTGGGTTTCGGGTAGCCCCACCGTCGCCATCATCTCCGCGTTGGTGGGCAGGCGCCACACCCCATTGGTGAGGAAGGCGCAGATGTCGCCAAAGTAATTCTCCTCGGTTTCGTCCGCGACGATGGGATAAGGCAACGGAGACGAATTGTAGCCGTGGATGTCACTCCAGTTCAGCCCCGTCCATTCGGAGACATTGGGCGAGGCGGCGTAGCTGGGCAGATAAGTGCGCGAACCATAGCGGCCGGTACGGAAATTCTCGGGAAGGTAAACACGTATCTGCTCCGTATTGGGGTCGCCCTTGGGCGAGAGAGCCACCAGCGAACCCCATTTGAAAAGCACGCCTTGGTAGAAGCCACTGTTTGGCGTTGTGGGCGAAGGTACGAAATCTCCGGACGAGTAAGCATAGTTAGAGCTGGACTCCGCGTCGAACGTCAGCTCGCCGGCGCCGCTATCCCAGTAGATGTTCGACGTGGCCCAGGTGAGACGCTTCGTCAGTTTGCTTTTCACGGTATATGTCTTACCGTACTCGAAGTATTTGTTGGTTATGCTCTCGGGGAAAGCTATAGGTATTAACTTACGCGTGTAGGTCACGTCGCCCGTGGGGTTCTTGATGATAAGACTGTCTATGTAAAGTTCCTCCGTTGTATTATACGGCGAGGGATCGATGCAAACGGTATCCACGAAAGATTCGCTCTCTTCATTGGACACGAAGAGATACCACCCGGATGAAGTGCTCGGCGAGGGGCACTCAAAGATCTCAACGGCATCCAGACTTGCCACATTGTCGAAGCTATTTGCCGCGAACAAAAACGAGGGTATTATAAAGGTCATCGTATTACGAAAATTGAAGTTAGCTTTTACTTTGCCTATGCTCTCGCCGATGCCGGTATTCACGTCGAGCCGCCAAATCAATTCCGTGAACAAATGATAAAAGTCGAGCGAGGCATACGTCGCGGGGACATCCGTATCCACATCAGTCAACATGGCGACCATGGCATCCTTGGGAGTCATAGCTGAATAATTCTCCAGGCCAACGAGAACGCTCCGACGGTCAATCCATGTGGCATTATCAGTAAGCGGATAGTATTCGCCCACCTCTATGGGAACGGGTAATGGGTCACCAGCATTAAACAGGAACTTTGAAGGATCGAACACCGTGGCATCCTTCTCCGTATAGAATATCAATTTGGGCGTGACACCCACGGGAATCGTGATGGTCAGCCTGCCACCCGCTCCCACCTCAAACACCCCGCATCCCGTCACTTTCTTTCCGGTCACATTCGCAAGACTCACGTCTTCGTCGGACACCGTGAACATCACCACCGTCGTCCCCTCTTCGAGCGGAGACGTTTCCGTCCTTGTCCTGGCCGATGGTACCAGCGTGGATTCGAGCATATAGCCGTCGCCGAGGTCCTGGGTGAAGGTGACGGGCGTTTCCTGGGCGCGCGTCGCGGGTATGCCCTCTTGGTAGGGGATGCCCGCGGTGCCTATGCGCAAGGTCACCAGTCCGTTGATGTCGGGAGTGGGCACGGGTGCCGGTTTTTCAGGTTCGGACACCAAAACGTCGTTTCCGCATCCGCTCATCCCGAGCACCAGGAAGACGCACGCTATCCGATAGAATACATTTCTTTTCATACTTTTTTCTTTTTCTTTTTGTTTCTCAGTCTTGTTACACACTTTGGGTTCTACACGCGGACGCGGGCTAATCGAAGCCCCAATATCCACTCCCGTCGTCATCGCCACCGGGGTTGGCGGTGATGTCGTCGCCGGTGGTATTGCCGGGGTTATACGGATTCTGGTTGGTAGAGGTAGTCACGGTCTGCGCCAATCCCACCTCGAGTTCCAGGACGGACACGCTAATGTCCGGTGCTTCATAAGCTTCTCGCTCTTCTACTTTAATTTCCATTCTCATTGCCTTTTTTCTTTGTTACGTTATTATAATCAGGATATCAAACATTCGGCCGCGAAGGTCTGTTTTTCTTTACCGTTGTCTCAGTTCGTCCACAAGATATCTCTCTCCGTGCACTGCGAACATAAATAAACTTAACGCGACGCATCCCCGCTCCGGACACGAAGCAAACAAAGAGGTTGTATCGTAACCAAAGTTTCCCAACCTCTTGCTCGCGGATTGGACCTGGTTGCGGATCCGCGAGGGGTAACTCTGAGTCACAGATCCGCGAGGGGTAACTCTGAGTCACAGATCCGCGAGGGGTAACTCTGAGTCCTCCCTTCCAGCGGAGGGGAGGTGCCCGGAGGGCGGAGGGGAGGGAAGAATAACCAGCATACCTATTTACATATCAAAATCAATAAGCG
>JAISIZ010000117.1 GCA_031261785.1 Mediterranea sp. (in: CFB group bacteria)
GTCACTTCGTAGCCCAGGGCGTTGACCAACCACGGCTGTCCCTCGGTAGCTTCCCAAACCAGCGGAAAGCAATCCTCGTCGAACACCTGTCCCGTGGCGGCGGTGTGCTGCATATAGAGTTCGTGTATCTCTTCCTTGGAGAACTTGCCCAAGCGGAGCGATTCGGCCTTGATGTTGAATGCCGAACCTCCGGTGATGATGTCCTGGTTGGAGAGCACGATGCGATAGTCGCGCACGTCGCGCACGCCACAGAGGATGACCGATTGCGGGAAAGCGGCGGGACGCTGGTCGTACCCGCTGCGGATCTGCCGTAGCACGCTCACGAGCGAATCTCCCACCAAAGCGTCAATCTCATCGATGATGAGCACCAAGGGACGGTCGAGTGCCTGACAAAGGAAAAAGAGATAATCCGAGAGTAATGTTTCCGCAGATCCTCCCGCTTTCGCTTTATCCAACGCGCGTGCGGGAATCTCCTCGTCTACGATCAGGGACAGGCGACGGGCAATCAGATTGGCCACGGCCCTTATCGCCCTCTCCGCCTCATTGCGGGCAGCCTGCCCACCTTCGATATTGACATAGACGGCATAATATTTGCCTTGCTCATTCAGATAATCGCGCAGGGCGAGCATGCACGAGGTCTTCCCCGTCTGCCTCGGGGCGTGAAGCACGAAGTACTTCTCTTGGTCGATCAGCGTTTCTATCTCCTCCAGATCGAAGCGCGAGAGCGGATCCACGTTGTAGTGAGACTCGGGTTTGATGGGACCCGCCGTATTGAAATATTTGCTTATCGGTGCCATGATGTATCCATTATTAGGGTGCGACATGGGACAAAGATAGGGCATTCTTTCCGCAGGAGCAAGAAAATAGGGAAGTTTCGATTTGGGGAACCACGGAGGACACAGAGTTACACGGAGTTATTTGCACCACAGAGATCATGTGGAGATGTGGCATGCCGCGTCTCGTTTTGCACCACAGATTACACAGATTAGCACAGATTGGATAATGATATGGAGACTTTTGCACCACAGATTACACGGATTGGCACGGATTGTCCAATCGCCACGTTAAAAGAATCTGTGCGAATCTGTGGAATCTGTGGTGCAAAATAACTCCGTGTAACTCTGTGTCCTCTGTGGTGCGATGCTGTGGTTCATCCTTCCCCGTAATGATACCCGTAATGGTAGTGGTAACCGTACTTGCGGCCGTACATGGACGAGGTGCCGTTGAGCAAGAGGGCGAGGTTGTTGAACTTACGGTCGGCGTAGTAACCGTCGATGGTGGGGAGCAGTTCGCGCTCGAGCAGGCCGGCACGGACAACGAACAAGGTAAGGTCGACCCAGCGGGCGATGATGGAGGTGTCGGCTACCATCTCAACGGGAGGGCAGTCGATAAAGATGTAGTCGTACTCGCCGCGCAGGGTGGAAAGCAACTCCTCGAGACGGGGACTGAACAGCAACTCGGTGGGGTTGGGAGGGAGGGAACCCACGGGGATGATGTCGGGCAGGATGTCGTTGTTGGAGGTGTCGTCAGCGGGAGTATCGCCGGGCGAGACGATGGAGCGCCAGTCGGCGACTTGTCCCGCCAAGTAGTTGGAGATGCCCTCCCGGGGAGAGCGTACCTGCTTGCTCAGCGTGGCGCGGCGCAGGTCGAGGTCGATGAGGATGACGCGCTTCTTCTTGATGGCGAAGCTGGCGGAGAGGTTGAGCGACATGAAGGTCTTGCCGCTGCCCTGGTTGAGGGAGGTGAGCATCACGACCTTGTAGGGCTTGTCCTTGTCGCTCATGAACTCGAGGTTGGTGCGCACTACCCGGAAGGCATCGTTGACGACGTCGCGGTTCTCCGCTTTCACCACCACCACGCGTTCGTTGGGGCGGCGCTTGGAGCCGCCGGACTTCTTCGCGTCTTTGAGGCGGGCGTCGGTGACCAGCGGTATCTCGCCGAGAAAGGGAAGGGAGAGGCTCTCGAGATCCTTGCGTCCGCGCACCTTGGTGTTCGTGCTCTCCAACACGAAGATGACGACGGCGGGCGCCAGCAGGCCGATGACGAAGGCCACCATCAGGATGTTCATCTTGCGCGGGGCGGTGGGGGTGGCGCTGCCCCGGGGCGCGGTGATGACCCGCGTGTTGTAGGCGGTGAAGGCTTGCGACAGCTCGTTCTCCTCGCGCTTCTGGAGGAGGTAGAGGTAGAGTTCCTCTTTCACCTTCTGCTGGCGCTCCACGGAGAGGAGATACTTGGCCTTGTTGGGGCTGGCAGCCAATTGTCCGGTGGTGGTCACCTCTTGCCGGCGTATGCTGCTGATCTGCGTGTTGAGCGCCACGATGAGGTTGTCGACCGACTGTATGATGGTATTCTGCATGCTCTGCAGAGAGTTGGCCAGGTCGATGACCAACGGATTCCTCTCGCTGCTGTTGGCGATCAGCTTGTTGCGGTTGAGCACCATGGCGTTGTACTCGCCGATCTGGCTCTCGATGTTGCCGTTGTCGATGCCCGAGTTGGTGGGCAGCGGCTGGTCGAGCGACTTGCCGTTCAGCTCCTGGCGGATGTAGCGTGCGGTGGAGAGTTGCGTGCCGAGGGTGAGCAGCTCCTTCTGGTTCTCGGCCGACTGGCTCATGTAGAGGCTCGACGCCGCGTGGACGTCGGGCAGGAGGTTCTTGCTCTTGTAGTCGGAAATGTTCTCGTCGACATGGCCGAGGTCGTTCTCGATGACCCCCAGGCGTCCGTCGATGAACTGCGAGGTGCTGATGGCGATCTGGTTCTTGTCGCGAATCCAGTTTTCGTTGTACACGGCGATGAGGGTGTTGAGTATATCCTCGGCCTTCCGCGTGGAGGGGTCGCTGACGCTCAGGTTGATGATGGTGGCGTCCTGGTTGCCCAGCTCGGCCCGCAGCCTCGAGGTGTAGAGGTCGGTGGCGCCCTGCACGCTCCCGCGGCTGTAATAGATAGACTTGCCCACGAACTCGGCCGTCAGCGTCGGCGTGGCGGCGATGACGACGGGACCTGCCACCGTACGCAGCGTGTCGCCCATCTTCCCGCCCGACGGACCCGCGGCATCCTCGCCACCGACGAGGAAGTCGGTGAGGGTGAACGTCTCGGCCGACACGGGCGTGATGGTGAACGCCACGTCGACATCGCCCTTCGCGCCGAACGTGACGCTAACGGGCGACGAGCGGTAGAGTTCCACGTCCTTCAGGCCGCGGCGGACGGTATAGGTCTCGTTCAGGCCGAGGCGGATCACCACCTCGCCCATCAGCGTGGGCGACTGCAAGGTGAGCAACTCGTTGTTGATGTTGGTGTTCGACTTGAAGATGCCCATGTCGGCGAAGGTGTTGCTCATCTCGGTGGTGGAGCCGCCACTCTTGGAATCGTCCTTGATGAGCACGGAGGCCGTGCGGGTGTAGACGGGCGGCGTGCTGAGCAGGTAGAAAGCCGCCACGGCCAGGGCCACCAGCAGGGAGAGGGCGAACCAATGCCACTTGGGGAGGAACATGCCCCACAGGTCCTGGAGGCGGACGAAGTCGTTGGCAGGTCGGGCCACCGTTGTTTTCTTTTCGGTCATTTACTTGAATATCAATACTCCCAGCGAGGTGAGCAGCGAGGCGAGGCTGATCCAGAGGGAGACGGATTTGACATTGTTTTCGTTGATGGTGGACTGCCCCGCGCGCACCTTGTTGGGCTGCACGTACACCACGTCGTTCTGCTTCAGGTAGTAGGCGGGCGAGGCGAACAAATCCTTGGCGCGGAGGTCGACCCAGTGGGTGACGCGCTGGCCCTCCTCCTCGCGGATGACGGAGACGGGGAATCGCCGGCCATAGATGGTGAGGTCGCCGGCCATGCTGAGGGCCTCGAGGATGGTGACCTGGTCCTTGGCGATGTTGTATTGACCGGGCGACTTCACCTCGCCGAGCACGGAGAAGTGAAGGTTCATGAACTCCACGGTCACCACGGGGTCGTTCACCAAGTTGGCGTCCATCAGCCGTTTCTTCACCAGGGCGGCGATCTCGCTCTTGGTCATGCCGGCCACGCGGAGCTTGCCCAGCACGGGGAAGTCGATGCAGCCCTGCCCGTCGAGCGTGTAGCCCGACACTTCGCCGTTGCTGTTGCTGCCCAGCAGCGTGGGCTGTCCGGCACGGTACTGCACGCGGGTGAGGTTGAACAGCGCCGCCAGCTGCGGATCCTTGCTCGACACCACGATGGAGATTTGGTCCTGTGGCTGCACGGTGATCGCGCGTCCGTTGTCTATCGTCTCGTATTCCCCGGGCATCACGTCCTGGAAGTAGAGAATCTTCTTCGACGTGTGGCAGGAGCTGAGCGCCGCCACGAGGAGAAGAAGGCATAATACACGATTTTTCATAAGCATTACATTCTGTATATCTTTCTATATGATTGGAGTATCTTGTTAGTCCATCGCGGCTTCGGCACCGCACCGCCTGCGGATGAGCGCGCCGATGTAGCAATGCATGGCTGTCCACAGGGCCACGTCGAGCAAGAGCAGCTGGGTGGCGTTGAGGAAGTGGATGAGCCAGAGGTTGACCAGCGCGAAGACGAAGGCGATGGCCACGATGCAAGCCATGGCCGCGTGTTGCGACAGGCCCAGGTCCATGAAGCGATGGTGGATGTGGCTGCGGTCGCCCACGAAGAGCTTCTTGCGGCAACGCACCCGGTAGAGAATGACCCTGGCCACGTCGAGCAGCGGAACCATGAGGAAGGAAAAGGCGATGACGATGGTGCTGGGGAAAAGGGTGTCCTTGGAGAGGTCGGGGATGCTGAGACGGATAGCCATCACCGCCAGCAACAGGCCGATGGTGAGCGAACCGGTGTCGCCCATGAAGAGCTTGCGCCTCGAACGCCCGAACACATTATAATAAAAGAAGGGCAACAGCACGCCCAGCGCGCCCGCGGCGAGAAAGGCGTA
This sequence comes from Mediterranea sp. (in: CFB group bacteria), assembly GCA_031261785.1. Classification (GTDB taxonomy): domain Bacteria; phylum Bacteroidota; class Bacteroidia; order Bacteroidales; family Bacteroidaceae; genus Bacteroides. Next base: position 4,913 of record JAISIZ010000117.1, read on the forward strand.
CATCCACCACTCCAGGCGGATGAACATGTAGCCGAAGGCGAGAAGGGCGATCAGCCCCAAGCCCGAGGCCAGCCCGTCGATGCCGTCGATGAGGTTGATGGCGTTCAGCATGTACACCACGGCGAGCACGGTGAGCGGAGCGCCTATCCAAAAAGGTATGGCATGGATGCCGAAGAGGCCGTGGAGATCGCTGAAGTAGAGGCCCGAGAGCACCATCACCACGCCGCAGAAGGTCTGCACCGTGAACTTATGGCGCGAATTGACCCCGATCAGATCGTCCATGATGCCCAGCAGGTAGAGCGTGAAGAGGCAGATACCGGTGGCCAGCAGGCGATTGGTGAGGGAGAGGTCCAGCATGTCGTGACCCATATACAGGTTGTGACAAACGATGGTGAGGGCGGACGAGACAAAGATGGCCGGGAAGAAAGCGACGCCTCCCAACCGGGGCACGCGGCCAACGTGTGTCTTTCGATCGCCCGTCGTATCGAAAAGGCGTCGTTTGAAAGAAACTAAGGAAATCTTAGGCAGCACAAGGGCGCACAGCAGGAATCCCATAACGAACGTAAATAAAATCTCTATTATACGCAGGTAATTCATAATTAAGTGTTGATTGATATAGGAACATTTCTACAAAGGCAGGAACGGGTAGTGGACATGGAGCGATTCCATGCTCGATTCGACCGTTTCTTTCAAATCGGATGAAGTGTAATTATTCTTTATAATATCATGCAATATAGCGGACAATTCACGACAAGTGGCGGTAGCTTCCCGTGTGCTTATTCGGTCGTTTCCTTCGTATAAAGCGCGGAAATGGTGCCCAAACTGTCCGATAAGGAACAGGCATATCTCGATAGAGGGGTAAATGTTCTTGCCTTCGCCCGTATCGGCGAGGCCCGTGCGGGCCTGCTCCATCCAAGGACGGACGCTATCGACTATCGCCATCACGTCGAGCTGGGTGGCGGGATGAAAGAAGCAACGGGCGATCTCGGCCTGGACGGGTGTCAGCCCGGACATCTCATCCGCCGGAAGAGCCGATAAGCCCAGCTGGCCGCGGCGCAGGCGCACGTACTCGTCGAGGTTCTCGAAACTCTCCTTATGGATGCCGCCGATAGCCACGGTCATTCCACCGATGGAGGTGACGATGCACTTGTCGCGGGCGATGCGTATGCGGAATCCCTCCAGCCCCGCCAACGGACCTGAGGTGATGCGTACCAAGGCGTTTCCCTCGGAGTAGTAACTGAATGTGTGGGGCATGAAACGTATGCGGGCGGGATTGACGGCGGAGAGGCGCATGAAGGGCTGCATCACGCTGTCGGCGATGCAGGCCGTGAGGCCCGTGCCGCAATCCTTCACCAGATAGAGGCCGAAGAAATTTTGGGAGAGCGAACGCCGGATGCCGTCGAGGTCGCCCCGCACGAAGAGCAAGCCCGAGATGGTGGGACGCTCCTCCTTGCGCACGCGCCGCCTGTCCGCCTTGCAATACACGATGCTGGTGTGCACGAAGACCTCGTACGCCTCCCGTTCGAGGAGCTGGCGCACCCGATCCATCTTCTTGTGATGGACAAAGAGGTAATACCAGGATGTGGAGGTGGATTCTCGCTCTTGCGCTTGAAACATATACGAAGGGATAGGTAATGCGTAGGCAGGGAGACAAGGAAAAGAAAGACGGAGGAAAGGAAGACGACAGCCCTTTCCGAGCTGGATAGACATCCCCGTCGGCGATCAGATTTTCACTCTGGTTATTAGTAAGGTTCCTGTACTATACAGTGGCGTCGGAATTCTTGCTAAGGTATGTTTCGGCCAGTTTGGGGATTCCAGCAACCTGGCATGGAATAAAGAACGCAACAAGCTTGGATCTAAGAAACGTTCTTTTCATCAAATAATATACATCTACTCTCATCAGCGTACCAAATATAATCTAAATTCAAAAATTCTCTTCTCAGTTCGTGGGGGCAAAGGTAGACTTTTTTTTTATATCTTCGCAATCATTGTCCTTTTTTCGCTAACAATTAACAATTGTTGTGGATTAAATGAAACCCGGAGCTTTGAGGAGTACATTCTTATCCATATCTTCGCGTGCACCGAAAAGAACGTGTATTCACCACTTTTATTTAGGATTAAAACGCATTATCGCTATGAGACATCTCGCCTTATCCCTATCCATCGCCTCGCTGCTGGCCTTCGCGCCCGGCGCCAACACCGCAAGCGGGCAGGAAGCGACGAAAGACACCGCCACGGTGTACTTCACCCGCCACATCAGCCCCAAGGGGCTGAAAGCCGTGTACCAAGCCATGCACTGGACACCCACCGACAAGGTGGCCGTGAAAGTGTCGACCGGCGAACCCCCATCGAGCAACTACCTGCGCCCCGAACTCATCGAGGAGGTGGTGAAAGCCGTAAAAGGCACCATCGTGGAGTGCAACACCGCCTACGGCGGACCACGCTCCAGGACCGACAGCCACCGCGAAGTGGCCAAGAAACATGGATTCACGCGGATAGCCGACGTGGACATACAAGACGCCGACGGCTCGACCACCCTGAAGGTGACGGACGGAGAGGTGCTGAAACAAAACTACGTCGGATCCCACTTCGGCAACTACGGCTCGTACCTCGTCATCAGCCATTTCAAGGGCCACCAGATGGCCGGATTCGGCGGAGCCATCAAGAACATATCCATAGGCATCGCCTCGGCCAAGGGAAAGGCCTGGATACATAGTGGCGGGACGAGCGAACGGAATCCCTGGGGAGGCCGGCAAGAAGCGTTCCTCAAGGCGATGGCCGAAGCCGGAAAATCCGTCTCCGACGCCATGGGACAAGGCAAACGCATGGCCTACATCAACGTGATGAACCGCCTCTCCATAGACTGCGACTGCGACGGGCATCCTGCCGAACCCGACATACACGACATCGGCGTGCTGGCCTCGACCGACCCCGTGGCGCTGGACCAGGCCTGCATGGACCTGATCGACAAGGCGGAAGGGAACGAATCGTTCGTGAAGCGGGTGGCCAACCGCGACGGCATGCTCACCGTGCGCCACGCCGATAAACTGGGACTGGGAACACGCGTGTACAAATTGGTCCTGATCGACGAATGATGAAGGCAGGAAGAACGTATAAGCTGCTCGCGATCGCCGCCCTACTCGCGCTCTCCCTACCCCCACACATCGCACGCGCAAACAACGAGTCCGCATCCGCGATAAACAAGACCGACGACTTCACCGCCGCCGTGCGCGAGGCCGTGGAGCGACAACTGCTCACACACCCCAAGTCCACGCTGAAGGACCTCTACAAGTTCTTCTTCCAGGACCGCTACGGACCGGGACATCTCATCACCGACACCGCCGCCGCCAGCCGCTACCTGCGGCAAGAACTGGCCGTCACACCGACGGAGGGCTACGGCCAGCCGGTGGAAGCCATAGGCTGGCAAAACAACTACTACCGGGTGCACCTCGGCGTGGTGAAGCGGGGCATGGTGCCCTACGACCTGTTCCTGCGCGCGTTCGTCGGCAGCGCGAACCAGGCGCCACTTACGCCCGTGCCGCAATGGCGGGAAGAGTGGCGACGGATAGAGGCCATCGTCCACCACCTGCGCCCCACCCTGCCCCAATACAGCCAAGACTCGCTCGAGATTGAGAGCCGACTGGCCGAGGGACAGTACGCGAGCCACCACAGCGCGGCCTACAACGAGGCGTACCGCCCACACTACCGCATCATCGCCAAGGAGATATTCGACCGCGAACTACGCCCCTTGCTGCGCGAAGGCGACGACGAAGCCACGGCACCGCTCGACGGGCAGGACATAGGCGAGGTGGTGGTGACAGGCACCCGCTATCCCATAGCGCGCGAGATGACGCCCAACCCCGTGAGCGTGGTGTCGCGCCAGCAGATCGAACAAAGCGACGCCACCTCGCTGCTCCCCGCGCTGGTGGAACAGGTGCCAAGCCTGTTCGTCACCTCGAGGGGCATGGCGGGCTACGGCGTGTCGACGGGCGCGGCGGGCGACATCAACCTGCGCGGATTCTCGGGTGGGGCGGGACGGGTGCTCATCCTCGTCGACGGACATCCGCAGTACGCCACCATCTACGGACATCCCGTGGCCGACGCCTACATAGCCTCCGACGCCGCACGGGTGGAGGTGTCGCGCGGAGCGGCCTCAGTGCTCTACGGATCAAACGCCATGGGCGGCACCATCAACATCATCACCCGACACGCCAACGCCGACGGCAACAAGCTGGGCGCCCGCCTGATGGGAGGATCGTACGGCACGCGGCGCTACTCGCTCACCGACAGCTACCGCAAGGAGAGGCTCAACGCCACCGTGAGCGCCAACTACGAACGCTCCGACGGACATCGCGCCAACGCCGCCTTCGAGACCATGAGCGGATATGCCAGGCTGGGCTACATCCTCTCGCGACGGTGGCGCCTCGCCGCCAACGTGAACGTGGCCAAAGCCAACTCGCAAAACCCGGGCGCCATCGCCGACCCCCTGCTCGACGCACGGGCATGGGTGCTGCGCGGCATGTCGGCCCTGTCGATAGAAAACAGCTACGAACGGAGCGTAGGAGCGGTGAACCTCTTCTACAACTGGGGAAACCACAAGATCGACGACGGCTACCGACCCGGAGGAGAGCCACGCCCCCACCTGTTTCGCTCCACCGACTATATGGCGGGAATCAACGCCTACCAGTCCGTCCGCACCTGGACAGGCAACAGGCTCACCGCCGGACTGGATGCCAAACTGTATGGCGGCAACGCCTACCGCGACCCCGTGACGGAGGTGTACGCCGACCACAAACAGCTCAACGAGGTGGCCGCCTACCTCTTCACGCGGCAATCGCTGGGCCGATGGTCGCTCAACGCGGGCATCCGCCTGGAGCATCACAACCTGTACGGACTGGAGTGGGTACCCGGAGCGGGCATCTCGTTCCAGGCGGCGAGGCAAACCTTCGTCAAGCTCTCCGTCTCCAAAGGATTCCGCACGCCCAACATGCGCGAACTCTATATGTACGCCTCGGCCAACGCCGACCTGCTGCCCGAAAGCAGCGTGAGCTACGACCTCAGCCTTAGCCAACGCCTGCTCGACGGACGTCTGGCGATGGAGCTGAACCTCTACTACACCCAAGGCGACAACATCGTGCAGGCCGTGATGGTAGACGGACGCCCGCAGAACCAGAACGTAGGCTCGTTCGCCAACAAGGGCATCGAGCTGAGCGCCAACTACCGCATCGCGCCAAGGCTCACCGCCAACGCCAACTACAGCTACCTCTATATGGGCACGCCACTCACCGGCGCACCGGGCAACAAGTTCTACGCCGGAGCCACCTACTCGCCAGGACGCTTCGCGCTGAGCCTATACACGCAGGTTGTCGGGCGCCTCTATCTCACCACCGGCCAGGACGCACGCCGAAGCAACTATACCCTGCTGAACGCGCGAGTCACCTATCGGGCTGCGTCGTGGCTCACGCTCATTGCCCGCGGCGATAACCTGCTGTGCCAAACCTACGAGACTATGAACGGGTATACCATGCCCCGAACCACCGTAATGTGTGGCGCAAGCGTGGAACTTTGAGCGAAAACAACCGCCTAAATGTTAAAACTACCAAAAGCAGGGAGGGGCATGTACAAAAGGAGACACATTATGGACAAAATGAGACCGTTCGCTAAAAATAAAAGCGCACCTTTGCACCCACATTAATACCGCTTATTTAGAAACTTAATTAAATGGTTAGATTATGAGAGAATATGATATGAGAGAAAGAATAGAACAGAGAGGAAATATGGAACGGTTGCCCTATGAGGCACCTGCCATAGACATGTTCACTTTGCGACTTGAGCAAAGCGTCCTCATACAAGGATCTACAGGAACCACAGCCTCTGACTATGGACAAGGTGAGAATGGCTATACAGGTGACAGTGGAGACGACTTTACCGCGATATAATTTGCGGTAAGTATCGGCGAAGCCGTTTAGAAATAGACAATTGAAGTATCAAATGTCATGAGGAAGTATATGTTTTTCACGGCTCCCCGCCCAGACTACATCGGGCGGTAGCACGGAAGGCACATGCTTTTACCATAAAGATCAACAAACCCCACGCACGACTTTCTTTTTTATATTTTTTATAGGATCATTGGCACGGGAGGTCTGGCGTGAGCCCCGCCTCCCGTATTTTTGTATCCTCCCGCGCCAGGCCAATCACTTATAGCCCCTTACACTATTTTCCCGATCGCGTCCAGCTCCTCGGGAGCGAATGTCGTATGCTCCAACGCCTTTAGGTTGTCGGCCAGCTGCGCCACGGAGCTGGTGCCCACGATGACGGAGGTAACCCGTTCGTCTTTCAACACCCAGGCCAGCGCCATCTCGGCCAAGGTCTGCCCGCGACGTTCGGCGATCGCGTTCAGTCGGCGAGCCGCCTCTATCCGCTCGGGCGTGACCTGCGAGGTTTGCAGGAAACCGGTGGAGCGAGCGGCGCGCGAACGCTCGGGAATGCCATGCAGGTATTTGTCGGTGAGCAATCCCTGCGCCAAGGGCGAGAAGGCGATGAAGCCCGAGCCGAACCGGGCGGCCAGCGGCAGGATCTCGGCCTCCACCTCACGGTCGAACAGGCTGTAACGGTACTGGCTGATGAGACAGGGAACTCCGGCATCGGCCAACATCTGGTAGACGACGCGAGCCAGATGCGGGGGATATTTGGAGATGCCGGCGTAGAGCGCCTTGCCCTGCTTCACGATGTCGATGAGCGCACGGGTGGTCTCCTCCACAGGTGTCACCCCGTCGTAGCGGTGGCTGTAGAAGATGTCGAAGTAGTCAAGCCCCGTGCGGCGCAGGCTTTGGTCGACACTCGCCATGAGATTCTTGCGCGAGCTGCCGTCGCCGTAGGGGCCGGCCCACATCTCGTGCCCGGCCTTGGAGGAGATAATCATCTCGTCGCGATAGTCCTGGAAGTTCTCTCGCAGTATGCGTCCGAAGTTGGTCTCGGCGCTACCCGGCGCGGGACCGTAGTTGTTGGCCAGATCGAAGTGGGTCACGCCGTGGTCGAAGGCATATTTCACCATGTCGGTGGCCACGCCGAAGTCGTCCACGCTGCCAAAGTTGTGCCACAGCCCCAACGAAACGCGCGGCAGCCGCAGACCGCTCTTACCGCAGTAGGCGTAAGGCATACGCGCGTAACGGTGAGCGTCGGGTTGGTAATCGGTTGTCTGATTCATATCTTTAGAATTTGAAGTTGGCAAAGGGGTAAGGGGGACTTAACGAGCCACCTCGAAACGTCCCGTCAGCTTGATGTCCCGCGAGGAGGCGCCCACCATCACCGTGAAGCTTCCCGGCTCTACGGTAAACTGGTTGTGCGCGTCCCAGATTCCCAGTTCTTGGGGGGTAAGGCCGAAGGTGACCGTCTTCGTCTCGCCCGGTTTGAGGTGTACGCGGTCGAAGCCCCGGAGCACCTTGTCGTAGGTCGTCACGCTGCTCACGTCGTCGCGCAGGTAGAGTTGCGGCACGGCATCGCCCTCGCGACTGCCCGTGTTCGTCACCGTGCAGGAGATGGTGATGTTCTCCTTCGGACCGATGACGGGCTTGGAGACGCGCAAGTCGCCATACGCGAAAGTGGTATAGCTCAACCCGTAACCAAAAGGATAGAGGGCGCCGCTCACCCGTACCACTCCCTTGGAATCGGAAGCGGGCTTGAAGGGGAAGGCGAACGGAATCTGTCCCACGGACTTAGGGAAGGTGACGGCCAGATGTCCGCCGGGATTGTAATCGCCGAAGAGCACCCGCGCAACGGCCGTGCCGGTGAACTCGCCCGGGAACCAGGCGTGGACGATGGCGGGAATATAGCGGTCGGCCCAGTTGATGGTGGAAGCCCGTCCGTCGAGCAGCAACAGCACCACCGGCTTGCCGGTGGCCTGGACGGCCCGAAGCAATTGCTCCTGCCTGCCGCAGAGATTGAGGCTGCTGCGCGAGAAGCTCTCGCGGACGGTACGCTCGTTGCCTCCCAAGACGAGGATGGCGACATCGGACTGGCGGGCCAGCTCCACGGCCTCGTCCACCATCCGTTGCTCGTTGGCGTCGAGGGGTATGTCGTACAATTCGCTCTCGGGGAAGTGCTTATCCATAATGTCGCAACCCTTGGCATAGCGCACGTCGGCCTGGGGGAGACGTTCCTTGATGCCTTGGTAAACCGTCTTCATGGGAGGGTTGGCGGGGCCGTAGCGGCACACCAGCTCTTTCGTCTCGTTGGCGTTGGGGCCTATGACGGCTATTCGCCGGAGATCGGTCGAGAGCGGGAGCAGTTGGTTGTCGTTCTTCAGCAAGACGATGGATTCCAACGCCGCGCGCAGGGCGACCTCCTGGTGGGCGGCACTGTGCACCACCGTCTCGGACTGTCGCTCATCGCCCGCGTAGGGATTGTCGAACAGTCCCATCCAGAACTTCACGCGCAGAATCTCCTCCACTCGCTCGTCGATGGTGCGCGTAGACACCAATCCGCGCTCCACGGCCCGACGCAATGGGAGGATGAAATCCTGCGGCGGGGTGAAGTGGGTACGTATGTTCAGCCCGGCGTTCACGGACAGGGCCGCCGCCTCCTCGGGAGTGGAGACCACCCGGTGCTTGTTGTACAGATACTCCACAGCCTCACTGTCGGACACGACGTATCCCTTGAAGCCCCATTGCTGGCGAAGGATCTCGGTGAGGAAATGGTAGCTGCCGGTGATGGGCACACCGTCGTAGTCGTTGTACGAACTCATCACGCCCATCGCTCCCGCCTCCTGGAACACTTTCCGGAAAGGCTCGAGGTAGAGCGTCCGCATCTCGCGGGGCGCCACGTGCGGATCGGTGCGGGTATCGCCATCGCGCCCGCCCACCGGCACGCTGTAGACGGCGAAATGCTTAGGCGTGGAGACGATGCCCTCGGCCTGCAAGCCAAGCGTCATGCGTTTGCCCAACTCGCCCGCCAGATAGGGATCCTCGCCGTAGCTCTCGACCACCCTGCCCCAGCGCGGGTCTTGGGCGATGTCGAGTATGGGCGAATAGATATTGGTATAGCCAAGAGCCTTGGCCTCGGTGGCGGTGACCTTGGCGATGTCGCCGATGAGTTGCTTGTCCCAGGTAGCCCCTTGCCCGCTCTGGGCGGGAAACATGGTGGCACGGTCGTGACAGAGGCCGCGTATCCCCTCGTTGGTGAAGTCCACGGGTATGCCGAGGCGTGTCCGTTCCACGAACCACCGCTGTATGGCGTGCCGGTTCTTCACGCTATTGGCGTAGGGAAACGAGAGGGAGGAGCCGAAACGCCCCAATCCGTTGGCCTGCTCGTCGATGTTGCCTATGCCGTCCTTCCAGATTTCGTCGCTCCAGGCCGGTGTGGGCACCGAATCGCGCAGCACCCGTCCCGAGCCGTAGAGGGTGGCCATCTGGCACGTTTTCTCCTCGAGGGTCATACGCGACAACAGGTCGGCCACACGCGTCTCGATGGGGGCGGTGGGATCCTCGTACACGTCCTTCACTCCATTCTTGTTGAAGTCGATCCAACCTTTTCGGTACATCTCCTTCTCCTTCGGGCCTCCGAACAAAGCGGCGCATACGGCGAAGGAGGCAAAAAGCATACATAATATTCTCTTCATAATACTTTTTTAATTCCTGATTATCACATCTTTCCGGATGGGGCGCAATCCAAAGGATTTGGCCGTCATGCGGTCGATCCTCACGGTCCATACCTTGAGGTTGTTCACGGCGGGGTCGGAGTAATGGAAAGTGCGGTCGGTATAGTTGCTCATCAGGATGTCGAGAGCTTGTCGCTTGGGTTCCAGCCCTTCCACCAACGAGACCATGCCGCGGCAGATGACGCTATCGGCCCTCATGCTATAGCTGCAGGCCACTTGCTCGTCGCGCCACACCAGCTCGCCTTGGGGGCAGAACGTGACACAGACGCGGGGATTGCGTTCGAGCATCGCGAAGATGCCGCTCTCCATGCCCGAGTGAAAATAGAGGATTCCGTCCCGATAGCCGAAACTCATGGGAATCACGTACGGATTGTTGTCGAGGTCGGTGATGCCTACAAAGCAGGTGTCGCACCGCTGGATGATGGCTTCCGCCTGTCGAGGATCTTCAATGATAATCGTCTTCATCAGTCCTCGATCAGTTCAAAGTCGAGTTGCTTCTTCTCCAGGTTGGCCCGTGCCACCCGTATGCGGATGGCGTCGCCCAGGCTGTACACGCGGTGTTTGCGTCGCCCGCGCAGGCAGTAGTTCTTCTCGTCAAATTCGTAATAGTCGTCGTCGAGGTCGCGTATGGGCACTAATCCCTCACACTTGTTCTCGTTCAGTTCCACGTAGAGGCCCCATTCGGTGACACCCGAGACGACACCGTCGTACACCTGCCCCAGCCGCTCGCTCATGAACTCCACCTGCTTGTACTTGATGGATGCCCGCTCGGCGTTGGCCGCCACTTGCTCCATGTCCGAGCTGTGCTTGCACAGGTCCTCGTACTTGCTCTCCGACACCGTGCGCCCTCCCTCCATGTAGCGGGTGAGCAGCCGGTGCACCATCATGTCGGGGAATCGACGTATGGGCGAGGTGAAATGGGTGTAGTACTCGAAGCCCAGTCCGTAATGGCCGATGTTGTGGGTGGAGTAGCGCGCCTTCTGCATGGCGCGTATGGAGACGGTCTCGATGAGGTTCTCCTCTTTCTTGCCGTGTACGTCGTTGAGCAGCCGGTTGATGGATTTGGAAATGTCGGTCTTGCTGCCCGAGGTGCGTACCTTGTAGCCGAAGCGCGAGGCAAACTGCGAGAGGTTCTCGAGCTTCTCCGGGTCGGGCAGGTCGTGTATGCGGTAGGGCAACACCTTGGCTTTCTTTCCCTTGGGTACCTTTCCTACGCTCTCGGCCACGATGCGGTTGGCCAGCAGCATGAACTCTTCCACGAGTTTGTTGGCGTCCTTGGATTCCTTGAGATAGACGCCTGTGGGCTTTCCCGTCTCGTCGATCTCGAAGCGCACCTCGTAGCGGTCGAAGTCGAGCGCGCCATTGGCGAATCGTTTCTGTCGAAGCGCCTTGGCTATGGTGTCGAGCGTCAGCACCTCATCACGGAAGTCGCCTCGCTTGGTCTCGATGATCTCCTGCGCCTCCTCGTAGGTGAAGCGTCGGTCGGAGTTGATGACGGTGTGGGCGACGCGCCACTTCTTCACCTCGCCCTTCTCGGTGATGTCGAATATGGCGGAGAAGGCCAGCTTCTCCTCGTTGGGGCGCAACGAGCAGATGAAGTTGCACAGGCGTTCGGGCAGCATGGGTATGGTGCGGTCTACCAGGTAGATAGACGTAGCCCGCTTCTCGGCCTCCTTGTCGATGACGCTGCCTTCCTTCACGTAATGGGTGACGTCGGCGATGTGCACGCCGACCTCCCACAGTCCGTTCTTGATGGGACGTATGGAGAGCGCGTCGTCGAAGTCCTTGGCATCCTTGGGATCGATGGTAAAGGTGATCACTCCGCGGAAATCCTCCCGTCGGGCGATCTCGTCGGCGGAGATTTCGGCGGGAATCTTCTCGGCGGCAGTCTCCACGTTCTTGGGATAGACGTAGGGCAGTCCGAAATCGGCCAGTATGGCGTGCATCTCGGTGGTGTTGTCGCCAGCGCGGCCAAGGATGTCGACCACTTGCCCGATGGGATTCTTGGCCTTGTCGGGCCACTCCATGACCTTCACCACGGCCTTGTCGCCGTTCTTTCCTCCCTTCAGCTTGTCTTTGGGGATAAAGATGTCGTTGGCCAGCGTGCGGTTCTCGGTGACGAGGAAGGCGTACTGCTTGGTCACCTCGAGCGTACCCACGAAGGTGTCGTTGGCGCGCTCGAGCACCTCCACCACCTCTCCCTCGGCCTCGCGGTGCTTCCGCTTGGCATAGAACACTATGCGTACCTTGTCGTTGTTCATGGCGTGGGCGGAATTGCGCTCGGCCACGAAGATGGGGTCACCTCCTCCCTCGGGAATGAAGGAGTTCTTGCCGTTGCTCTTGCGCAGGAAGGTGCCTATAAGCTCAATACCATGATCGTTGAGACGAAAGCGCCCTTTGTCGACTTCGCTGATATAGTCGTCGGCGAGCATCTCGTGCAAGATGTCGACGCATAACATTTTCTGTGGATGGGTGGTGAGCCGAAGTTCCGAGACGATGTACTTCATACCCAAAGTCTCGGTCGGCTTGGCATGGAAAAGCTCTCGCAGCAGATGAGCCAACTGGTTCTTGTTCATTCGCTTACCCGCTTTTTTCTCTTTCTTTTCTTTCTTTTTCGCCATATTGTTAATTGTTTAATGGATAATCCGGAATACAGGATTGCGACGCAAAATTAGAAAGAAACTCGTTAGCCACCAAATCTAATACGTTCTATTTGGTAATCACGTTTCGCGCATGGGATGTTCGCGGAGCCGCAAGCTTCATATCCCGAAAGATCCGGCATGAACCGCCGTTTCATAAACTTTGGGAAAACAAAGAGGCGCGTTTTCGAAAAAACAATCTATCTTTGCTCCCTCTTTAGATTTATCAACATTATAACAACAAAGAATGAAGAAGCTAACTTACTTATTTGTGGCGACGGCTGCCCTACTGGCCGCCTGCGCCACCGCACCCGGATCCGGATACACGGTGACCGGCACCGTGGAGGGAGCCAAGGACGGCGACACCGTCTTTCTGCAGGAACTCAATGGCAGGAAATTCGTGGCGCTGGACACGGCAGTAATCACGAGCGGCAAGTTCACCTTCAAAGGCCAGCAGGACAGCGTGGTGGAACGCTACCTGACCTGCAAAGTCGAAGGACAGCCGTTGCGCATAGATTTCTTCCTCGAGAACGGAAGCATCAGCATCGAGCTGACCAAAAATAACGACGTAGCCAAAGGTACGCCCAACAACGACACCTACCAGCTCGTACGCGCGCAGATCAGCCTGCTGAACCAAGAAATGCAAGCCACCAACGAAGCGATGGCCAGCAGCGAGCTGACCGACGACGCACGAGCCGCGCTGATGGCCAAGGGCGACTCCCTGGAGCGCGCCTACGTGCAAGTGCTGAAAGACGGCGCGCGGAAGAACATCACCAACCCCGTGGGCATCGTCCTCTTCAAGCAAGTGTTCTACGAGAACACGCCCGACGAGAACAGTGCGCTGCTCGCACAGCTGCCCAAGGAGACGGTCAAGGCCGACCAGACGCTGACGCGCATCAAGGAGATCACCGACAAGCAGAAGAAGACCGCCGTAGGTACCAAGTTCGTCGACTTCGAGATGCCCGACCCCAACGGGAAGATGGTGAAGCTGTCCGACTACGTAGGCAAAGGCAAAGTGGTACTGGTGGACTTCTGGGCAAGCTGGTGCCCACCCTGCCGCCGCGAGATGCCTAACTTAGTGAAGGCATACCAGACGTACAAAGGCAAGAACTTCGAGATCGTAGGCGTGTCGCTCGACCAAGATGCCGACGCCTGGAAGAAAGGCATCAAGGAGCTGGGTATCACCTGGCCGCAAATGTCCGACGTGAAATACTGGAATAGCGAAGCCGCCAAGCTCTACGCCGTGAACAGCATCCCCCACACCATCCTGTTCGATGGCGAAGGCACAATCATAGCCCGCGGACTCCATGGCGAAGAACTCAATGCCAAGCTCGCCGAGTTGCTGAAATAGATGCCGGGCGTTCCCGGACAACGCTTTCTAATCGGGGACTACCGCAAAAGAATCCCGGGATCTCTTCCCTCGCGCACGAATCCGCATGGGATAAGATCCCGGGATTTTATGATAGAAAGATATTTGGTTAGTAAGCGCATCTTTCCTATCTTTGCCGCCACAATATCGAGATATAGAATACCAACCTAAAACGGTAACATAATGAAAACAGCTATACCTATTTCCTTCGCCCTCGGCGTGCTGCTATGCAGCTCATGCAAGCAAGGGAGCGCGTCCACCACGACCAACAAGGCTAACGAGAAGGACACGGTAACCGCCGTCATGACGGATACCACGAAGAAATTTGTCCTGCCCGCGGTACCCACCATGATGACCGATCCCGGGGAACGGACCCAGTTCGTGGCACTCCACTACTGGGACAATTTCGACTTTGCCGATACCAGCTACGTCAACCTTCCCGACGTGACCGAGCAGGCGTGGGTGAACTATTGCGACCTTCTGAACCGACTACCGCTCGACGAAGCCCAGAAGGAGATAGAAAGCACCATCGGAAAGGCGAACGCCAGCAAGCCGATGTTCGACTATATCACCGATTTGGCCGACCGATACCTGTACGACCCCAATTCACCCATGCGCAACGAAGAATACTATATCCCCGTGCTAAAAGCGATGCTGGCCTCACCCCTACTCACCGATGCCGAGAAGATCCGTCCCGACGCACGCCTGAAACTGGCGCGGAAGAACCGGCTGGGAACCAAAGCCACCAACTTCACCTACACACTGGCCTCAGGAGCGCAAGGCACGCTCTACGGCCTGAAGACGGACTACGTATTGCTGTTCATCAACAACCCCGGCTGCCACGCCTGCTCCGAATCCATAGCGGGACTGAAAAGGGGCGCACGCATCAACCAGCTGCTGGCCGAGAAGAAACTCACCATACTCTCGCTATACACCGACGAGGAGCTGGACAACTGGCGGAAATACCAGTACGAATTCCCCAAGGAATGGATCAATGCCTACGACAAGTCGCTCACCATACGCGACAAGGAGCTGTACGACCTCCGGGCCATCCCCACCCTCTACCTGCTGGACAAAAACAAGACGGTGCTGCTGAAAGATGCCGCCGCCGCGCAAGTGGTGGAAACGTATCTCGAAAGAAACAGGCTGTAAACGGGCAAGAAGCCATTACCGGTCGCTCAACTCAATGAGCGTCTTCATCCCCTTTATTTTCTCACCCTGCACGAGGTTGAGCAACTGCTTCACTTTCGTTTGGCGAACGGCCACGAAAGCGTAGTGTTCCCTGATGTCGATGGGGCCTACATCGTCGCGCGAGAGTCCACCTTTCTTATAGAAGAGTCCCGCAATGTCCGTCCGGCTCAGCTTCTCCTTTTTTCCCCTACCTATATATATTGTCGCCCATAAAGGTTTGGGCGGACGGGGCGTATGTTCGGGCAGTTCGAACGTCTCGGGTTCCCCGGTGATGTAAGCGGGCAACCGTTCCTCCGGGCCAAGGATAAGGAACGAAGTACCTGTGGCGTCCCATCGGGCGGTTCGTCCGTTGCGGTGGGTAAAGGCTTCCTCGCCTACAGGCAGATGGTAATGGATGATGTTCGCCACCTCGGGGATATCCAACCCTCGGGAGGCCAGATCGGTAGATATCAGCGTAGCGCAACTGCCGACACGGAACTTGTAGAGCGCCCGCTCGCGGTCGGGCTGTTCCATGCCTCCGTGGAAACGTTCGGTAAAGAGTTTCTTCTCCGCCAATAGCTTGTGTACCCTGTCCACCGCGTCGCGATGGTTGCAGAAGACGATGCTCGATCCGCCAGCCAAGGAGCAGAGCAGGCGATAGAGTGTCTCGATCTTGTCTTTGTCGGGCGAGAGTACCTGCATCTGCTTGAGGCGGGAAGAGGCTTGCTCGGCCGTCTCAGCATCGCCATCGGCCAGAAAATTCAGCTTGACGACACGACGCAAACCGGCGAACCGGGGAATCTCCTCGGCGTCGGTAGCCGAGAGAAGCATCCGCTTCCTCAGTCCGGGAAGTTGGGCGATGATTTCCGCCATCTCGTCCTGGAAGCCCAGCTCGAGGGACTTGTCAAACTCATCGATAACCAGCGTATGGATGGTGGCGGGATCAAAGTTTCCTTTGCCCAGATGGTCGGTGACGCGCCCGGGCGTGCCGATAATCACGGCGGGATGGTTGCCCATCAAGTTCTTCTTCTCCTCACCGATGGGATGTCCGCCGTAGCAGCAGCAGGCTTTCCACGGAGTGTCCATCGCCTTGAACACGGCCTCTATCTGCAAGGCCAGCTCGCGCGACGGCACGAGGATAAGTGCCTGCACGCCGACGCCTTCCGGCTCCAGGGCGAGTAGCAACGGCAACAGGTAAGCCAGCGTCTTTCCCGAACCGGTGGGCGACAGGAGGATCATGTCCTCATCCCCGGCGGCATGTCGCAGCGCCGCCAGCTGCATCTCGTTCAGTTCCGCTATCTTCAAGTGTTGAAGCGCGGAGGATATTTGTTCGTTCATCGTTGTATCATCATTCTATCACTTCCCAACGTCCTCCGAAAGTAGGCGAGCCTACACGACGGATGCGACCGGATTGCTTGAGTTTCTCGATATTGTTTTGAATAGCTCTGGAAGATTTTCTGGCCTTCATAACCAGTTCATCTCTCGTAATCATCGGGTTCTCTTTGATCAAGGTGTAGACAATTTCAACAGTTTTGTAATGACTACCTTTCTTTGTTAGGCTACTTTTATCAGAAGTTTGAGCACTTTCTTCAGGAGTTAGGCTACTTTCCAATTCGCTTAGTGCGATTTCTCCCAGAGTGATTCCGTTCCTCAGTTTATCTTCGTCGGCAAAAGGGATATAGAGGGTAAGCTCCACCTCGTTAAGGTCTAACTTATCCTCAAGAGTGGGGGCTTCCCATCTTCTCCTCGCGTCACGCACTCCCACCACCTCGAAGCGTTTGTCGGGGTTCGTCTCTTTCAAGTCCTCATGCACTCCGAGCACTATCCATCCGCCGTAGGTATTGGCGAATGCCGAGTAGGTCTCCCAAATAGATTTGGGCAGACCCTTGGCGGCGCTCTTTACCTCCAGATGGATTCGCTCGCCGCGTTTTAATGCTACTTTTATGGCCGACGCTGTCATCATGATTCCCTTATTTGGGGACAAAGATAGCATCAACCTGCCGATTTACCCAATCTTTGGCGAATAAAATGAATTACGGCCCACGCGCAATAGTCCGTGGATGAACTTGCTCCATGGCTAACAATGTGCCCAACTTCATGTCGACTTCACGATCAAATGGATGCTCGAATCGATCGATGGTCTGACATCAAACCTTTTCAAAGCCGCGGACTGTTCACGCGAACCGCGTGGTCGCCTATCAGGCCCGCGAACCGTTCACGCGAGCCGCATGGTTGCCTATCAGGCCCGCGAACCGTTCACGCGAACCGCATGGCCGCCTATCAGGCCCGCGAACCGTTCACGCGAACCGTATGGCCGTCTATCAGGCCCGCGGACCGTTCACGCGAACCGCATGGCCGTCTGTCAGGTCCGCGAACTGTTCACGCGAACCGCATGGATACTTCGCGAACCCGATTGCCTCTCTCGCGAATGGCATGAAGAACGCGCGAAGAGAATAGTCCTTCGATCCCCATGCGGGAGCACATATTGGGTTGACTTTGGGGCCGATTCACCACGGATTTCTGCGCATGCCCCTGAATTACGTCTCCCGAACGAAGCGCACGATCCACTCCCCCACTTCCTTGGTACCGTATCGCTCGCCATCCTCGACTTGTATCTCGGGAGTGCGCACGTTGGCTTCGAGAGAGGCGTCGACGGCCTGTCGGATAAGCGTCCCCTCGGCCTTGAGGTCGAAGTGCTCGAAGAGCATGGCCACGGAGAGAATCTGCGCCACGGGATTGGCGATGTTCAGTCCCGTAGCTTGCGGCCACGAGCCGTGTATCGGCTCGAACACCGGCGTGCCCGTGCCCGTGGAAGCCGACGGAAGCAGCCCCATAGAGCCGCTGATGACGGAACCTTCGTCGGTGAGTATGTCGCCGAATGTGTTTTCGGTCACCATCACGTCGAAGAAAGCGGGTTCCTGAATCATGCGCATGGCGGCGTTGTCGACATACATATAGTCGGTGGTCACGTCCGGGTAAAGGGATTCCATCTCTTGGGCCACCTGCCGCCAAAGGCGCGAAGAAGCCAGCACGTTGGCCTTGTCCACCACGGTGAGGTGGCGTCGGCGCTTCATGGCGTAGTCGAAGGCCACCTTGAGGATGCGCGCGATCTCGGGACGAGTGTAGAAGTTGGTGTCGTAAGCCTTCTCGTTGTCCTGGTACTTCTCGCCGAAGTACATGCCGCCCGTCAGCTCGCGAATGCAAACGAAGTCGGCGTTCTCCACCAACTCTGCCCGCAAGGGCGACTTATGGACGAGGCATTTGAAGGTCTGTACGGGCCTGATATTGGCGAAGAGTCCCAGCCGTTTGCGCATGGCCAGCAATCCTTGTTCGGGACGCACCTTGGCCGTGGGGTCGTTGTCGTACTTGGGGTGTCCCACGGAAGAAAAGAGTACGGCATCGGCCGCCTGGCACACGTTATATGTCTCGTCGGGGAACGGGTCGCCCACCTTGTCGATGGCGTCGGCGCCACAAAGGGCGTATTCGTAACTCACCCGATGGCCGAACTTCTCGCATACGGCACTCATTACGTTTACTCCTTGCACGGAGATCTCCGGGCCAATTCCGTCGCCCGCTAATACTGCTATTTTCAAATTCATGTTGTTAGTGATTAGTGGTTAGTGATTTGTGATTTGTGGGGGAGTTCACCACAGAGGACACAGAGTTGCACAGAGTTTTTAACTTATTCCGCCACGGAGAGCGAGGAGATATTAATTTAAAAACTCTGTGCAACTCTGTGTCCTCTGTGGTTCCCCCACTAATCACTCCTCAATGATATTAAGCATCTTGATGGTCGCCTTGATGGCGGCTTCCGTCTGGTCGGCGTCCAAGCCGCGGGTGCGGAAGAGGCGTCCCTCATGGCTCCACGTGATGATAGTCTGCACGAAGGCATCGGTACGTCCGCCGGGCGGTATACTTACGGCATAGTTGGTGAGCATGGGAAACTTGCGTCCCAAGGTCACCTTGTACACCTTGCGGAGGGCACGAACGAAGGCGTCGTACTGTCCGTCGCCGCTCGAGCTTTCCTCGTATTCCTTGCCGTCGACCTCTATCTTGAGCGTAGCCATAGGTTTCAGTCCGTAGGCCAGGTTCACGATGTAGCTCTTGAGCTTCACCCTCTCGCTCATGCGGTCGTGCTTCAGCACGTCGGAGACGATATAGGGCAAATCTTCCTGCGTCACCAGCTCCTTCCTGTCGCCCAGCTCGATGATCCGCTCGGTGACCTTCCGCATGGCCTCTTCGTCCAGCTCGAGGCCGAGGTCTTCGAGATTCTTTCGGATATTGGCCTTTCCGCTGGTCTTTCCGAGGGCGTACTCGCGTTTGCGCCCGAAGCGTTCGGGAAGCAAGTCGTTGCAGTAGAGGTTGTTCTTGTTGTCGCCATCGGCGTGCACGCCAGCCACCTGGGTGAAGACATTCTCGCCCACGATGGGTTTGTTGACGGGAATGACGATGCCCGAGTACGATTCCACCACCCGACTCACGTCGTTCAGCCGGCTTTCGTCGATATTGGTCACGGCGTTGAAATGGTCCTTCAGTATGGCCTGCACGCTGGCGAGCGGCGCGTTGCCGGCTCGCTCGCCCAATCCGTTGATGGTGGTATGCAATCCTCTCGCCCCGCAGAGCACGGCGGCCAGCACGTTGCTCACGGCCAGGTCGTAGTCGTTGTGGGCATGGAAGTCGAAATGCAGGGTCGGATAGCGCTTGCGCATCTTGCGCATGTACTCGATCACTTGCAGCGGGTTGAGTATGCCAAGGGTATCGGGCAGCATGAATCGCTTGACGTTAGTGCGCTCCAGCGCGTCCATGAGCTGGAAGACGTAGTCGGGCGAATCTTTCATACCGTTGCTCCAGTCCTCGAGGTAGACGTTCACCGCCACGTCGCGCTCGTCGGCGTAGTCGATCACTTGGCGTATGTCGGCGATGTGTTGCTCGGGTGTCTTCTTGAGCTGCTGGGCGCAGTGCTTGAGCGAACCTTTGCAGAGTAGGTTGATGACCCGTCCGCCCGCACGTTCAATCCAGTCCACCGAGGTGTGCCCGTCGACGAATCCGAGCACCTCCACCCGTTGCAGCAAGCCACGGCGAGCGGCCCAGTCGCAAATCATGCGCACGGCCTGTGTCTCTCCGTCCGACACGCGTGCCGATCCGGCCTCGATGCGGTCCACCTTCAGGTCCTCGAGCAGCAGACGGGCTATCATCAGCTTCTCGTGAGGCACGAAGGAGACGCCGCTCGTCTGTTCGCCGTCGCGCAGCGTGGTATCCATGATCTCTATTTGAACGCGTTCTTTTCCCATGCTTCTATCTTGTCTTTGTTGCTCAGCAGGAAGTCGATGTCGTCCAGTCCGTTCATCAGGCAGAGCTTCTTGTAGGCGTTGATCTCGAAGGCCTCGCTCCTGCCCGTGGCCTTGTTGGTAATGGTCTGCTCGGGCAGGTTCACTTCCACTTCCATCTTTGGGTTGGCGTAGATGGAGGTGAAGAGTTCTTGCAGGAATTCCTCGGTGACCACTACGGGCAACACGAAGTTGTTCAGCTCGTTGTTCTTGTGGATGTCGGCGAAGAAGCTCGACACCACCACCCTGAAGCCATAGCCCGCTATCGCCCAGGCGGCGTGTTCGCGGCTCGATCCCGAGCCGAAGTTCTTGCCCGCCACCAGCACCTCGCCGGCGTAGGTGGGATCGTTGAGCACGAAGTCGGCGTTGGGCGTGCCGTCGGCGTTGTATCGCCAATCGCGAAACAGGTTGTCGCCGAAGAATCGTTCATCGCGCGTGGTCGCCTTCAGGAAGCGAGCGGGGATGATTTGGTCCGTATCCACGTTCTCCAACGGGAGGGGTACGCAGGTACTCGTTATGATATTGAATTTCTTTTTTGCCATAGCTTTAAAAATTAAGAATTAAGAAGGAAGAAAACGGAAGTCTGGCAGCCCCGCGAAGTCCTCCCCTCCGCGGAGGGGAGGTGGCCGGAGGCCGGAGGGGAGCGAAAGACAATAAAAAACGCCTCTTCAAAATAGACAGATCCACTGCCATTGTTATGCTCCCCTCCGCCCTCCGGGCACCTCCCCTCCGCGGAGGGGAGGACTTGGAGAATGATTCGCTAAACTGGCGCGACTCTCCATTACTTGGAGAATGATTCGCGCGCCTCAATTCTTCATTCTTCATTTATTTCATCATTTCCCGAGGGTCGGTAACAACTCCGGTTACGGCGGCCGCGGCGGCCATCAGCGGGCTGGCCAGCATGGTACGCGCTCCGGGTCCTTGCCGCCCCTCGAAGTTGCGGTTGCTGGTCGACACGGCGTACTTTCCCGCCGGGATCTTGTCCTCGTTCATGGCCAGGCAGGCCGAGCATCCAGGCTGGCGGATGGCGAATCCCGCCTCGGCCAGCACCTTGTCGATGCCTTCCTTGCGTATCTGCGCGTCGACCATCCATGATCCGGGCACGAGCCAAGCCACCACGTCGTCGGCTTTCCGTTTTCCCTTCACGATGGAGGCGAAAGCCCGGAAGTCCTCTATGCGTCCGTTGGTGCACGCGCCGAGGAAGACGTAGTCGACCTTCTTGCCCAGCATCGATTCCCCGGGCTGGAAGCCCATGTAGTCGAGCGAGCGTTGGAAGGATACTTTCGCCGTCTCGCCCATCCCCTCGGTGGTGGGTATGCGTCCGCCTACGGGCACGCCCATGCCGGGATTGGTGCCATAGGTAATCATCGGCTCGATGTCGGCGGCGTCGAAGCGCACCTCTTTGTCGAACACGGCGTCGTCGTCGCTCCGCAGCGTCTTCCAGTAAGCCATCGCCTTGTCCCACGCCTCGCCTTTCGGGGCGTTCTCGCGACCGCGGATATAGTCGAACGTCACTTCGTCGGGAGCTATCATGCCGCCTCGCGCGCCCATCTCGATAGAGAGGTTGCAAAGGGTGAGCCGTCCCTCCATCGAGAGGCTTTGGATGGCCGTTCCGGCATACTCCACGAAGTAGCCCGTGGCACCACTGGTCGTCATTCGCGACATCATGTAGAGCGCCACGTCCTTGGCGGTCACGCCCTTGCCCAGCTGCCCGTCCACACGGATGCGCATGGTCTTCGGACGAGCCTGCAGGATGCATTGCGAGGCCAGCACCATCTCCACCTCGCTGGTGCCGATGCCGAAGGCCACCGCCCCCATGGCGCCGTGCGTAGAGGTGTGCGAGTCGCCGCACACGATGGTCATGCCCGGCAGCGTGAGGGCACGTTCGGGTCCCACCACGTGGATGATGCCATTCTTGGGATTCATCATGCCGAAATAGGAGATCCGGAAGTCGCGGGCGTTCTTGGTGAGCGTATCCACCTGCGTCCTCGACACGGGGTCCTCGATAGGCTTGTCCTGGTTGCGCGTCGGCGTGTTATGGTCGGGCATGGCGAACACCTTGTCGGGCCTGAACACTTGCAAGCCCCGCTCGCGCAGTCCGGCGAACGCCTGTGGACTGGTCACTTCATGGCAATACAGCCTGTCGATGTACAGCTGCGTGGGACCGTTCTCCACGGTGGTGACCACGTGGGCGTCCCAAATCTTATCAAATAGCGTATTCATACCTTGGATTACAATTTAAACTTGTTGATACAGTCGATGTACGCCTCCACGGAGGCGGCTATGATGTCGGTATTGGCTCCGAAGCCGTAGTACACCTGGTGGTCGTACTCCACCTGCATGTGCACCTTGCCCATGTCGTCGCTACCTTTGCTTATGGCTTGTATGGTGAACTCCTTGAGTGTCATCTGCCGGTCGATGATCTTCTTCAGCGCCTTGATGGCGGCATCCACCGGTCCGTTGCCCACGGCGCACGCCTCGAACTTCTCGCCCGAGATGTTCAGTCCGAGGCTCGCCACCGAACGCACGCCCACGCCGCTCGTCACCTGCAGGAAGTCCAGCTTGATGCGGTGGTTCAGGCTGCGGTCGGCTCCGGCCAGCACCAGTATGTCGTCGTCGTTGATGTCCTTCTTCTTATCGGCCAGCTTGAGGAACTCCTCGTACACCATGTCCAGCTTGCCTTGATCGAGCTTCACGCCCAACACGCCCAGGCGGTTCTTGAGCGCTGCCCGTCCGCTACGCGCGGTGAGTACGATGGAGCTGTCGTCGATGCCTACCTCGTGTGGGTCGATAATTTCGTAAGTCTGCACGTTCTTCAGCACCCCGTCCTGGTGTATGCCCGAAGAATGGGCGAAGGCGTTGCGCCCCACGATGGCTTTGTTGGGTTGCACGGGCATATTCATCAGGCTGGACACCATGCGGCTGGTAGGGTATATCTTCTGGGTGTTGATATTGGTCTGTATGCCCAGGTCGGCATGGCTCTTGAGAATCATGGTCACCTCCTCGAGGGCCGTGTTTCCCGCCCGCTCGCCGATGCCGTTGATGGTCACCTCCACCTGTCGCGCCCCGGCCAGCACGCCTGCCATGGTGTTGGCGGTGGCCATGCCGAGGTCGTTGTGGCAATGGGTGGAGATGATGGCCTTGTGGATGCCGTCCACGTGCTCGAAGAGGTACCTGATCTTCGCCTCATACTCGCTGGGCAGGCAGTATCCGGTGGTATCGGGGATATTCACCACGGTGGCTCCCGCCTTGATCACCGCTTCCACCACTCGGGCCAGATACTCGTTGTCCGTCCGTCCGGCGTCTTCGGCGTAGAACTCCACGTCGTCCACCAGTCGGCGGGCATACTTCACCGCCGCCACGGCACGCTCGATAATCTCCTCACGGTTGGAGTTGAACTTATACTTGATGTGCGATTCGGAGGTGCCTATACCGGTATGTATGCGTTTGCGCTTGGCATACTTCAGCGCCTCGGCCGCCACGTCGATGTCTTTCTCCACGGCGCGGGTCAGGGCGCAGATGGTGGGCCACGTCACCGCCTTCGAAATCTCGATCACCGAATTGAAGTCGCCCGGACTGGAAACGGGGAATCCCGCCTCTATGACGTCCACGCCCAGTGCCTCGAGCGCCTTGGCCACTTGGATTTTCTCCACGGTGTTGAGCTGGCATCCCGGCACCTGCTCTCCGTCGCGCAGGGTGGTGTCGAAGATAAAAAGTCTATTTTCCATTTTCTTTCTCGTTTATGGTTTATATACTATAACTGTTAGGGTTGACTATTAAAAAAGAAGAGCCTTTCGCACTCTGGAAGTGGAAAGGCTCATCGTATATTCTCGTCTCACGTCGTACACGTATCTATGCGCAGCATCCACTTCCGCTAACCTTCGATAGCAGAATAATAATGCCACACAGCAGAATATGTACGAACATCTGGTTCATTATCCTTTTTGTTTTAATGGCGCGAAGATAGGGATAATTTCCATACCTCCAAACAATACGTTAGCTTTTTCTTCAAAAAACTTTCAGTTCATAACAAAATAGAGGGAAGAAACAGGGATTAGTGAGTAGGGAGCAGTGAGTAGTGAGTAGTGATTAGTGGTTAGCGATGAGTTCCCCGCACCCCAGCTGGGAACTCATCACTAATCACTAACCACTAATCACTAATCACTATTTCTCTATTTCCCCTCTCTTTCTTTGGCGGTTAGGCGGATGTTTCCTATCTTCGCCCCGTTTCCGGGGGTGAATACCCATGAAAGAGACGGATACCCGATATATGTCAGACTTGAAATTAGCCATCGTCGTTCCTTGTTATAATGAGGAAGCGGTATTGCGCGAGACCACCGTCCGCCTGACGGAAGTCATCGACCAGCTGGTGGAGGCCTCCGCCGTCTGCCCACACAGTTTCATCCTCTATGTGAGCGACGGCTCTACGGACGCCACGTGGAGCATCATCGAGGAGCTTCACCGTACGACGCCATACGTGCGGGGCCTGAAGCTGGCTCGCAACTCCGGACACCAAAACGCGCTGATGGCCGGATTGTCCGCGGGTAAGGAACTGGCCGACGTGCTGGTGAGTATCGACGCCGACCTCCAGGACGACGTGATGGCCATCCCCGAGATGATAACCCGGTACGCCGATGGCGCCGACATCGTGTACGGCGTACGCCGGGAACGCAAGTCGGACACTTGGTTCAAGCGCAACACCGCCCTGATGTTCTATCGGGTGATGCGCTTCATGGGCATCGAGTCCGTCTACAACCACGCCGACTACCGCCTGATGAGCCGCAGGGCGGTGGAGTATCTCTGCCGGTTCAGGGAACGCAACCTCTTCCTGCGGGGCATCATCCCCCTGGTTGGGTACCACACGGCCTGCGTGTACTACAACCGGGGCAAGCGTTTCGCCGGCGAGAGCAAATACCCATTCCGCAAGATGCTGAGCTTCGCCGTAAACGGCATCACCTCCTTCAGCGTGAAGCCCATTCGCATGTTCTTCTTCCTGGGCCTGATGTTCCTGCTCATCGCCTTCGCCACGTTCTGCTACGTCATCTACTCCTACATCCGGCACCAGGCGGTGGAGGGATGGGCCTCGCTCATGCTCTCCCTCTGGTTCATCGGCGGGTGCATCATGACCGGTATTGGCGTCATTGGCGAGTACCTCGGGAAGATCTACATCGAGGTGAAGGACCGTCCGCGATACAACGTGGAGGAGGAGTTGCTGTGATCCCCCGGGACATTACATCTTGATACAGCGGATGGCGAATCCATACGTGCGCTGAAGGGCATAGCTGGTGCTAAAGGATCCGCCGGTACCGACGACCCGGAAATAGTAAGCGTCGTTGTTGTTTTTCGAGCTGGCGCTCCAGAAATTGCCTTCGGAGTCGATGCTATTCGTGTTTCCATACGCATAGTCAAGATACGCGCATACCGGTACCACAATACTATGATCACTATTCCATCTCACATAACGGTGGGTAACGGAGAAGGTGCCCGTTTTATCGGGGTAGACTCCTCCGCTATTGCCCCATTCCACGGTCCAGTCGTCCTTTGACGATCCTATTTCATTATCCTTGGGCATTCGGTATCCGCTATGGGTTGGATCCGAATGGCCGATATATTGGCAGATGTCGCCTTTGTTGGCTCTCCAATTGGCCGCGGTGTTGTAGCTTGGCTTTATCACGCTGGTGTCGTACACCGCGTTCGAACCGGTATCCGTGCAATAGGGTACACTGCTCCATGACGAGCTGAACGAGGGAGACGAGGCGTCCGTCCTCTTGCCGCCATACCAGCTGTTGCTGTCGTACCGGGGAAAATATAGATAGCTGTTGGCGTTGGAATAGTTAACGTCTTGCGCTATTCCCACCAGCGAACCCCATTTGAAGAGCAAACCTTGGTAGTAGTTCTTTCCACCCGTATAGGGCACGCTGGCGTAGTCGGCCAGCTCGAACGTTAGTTTCTTGCCGTCCCAGTAGACGTTGCTGCGCGCCCAAAGCCCGAACCGGGCTTGATAGCGTACGTCGCCGCTTGGGCTACCTATGTCGTACTCCTTCTTTATGGCGTCCGACGACAAGATCTGCGTGCCATCGTTCCTATAGTATTGGTCGAAAACGCCCCCGTCGCTCGTTGCCGCTTTCAGCGTCACCTTGCTTCCCCAGTCCACGAAGCAGGAATCGGTGGCCGAGGTTGGTCGCTGGTTGTACGTGCCGCTCACCGTCACCCGCCCGCGTCGGCCTTGGTCGTTGGAGAGGCAGTCCACCCTGATTTTCGGGCTGGCCTCAACGGGCACCACGAAGCTGAACCCCGACTGTCCGGGCAGATAGAAGGTGAGCTGCCCCGAATCGTCGCCCCGTACGGTGATGCCAATCACGGCTTCCTTGTTGGCGCCGACGGACAGTTCCTTCTTGCCACCGCCGAAGCTGAGGTTCGCCCCCGTCTTTTCCATGCGCACGCTGGCCCCTTGCGGATGGTTGGTCAGCAGGCGGAAATAGTTGGGTGTGGCGTCCTTGGGGAGCCATTCCACCTTTTTCCCCTCCGCCATGCGGCGCAAGTGGAACGTATCGGGACCATCGTAGGCGTAGTAGTAAAGGTCATTGAATACCACCTTGGAGTAGCCGTGCAGAGTGGCCAGACGATAGTCGATATTGGTCCTGACGGGCATCTTCATGGCCGCTTCGGGCGATGGCGCCCCCACGTCGCCTATCTTCACGATGCTCAGGGCATAGTAGGTGTTGCGGCGGATGGGCGACAGGTTGTCGGTTCCGTTGAACACGACGCTGTCGGTGAAGTCGATGGCGTAGTAGCTCTCGGTATCGTCGGCGAATCCGTTGCCCGTCGAATCGAACACTCCCTTCACGACGATGCGGGGAGCCTGCTCCAGATGGGCCTGGTCGCCTTTCGCGTGCTCGAACAGGTATATCTCCCCATTGCTGGACTGCCCGTTGGAAAGCTGTATGTCGTACTTCAACGGTGACTGGTGGGCGTGAAGCGCGGAGACATTTGGCGACAAGCTTTTCCCATCGCCATAAAGAAAGCCTTCGCGTTGCTGGTTGTACACCCTCACGCCGGTTATCTTAAACTGTTTGCCAGCCATGTTGTCTATCTCGACCTTGGCCAGCGAGCGGACCAGCGGTATGTGGAGCGCCCGCGTGGAAGTGGAGAGATCGATGGAGTTGTTTTCGTCGTCGGAACGACCTATCGCCCCCGCCATGGGCAACACGCCGGTACGGCCCGAGGCCGCTCGCCACGTTTGCCCGTCGGGCACGTCGAAAGTCGTCCGCAGGAAGTCGGACAAAGTGCTTTGTCCCGCGACGAGGTCGCCAAGGTAGTAGTTGCCATTGGCCACCACCGCGATGAAGTTGTACTTCCCTGCCATATAAGGGATATTGGCCGAGAAACTGCCGACGGATGGAGCCATGGTGAACGCGTCGCTCGTGACGTAGACCTTACTGGTCAGCAAGCTCTTCCCTCCTTCGTACCTGAAGAAGAAGACACAGATTTCGTCCACCTTGTCTTCCTCGGCGGCCGTAGCCCTCGAGGATGCCGTCCGCGTCTCGGGCAGCGTGATGCCTTGCAAGTCGCACCGCAAGGATAGCATGCCCTCGGGAGCCTGGGGTAGCGCCTGCGGCGTATCCTCTTCGCAGCCGAAGAGCGCGAGCGCCAGGCAGCAGGCTAATATATAATAGGTGTAATGCTCTAAATGCTTCATGTTCGCGTCGTGAGTTATAGGTTATTTAGGGACGCCCTTTTGGTGCACCTCCACTTCCAGGCGCAAGATGTCGTTGGGCGACGAGAGCATGATGACGCAGGAGCGTTCGTTACCATCGTTCTCTTCGGCCAGGAAGCAGATGTAGTTTGTACCCTCGTAAGTCTCGGTGCTGCCGGCCTCCTGAGCCAATCCATGTTCGGGCTTGGGTCCGACGCGCGCGTTGAGCCATCGGGCTTCGGTGGGGATGGTCAGCTTCCATGGGTCGCCAGATATGCTCGTAGTCACCTTCAGCAGATTCTCGGGCGTGTCGTATGTTTGCGTATTGTATCCGAAATCGATGCGCCCGCTCGAGAGCGTCAGGATGTGGACATCCTTGTCGGGGTCGTTGTACGCGCCCTCGACCTTATTCCATGCCGCGATCTCATGCCGCAGCGTTATGCCGTCGGGTTGCAGGGTGAGGTATATATTTATGCCCTTGCCATAGCCGATGCCGGTAAGGTCGACGGTCGTCGCGCGCGACTGGTTTTGGCACTCCACGACAATTTCCGTCTGTCCCAGGCCATCCTCCGCGCCTCGCGCCATGGCGTAACCCACCAGCCTGAAACGGGTAGAACGGACATCGATACCCGCGTTCGTGAGCAGCGTATCGGTATAGACGGGGCTTACCCCCGTATCGCGGGCAATACAGAACGGCAAGGGAGCGGTGGTGGTCGCCGTCGAGGCCGACAAGGCACGGGTCGCCACCTGGTACACCAACTCCTTGGGGCGCTTCGCGCTTCCGTTCAGCTTGCTGATGGAGAGATTTTCCAGCAACCCCCACTCCTGGGTCACCTCGGGAGCCGAGTTCATGAACACCTGCACGAAGATAGTGGCGTGCTTGAAGTGCAGGCTGACCGGTCGCTTATAGAGCGTCTTGGTCTCGGGGCTGACCATCAGGTCGACAGCCGACGATAGCGGCGCGACGAACTTGGCGCCCGCGTCGCTATATGTCCATGCTCCCGAGGGCGATAGGGCGGTGGTATAGATGGGCCGTTCCTCCTCCGGCCATTCCACGTCAGTGTTGAATCCCGCGTCGGCAGGGGTCGTGAAGGTGGTTGCCACGTTGCCCGGATTCCACCACGACGCGGCCGAGTAGTCGCCGCTCTTGACGCTGACGTAGGCGTCGGCGGTGAGGGGGGAGAGAGAGGTGGGAACGGTGCTTACGAAAGGGGAGCGTGTAAGCGTGCCGTCGGCATCGGCTTCCATTCGGATGTTTTCTCCCGTCGACACGCCATCCGACAAATCGGTCTGTGCGCAAGCGGTAATAAGTACGGCCGTACATAAGATTGTCCGGCCGTACTTTGTTGTAAGAAAACCTAATATACCCATTGATTGCCTTTACTACCCTACCGTGCCGGGCACATCCTCAACATCTCCCCAACCGTCAATGGAAGTGCTGTCGAACTGTATGCGTCCCTTGGCCTGTAGCGTGAGCCTGATATAGATGGCGCTGCCGCCCTGGTTGTTCTGCGCCTTCGACAGGTCGATGAGGGCCTCGCGAGCTTTCTGCTCCTTATCCGTATTCGCGTCGTCGTAGTTATCGCTGGTCAGCTTGAACCGTATCTGGTTCAGCGTGGTGTAGTCCGCCCCGGTAGCGGGTGTCACGTTGGAGGTGGGAATCAGCACATAGCCTGCCGATTTCTCTTTATCGACCGGAATAACGAATCCTCCCGCCGCCGTATCTTCGTAGCCCTCGGGCACCTTGTTCGTGAGGCCATACAACGGTAGCGCGGCTTTTTTGCCACTCAGGGTGAACTCGGGCGAAGTGCCAAACGTCACGGTCAACAAATCGTAGGGCAGATCGAGGCTTGCCTCATCTTTGTACTGCACGCCGTCCAGTTCGATCGATTTCATGGCTCCCCAGTCACGGTAAGCCGTGGAATCCTCGGCATGCACATAGAGCTTGCACAGCACTTGCGTATGATGGAAAGATAGCTTCACCTTTTCCTTGCTGTCCACGCTTACCTCATTGGCGTACATCCAGTCGGTCTTACCGTCGAGCTTCGCCTCTACGCCTTTCCCGCTGGCGAGCAACGCCGAACCCTTAGGGCTTATCGCCGAGAAGTAGAGCTTGTGGCCACTATCGACCACGTCGGGCCATTTCACGTCTTTCATGAATCCGAAAGCGTTTTCCTGGTTCCATCCGGCCTCGGTTTCACCCGTGCCCTTATTCCACAAAGACGTATAATCGCCTTGTGTCGTTGAGATAAAAATATTAGCGCTGAAAACCTTGTTGGGAGTTTCTTCCACGTAGGGTGAGCGCGTCAATCCTGTGATTTTGTTGATTGTTGGAGATACTTGGATCAGATCATCTCTCAAGTTCTGGTCCTGTCCTCCCGTTTCAACATCGTTGTTACACGAAATCATGGCTAAGGTCGCAAATAAGCAACCATACTTAATACTTCTGTTCATACTTTAAATACTATATGTGTTGGTTAATAAATGGTCATCTCTCCGTTTTATGACATGCAAAATAGCCAATAATAATTGAAGTGTGCAAGCGATATAGCTAAAAACTTTTTGTAATAACGCAATTATACAATTATTCTTGCTCATTCAGGTGAGGAATACAGTGCGGAGGATGCGTATCCTTGCTTCTCCTCACGCATGTCCATCCCCGTACGATATGTGGCAACGGACGATTTAAGAAAAAAATCACGAAATGCTTTGCTATTCTCGCGGAAAGCAGTACCTTTGCAGCCGTTAAACATCGCGGAGTGGAGCAGTTGGTAGCTCGTTGGGCTCATAACCCAAAGGTCGCTCGTTCGAGTCGAGCCTCCGCAACAAAAGATTCGTAAAGACAAGAATAGGAACCGTTTCCCCAAAGGGAGCGGTTTTTTTTGTGCGCGCCAAATACCAGATGATACTCACAAGGAGAGAAGCTCCCTACTCACAGGGAGAGGTGGAGGGATACTCACGGGCAGAGGACGATGTTCCTCTCGGGGATGGATGACTGGGCCATCCGAGAGTTTTGCGAACACCTCCCTGTAGTAGTGTGCCGACGGGAATCGGGCTAAAGCAAAAGAACCACCCCCACAAGGGGGCGGTTCTCTCTTAACTGCCTGCGGCGCTTAACGACTCAATGACAATCCAACTTCAAATGCCCAGCTCCTTGCGGATCACGCTGACCTTCTCCAGGGCGTCGGCGTCGGCCGTGGCGTAGCAGTTGCGGCATCCCATCTCCTCTTTCACTTCGAGGTAGAACTTGATCTTCGGCTCGGTGCCCGAGGGGCGCACGGAGACCTTGTTGCCATCGGCGGTGAAATATTGCAGGACGTTGGAGGGTTCGGGCATGTCGAGCGCGGCGACGTCGCCTTTGTCGTCGGTCTGCTTCAGCGTCTGGAAATCTTTCACGAGCACCACCTTCGAGCCTCCCAGCTCGCGGGGCGGGTTGGCGCGGAAGTTGTCCATCATGGCCTTTATCTCCTCGGCGCCGCTCTTGCCGGGCTTCACCACGTTCACGGTGAACTCTTTGGAGAAACCGTACTCCACGTAGATGTCGAGCAGCAGCTCGTACAGCGTCTTGCCGTTGTCCTTGGCCCAAGCCGCGATCTCGGAGATCAGGCAGCAAGCCGACACGGCATCCTTGTCGCGCACGAAGTCCTCGGCCAGGAATCCGTAGCTCTCCTCGCCTCCGCCTATATACTTCTTCTTGCCCTCGCGCAGGCGTATCTCGCGGGCTATCCACTTGAAGCCGGTGTAGCAGTCGAGCATCTCGATGTGGTTCTTGTCAGCGATCTTCTTGATCAGCTCGGTGGTGACGATGGTCTTCACGCAGAACTCGTCGCCCTTGATCTTGCCCAGCTGCTTGTATTGCGTGAGGATGTAGTAGAGGAAGAGCATGCACGTCTGGTTGCCGTTCACCAGCACCCACTCGCCTTTGTCGTCCTTGCAGGCTATGCCCACGCGGTCGGCGTCGGGGTCGGAGGCCATCACCAGGTCGGCGTCTATCTTCTTGGCCAGCGCCACGGCCATGGACAACGCCTCGGCGTTCTCGGGGTTGGGCGACACCACGGTGGGGAAGTTGCCGTCCTTCACCATCTGCTCGGGCACGGTGGATACGCTGTCGAAGCCCCACATCTTGAGCGCGCGGGGGATGAGCATCATGCCCGTGCCGTGGATGGGGGTGTAGACAATCTTCATGTCCTTGTGGCGGGCGATGGCTTCGGGTTCGATGGAGACGGTCTTCACCATGTCGAGGTACTCCTTGTCCACCTTCTCGCCGATGGTCTCTATCAGCGCGGGGTTGCCCTCGAACTTGATGTCGGCGGCGGACGCGATGGCCGACACTTCATCGATGATGCCCTTGTCGTGCGGTGCCAGCACCTGCGCGCCGTCGTCCCAGTAAGCCTTGTAGCCGTTGTACTCCTTGGGGTTGTGCGAGGCGGTGATGATGATACCGCTCTGGCAGCCCAGGTGACGGATGGCGAACGAGGTCTCGGGCGTGGGCCGCATCTCGTCGAAGAGGTAAACCTTGATGCCGTTGGCCGAGAAGATGTTGGCCGATGTCTCGGCAAACAGTCGGCTGTTGTTGCGGCAGTCGTGTCCGATCACCACCGAGATCTGCGGCAGGTTGGCGAAGTTCTTCTTCAGGTAGTTGGACAGCCCCTGCGTGGCACCGCCCACGGTGTAGATGTTCATCCGGTTGCTTCCCACGCCCATGATGCCGCGCAGGCCGCCCGTGCCGAACTCCAGGTCCTTATAGAAAGCCTCTATCAGCTCCGTCTTGTCCTCGTTGGCCAGCATGCGTCGCACCTCGGCTTGCGTGTCGGCATCGTAGGCGGGCGTCAGCCATTTCTCCGCTTTCGCGGTCACTTGCTTAATTAGTTCTTGATTTTCCATATTGTTTCCTTATTTAATAATGAGTTTGTCCATTCGCGTATTCAGAACGCATAAGTAATCCATTAAGTTTAGATAATTGAAGATTTACACGTTTATTTCACCCGGTAGCGGTCGCCCGTCTCCTTCACGTACTCCTCGAGGAATCCTTTGGGGTATCCCACGCGGATCACCCCGGCGGGTTGCCCGATGGCGTTGCGCTCGAACTGTCCGTCCTTCATGCGCTTCACCACGCCGTCGTTGTACTTCACCACGAGGAACGTGCCGAGCTGCTTCCAGGTGTCGAAGGCGCTTTGCGCGGCCATGTTGGTGTAGTTGGTGAGGAAGTCCACCGCGGCGGCGTTGTCCTTCTCGAGCAGCTTGGCGGCCGTCTCCTCGGCG
Organism: Mediterranea sp. (in: CFB group bacteria); assembly: GCA_031261785.1. Lineage (GTDB taxonomy): Bacteria > Bacteroidota > Bacteroidia > Bacteroidales > Bacteroidaceae > Bacteroides. The sequence continues at coordinate 38,031 of JAISIZ010000117.1, forward strand.
CCTTGCTGGCCGTTGGCGAAGGTCGATTCTATCTCTTTCTGCGTGGCGCGCAAGTCGCCTATCATCAGGTCGTAGCGGGGGTAGACCATGTTGGCCACCCAGTTGAAGATCCAGAAGGCGGAGTTCCACGAGAAGGTGATGTAGTCGGCCCCATCCACGCGGGTGAAGCAGGTGGGCACCTTGGTGGCGCAGCAGTAGACGGGTACGAAGACGGTCATGTTGGCGTCGTCGACACCAAACCAGAGCACGCCTCCCACGGCGTCGGGCAGGTTGGCGCGCATTTGTGCCACGAACACGAATCCCGTCTGCTGGGTGGAGATGGGGCGTTCGTTGAAGTACTCCTTGCCGTCGACCTCGAAGGTGAGCGGCGTGAGGCGATAGGGTGCCTTGTAGGGTCCCGCTCCAAAGTCGTTGGTGATGTCGAGCGGCGTGCCTTCGTAGTGGTCGCGCATCATGTCCTTGACGTCCTGCACGGAGATCTTGCGGTTGGGCTTCACGAAGAGGGGCATGGGCGTGTCGGTCTGTCCCTCGATGTAGGGCAGGTACGCGTCGCCGTTGTCGGTGAAGCGGTTGAAGTAGCTCCACACCCTCGCCTCGCAGAAGCGGCGCGCGCTGAAGTCGAGCGGGGCGTAGGCGTCGGCGAAGCTGAAGTCCTTGTTCACTCCGCTGAAGTATCCCTTCTCGCGGGCGAAGGAGACGACGTCGGGGGCGTACATGCAGTTCTCCTTGTCGTTCATGTCGAACTGGTGGACGCGCGCCTGGTTGGCGTGGGCCGAGATGCAGTCGTCGGGCACGCGCACGGCTACCCATACGGCTCCGCGCACGCCGGGTCCCTTGCCTATCATCTCCATGATCCATATCTCGTTGGGGTCGGCGATGGTGAACGATTCACCCTCGCTGTAGTAGCCGTATTGCTGCACCAGGTCGGTCATCACCTTGATGGCCTCGCGGGCGGTGCGCGCGCGTTGCAGCCCGATGTATATCAGGCTTCCGTAGTCTACGATGCCGGTGCTGTCGGCCAGCTCGTGCCGTCCGCCGAAGGTGGTCTCGCCGATGGTGAGCTGGAACTCGTTCATGTTGCCTATCACGTTGTACGTCCGCTCGGCCTGCGCGATCTGGCCGAGGTACTTGCCGGTGTCCCACTCGTGGACGGCCAGCATCGTCCCCTTGGGATAGGTCGCTGCCGGGTAATGGTACAGCTCACCGTACAGCCCGTAGGAGTCGGCCGAGTAGGAGACGATGGTGGAACCGTCGGTCGAGGCGTTCTTGCCCACGATGAGGTTCGTACAGGCGAGCGCGCTCGCCGAGGCCGCCGCCAGCAGGGCGGCGGAAAGGAGGAATCTTTTCTTCATATTCATATCGTTGTTCTCTTTAATATATCATTTTTGTTATTTCCGTATCGCGTGCTTCGCTCACCACACGAAGCTCTCGCTGACGACCGATACGTTGCCGCAGCGGTCGGTGGCGGTGAACTCCACCGTGTGTCGTCCGCCCTTCGTCAGGTATCGCGGGTTAAGCTCGCACTCCCAGCGCGACTTCGTGAGGTTGGGACGCCCGAAGAGGGCGAACTTCCCGTCGATGGTACCCCGATAGGAGGCGATGCCCGAGCCGTCGTCCTTCGCCTGGAACGCTACCTTCTTCGCGCGCGCCCACGTACCTTTATTAATAGGCGTGATGACGGGAGCCACCGTATCCACGTCGGCGGTGTAGGTGGCCAGCTCGCTGATGGTGGCTTTCAGGTATCCGTCCTCATAGGCGCTTACCACCCCTCTCCTCTTTCCGTTGGGGAGCACGCGGACCATATAGTACTTGGTGGTGTCGGCTACGGGCCTGCGCCGCAAGCCTATCCGCAGCTCGCCCCCCGAGTGGAGCGCCACGGGCCTGTCGTTGAGTTGATAGGTGAAGGCTATGGCGTCGCTATCCATCTTCACGTCGTAGTTCAGCCGCACGTCGTCGTACAATTGTCCCCGGGGCACCACTAATCGCAGCCCCGGTTCTTGCAGGAAATTGGTGCGGTCCCAGGCGAAGAAGCGCTTCTCCCCTCGCCCCTCGGGCGGAATGGGTCGTCTCTTGCCGCGCACCACGAAAGCGTAGCGAGCGGTGTTGCCAAAGGCATCTTCCAGCTCGTAGGCGAAGTGATAGTCGCGTTCCTCGTCGATGGTCACCCAGCCGCGGTTGCCGTTCGGGGCTTTCAACATGCGTAGCGTATTGCCGGGGTCGATAAACGACTTCATGTACTGTCCGTACGTCCACGAGTTGATCATGCGGGTCTCCCGATAGGCGAAGCGATCCACCACGCCGCGGAACACCTCCTCGCCATCTACCGTGAGGCGGACGGAATAGACACCGTAACGGTTGCGCGCGCCATCCATATAGTCGTACGCCTTGATGGCCGCTCCCACCCTGCCCCACGCCTCCACGGGCTGTGGGGCGTTCACGGCGAAGGCCTTGCTTGTTTGTTCTCCATCCAGCACCCCTTCGCCCCGCTTGGCGAAGAGCATGAAGCCGTCCGCCCGTGGCGGTCGGGTATCGACGATGTCGGAACGGAAGAAGGGCATGGGATCCACGTAGTCGCCCGTCGCCGTCTCCAGTACGTCGAGATGAAGGTGCGGTCCGAAGGAGTAACCCGTGTTACCGCTCCAGGCGATGACCTGTCCAGCCTTGACGGGATATTCGTCGGCGGCGGATATGATCTCCACTTCCCAGCTCTCCTTCGCGTACTGAAGCTCCTCCACCCGCCGGGCGATGGAGGCAGTGAAAGCGCTCAGGTGCCGGTTGATGGTAGTGTAGCCGTTGGGGTAAGTGACATCGAGTACATGCCCCGATCCGTTGGTGACCCGTATGCGCGAAATGTAGCCGTCGGCCAGCGCACGGACAGGCTTACCCGTCACTCCACCCGTCTTGAAGTCAAGCCCTCCATGGAAATGGTTGGCGCGTATCTCACCAAAGTTGCCGCTTAGCGTCAGCGGTTTCGGGAAAGGAGGCTTGAAGGTTCCCCTCACCTCCTCCTGCCCCGAGGCGTTAAGTATGTAGCAAGCCAGCGCCAGCGCGGCTATTGTTCGTTTCATAATCGTTTCGTTCACTTTCCCGCAAAAGTAACGCATTCTGCCTAAACCACGAAACATCCACGCGGAAAAAAACCGAAAATCGCTTGTCGCACGGAAGAAAAGCCGTATATTCGCGCCGCCATTACGAGTTAGTGGCATATAATTCAAATCATTAATTAAAAACAGTATTTAAATGGCAACTAAAATCAGATTGCAAAGGCATGGACGCAAGCATTACGCGTTCTACTCGATTGTAATCGCCGACAGCAGAGCACCACGTGATGGTAAATTTATTGAGAAGATTGGTACGTACAACCCGAATACCGATCCTGCTACAGTAGATTTGAATTTCGACAGCGCGTTGTCATGGGTGCTGAAAGGCGCCCAACCCACCGACACGGTGCGCAGCATCCTGTCGCACGAAGGCGTGTACATGAAGAAGCACCTCATGGGTGGCGTACGCAAAGGTGCCTTCGGTGAAGCCGAGGCCGATGCCCGGTTCGAGGCTTGGAAGAACAACAAGCAGACGGGTCTGGCCGCGCTGAAAGCAAAGCAAGACGAGGCCAAGAAGGCCGAAGCGAAAGCTCGCCTGGAAGCCGAAAAGAAGGTGAACGAAGTGAAAGCCAAGGCATTGGCCGAAAAGAAAGCGGCCGAGATTGCCGCCGCCGCTCCCGCCGTGGAGGAAGCGCCCGTGACCGAAGCTCCCGCCGTAGAGGAAGCGCCCGTGACCGAAGCGCCCGTAACGGAAGAGGCACCCGCGACCCCTAAGGCTGAATAAGCTAAAACGACGTTCCCCCTTTATCGGGGGAGCGCTCAAGCATCAAAAGGAATCCCCTCCGGCCTCCGCGCCGGAGGGGATTCCTTGTCTCATTGAAGGCGCTCGGCGTAGCGTTCCACCCACCACACGGATTACGTCAGCAACATGATGGGCGTGAAAAGCTATTCCCTCCGCACATCCCTCATGCTCTTCGCGGAAGAAGTTATCAGTTCCGCGAAGCATTCACGTGATTCGCGTGCGGGTCTCGCAAAGTGGATAAGTATCCTTGTTCTTTATATAAGCGATTCGCGGAGCTGATAGGAAAAAGTCGTTTTTTCCCGACGGAGGACTTTTTCTCAGCGGAAATGATCGTTTTTTTTCCGACGGAGGACTTTTTCTCAGAAGAAATGATCGTTTTTTTCCGACGGAGGACTTTTTCTCAGAAGAAATGATCGTTTTTTTCCGACGGAGGACTTTTTCTCAGAGGAAATGATCGTTTTTTTCCGACGGAGGACTTTTTCTCAGAGGAAATGATCGTTTTTTTCCGACGGAGGACTTTTTCTCAGAAGAAATGATCGTTTTTTTCCGACGGAGGACTTTTTCTCAGCGGAAATGATCGTTTTTTTCCGACGGAGGACTTTTTCTCAGAAGAAATGATCGTTTTTTTCCGACGGAGGACTTTTTCTCAGCGGAAATGGTCGTTTTTTTCCGACGAAGGATGATCTCCGGCTAACGAAAACACAAAGCGATTCTTTTGTAGCTAAAGCGCTGGACAAATGTAGAGAATAAAAATGGATATACAACATGAAACCACATTTTTCCATGATTTTTTTTCGCATAAGTCAAGACCGCTGGCGTAGAACATTGATAGGGAATATCTTTCCGGCAATCCGCACGTGCGAACAGCTTCTTTCAGCCTGAATTTATCCTACATACGCGTGCAAATCCTGATTTACGGCAAAGATGAGCGAACAGGACGATTCCGGATGACGGGAACGTGCTTTACGACACGCTTCGCCTGAGCGCGACAAGGAGAACAGACTGTCAGAAAACACGGCTCATGACATAACTTTGTGCTCCAATAATTCGTGGTTAGGCAATAATTAGCTATTTTCGCGGAGAAATGAAAATAGCGATAGTGAAATACAACGCCGGCAACATCCGCTCGGTGGATTACGCGCTGAAGAGACTGGGCGCGGAAGCGGCGATTACCGCCGACAAAGAGGAGCTGCGGTCGGCCGACAAAGTGATATTCCCCGGAGTGGGAGAAGCCGAAACCACGATGACGCACCTGCACGACACCGGCCTGGACAACCTGATCAAGGAATTGCGCCAACCCGTGCTGGGCATCTGCCTGGGGATGCAGCTGATGTGCCACCATTCCGAAGAGGGCGATACGGAGTGCCTCAACATATTCGACGTGCCCGTGAGACGATTCGTCCCCCTGCGCCACGAGGAGAAAGTACCCCACGTGGGATGGAACACGATAAGCGACACCCGCGGCCGGCTTTTCGAGGGGTTCCAGAAAGAGGAGTTCGTCTACTTCGTGCACAGCTTCTACGTGCCGACCTGCGAATTCACGGCCGCCGAGACCGATTACATCCATCCATTCAGCGCCGCCTTGCACAAAGGCAATTTCTACGCCACGCAGTTTCATCCCGAGAAGAGCGGGCAGGTGGGCGAGCGCGTCCTACGCAATTTTTTAGACTTATGAGCATAGCCATCATACCCGCCATAGACATTATCGACGGGAAGTGCGTACGCCTCTCGCAAGGCGACTACGACAGCAAGAAAGTATATAACGACAATCCCGTGGAGGTGGCCAAGGCTTTCGAGGACAACGGCATCCGACGCCTGCACGTGGTCGACCTCGACGGGGCGGCCTCGCGCCACATCGTCAACTACCGGGTTCTCGAACGAATCACCACCCACACCTCGCTCATCGTCGACTTCGGCGGCGGGGTGAAGAGCGACGAGGACCTGCGCATAGCTTTCGAGAGCGGCGCGAGCATGGTGACAGGCGGTAGCGTCGCCGTGCGCGATCCCGAGCTGTTCTGCCGATGGATAGAACGGTACGGAGGCGAACGCGTCATCCTCGGAGCCGACGTGAAAGAGGGCAAGATAGCCGTGAACGGATGGAAAGACGAGAGTTCGCACGAGCTGCTGCCTTTCCTGGAACACTATATAAATAAAGGCATAAGCCAAGTGGTCTGCACCGACATCAGCCGCGACGGGATGCTCGGCGGACCGGCCATCACGCTGTACAAGAAGATACGGGAGCGCTTCCCCACCCTATACCTGATTGCCAGCGGCGGCGTGAGCCGGATAGACGACATCGCCGCCCTCGACGAGGCGGGCATCGCGGGCGTCATCTTCGGGAAGGCGCTGTACGAGGGACGCATCGGTTTCGACGAGTTGAAGAAGTATTTATAGAAGATAAGGAGACGAGGGAACAAGAATATGTTAGCGAAAAGAATAATCCCCTGCCTTGACATCAAGGATGGGCAGACCGTGAAAGGAACCAACTTCGTGAACCTGCGACAAGCCGGCGACCCCGTGGAACTGGGACGTGCCTATAGCGAGCAGGGAGCCGACGAGCTGGTATTCCTCGACATCACCGCCAGCCACGAAGGACGCAAGACCTTCGCCGAGCTGGTGCGCAGGATAGCCGCCAACATCAGCATACCCTTCACCGTGGGGGGTGGCATCCATGAGCTAAGCGACGTGGAACGCCTGCTGAGCGCCGGAGCCGACAAGATCTCGGTCAACTCCTCCGCCATCCGCCGACCCGAGCTGATCGACGAGATAGCCAAGCACTTCGGATCCCAGGTCTGCGTGCTCGCCGTCGACGCCAAGCAGACCGCCGACGGCTGGAAGTGCTACCTCAACGGAGGACGCGTGGAGACCGACAAGGAGCTGATGGCCTGGACGCGCGAGGCGCAGGAACGAGGCGCCGGCGAAATCCTCTTCACCAGCATGGACCACGACGGCGTGAAGACGGGCTACGCCAACGAAGCCCTCGCCACGTTGGCCGAGCGGCTCTCCATCCCCGTCATCGCCTCGGGCGGAGCGGGGGCGAAGGAACACTTTCGCGACGTTTTCGCATCGGGAAAGGCCGACGCGGCACTGGCTGCCAGCGTTTTTCACTTCGGCGAAATTAAGATTCCCGAATTAAAGTCGTATCTTCGCGCCGAAGGTATTACAATGAGAATGTAAGAAGAAGAAAACAATGAATTTGGATTTTGAGAAAATGAACGGACTGGTTCCGGCCATCATACAAGACGCCTGCACGCGCAAGGTGCTGATGCTGGGCTTCATGAACGAGGAAGCGTACCGCCAAACGGTGGAGAGCGGCAAGGTGACATTCTTCAGCCGCACCAAGAATCGCCTGTGGACCAAGGGCGAAGAGAGTGGCAACTTCCTGCGCGTGGTCGACATCAAGGCCGACTGCGACAACGACACGCTGCTCGTCCAGGCGCGTCCCGCCGGTCCGGTCTGCCACACGGGCACGGACACCTGCTGGGGCGAGAAAAACGAGGAGCCGGTGATGTTCCTCAAGGAGTTGCAGGACTTCATCGACCAGCGGCACGCCGAGATGCCCGAAGGCTCGTACACCACCACCCTCTTCCAGTCGGGCGTGAACAAGATGGCACAAAAGGTGGGCGAAGAAGCTGTCGAAGCCGTGATAGAAGCCACCAACGGCACCGACGAACGCCTCATCTACGAATGCTCCGACCTCATCTACCACCTCATCGTCATGCTCACCTCGAAAGGCTACCGCATCGACGACATCGCCCGAGAGCTTCAAGAAAGACATAGCCAGACATGGAAGAAGCACTGATCAGCTACAAAGGCGTGGAAGTCTGCCAGCAGGAACTATGCGTGCTTAGGGAGGTCGACCTCGAGCTGCGACGCGGCGAGTTCGTCTACCTCATCGGGAAGGTGGGCACGGGGAAGACCAGCCTGCTCAAGACCATGTACGGCGAGCTGGACGCCACCGCCGGCGAAGCCCGGGTGCTGGGCTACGACGTGCGCGCCATCAAGCGCAAGCACATCCCGCAACTGCGCCGCAAGCTCGGTATCGTGTTCCAAGACTTCCAGCTGCTCACCGACCGCACCGTGCGGAGCAACCTCGAGTTCGTGCTCCGGGCCACCGGCTGGAAGAACAAGCTCGAGATCGCCGAGCGGATAGAGACCGTGCTGAAGCTGGTGGGCATGGGAAACAAGGGCTATAAGATGCCCAACGAGCTATCGGGAGGAGAGCAACAACGCGTCGTCATCGCGCGCGCCATGCTCAACTCGCCCGACGTGCTCCTGGCCGACGAGCCGACCGGCAACCTCGACCAAGAGACGGGTAAGGCCATCGTCGGACTGCTCCACGACATCTGCCGGACGGGAGCGTCGGTCATCATGACCACGCACAACCTACACCTGCTGCGCGAGTTTCCCGGACGGGTCTACCGATGCAACGAAGACCATAGCATTGCCGACGTCAGCGAAGAATATAACAACAATCATAGTATAGATAACTAAAAACTGTAACGAGAATGAAAGTTTTAAAGTTTGGAGGTACCTCCGTAGGCTCTGCCCAGCGAATGAGGGAAGTGGCCAAATTGATTACCGACGGTGAACAGAAGATCGTAGTCCTCTCGGCCATGTCGGGCACGACCAACACATTGGTGGAGATCTCAGACTATCTCTACAAGAAGAATCCCGAAGGAGCCAACGAGATTATCAATAAGCTGGAAGCCAAGTATAAGCGGCACGTCGACGAGCTTTACACCACCGAGGAGTACAAGCTGAGGGCCGCCGAGGTCGTCAGGTCGCACTTCAACTATATCCGCTCATATACCAAGGACCTCTTCACCCTCTTCGAGGAGAAGGTGGTGCTGGCGCAAGGCGAGCTGATCTCTACCGCCATGGTGAACTACTACCTGCAGGAGCAAGGCGTGAAATCGGCGCTCATCCCCGCGCTGGAATTCATGCGCACCGACAAGAACGCCGAACCCGACCCCGTCTACATCAAGGAGAAACTCCGCGCGCAGCTCGACCTGCAGCCCGAGGCCGAGATATACATCACCCAAGGATTCATCTGCCGCAACGCCTACGGCGAGATCGACAACCTGCAACGCGGCGGAAGCGACTATACCGCCTCGCTGATAGGAGCGGCCATCAACGCCTCCGAGATACAGATATGGACCGACATCGACGGCATGCACAACAACGACCCGCGCGTGGTGGACCACACCGAACCCGTGCGGCACCTCCACTTCGAGGAGGCCGCCGAGCTGGCCTATTTCGGCGCCAAGATCCTGCACCCCACCTGCATACAGCCCGCCAAGTACGCCAACATTCCCGTGCGGCTGCTCAACACCATGGACCCTACCGCTCCCGGCACGATGATCTCCAACGACACCGAGAAGGGAAAGATCAAGGCCGTGGCCGCCAAGGACAACATCACCGCCATCAAGATAAAGTCCAGCCGCATGTTGCTGGCGCACGGATTCCTGCGTAAGGTATTCGAGATCTTCGAGAGCTACCAGACCTCCATCGACATGATATGCACCTCGGAGGTGGGCGTGTCGGTCACCATCGACAACACCAAGCACCTCAACGAGATTCTCGACGACCTCAAGAAGTACGGCACCGTGACGGTGGACAGCGACATGTGCATCATCTGCGTGGTGGGCGACCTCGACTGGGAGAACGTCGGCTTCGAGGCACGCGCCCTCGACGCCATGCGCGACATCCCCGTGCGCATGATCTCTTTCGGAGGGAGCAACTACAACATCTCCTTCCTTATCCGCGAGAATGACAAGAAGATCGCCTTGCAAGCGCTGAGCGACAACCTGTTTCGCGTCAAATAAATACGCCATCACCCATCATGAAAGGAATATTCCCCATCGATAAGTTCCGCTCGCTGCGGACACCTTTTTATTATTACGATACCCGCGTGCTGCGCGACACCCTCGCGGCCATCAACAGTGAGATGAGCCGGTACGACCGCTTCGCGACGCACTACGCCATCAAGGCCAACGCCAATCCCAAGGTGCTGGCCATCATACGCGAGAGTGGCATGGGAGCCGACTGCGTGAGCGGCGGCGAGATCCGCGCCGCCATCCGCGCCGGATTCCCCGCCTCGAAGATTGTCTTCGCCGGCGTAGGCAAGGCCGACTGGGAGATCAACCTCGGCCTGGAGTACGGCATCTTCTGCTTCAACGTCGAATCCATCCCCGAGCTGGAAGTCATCAACCAACTGGCCGCCGCGCGAGACAAGGTGGCCAACATCGCCTTCCGCATCAATCCCGACGTGGGAGCGCACACGCACGCCAACATCACCACCGGGCTGGCCGAGAACAAGTTCGGCATCAGCATGCGGGACATGGACAAGGTCATCGACATCGCCCTCGGCATGAAGAACGTGCGCTTCATCGGACTGCACTTCCACATCGGCTCGCAGATTCTCGACATGGGCGACTTCATCGCCCTCTGCAACCGCGTCAACGAATTGCAGGACAAGCTCGAGGCCCGGCACATCCTCGTGGAGCACATCAACGTGGGCGGCGGCCTGGGCATCGACTACACGCACCCCAACCGCCAGCCCATACCCGCCTTCAAGGAGTATTTCGCCACCTACGCCGGCCAGCTCAAGCTACGTCCCCACCAGACGCTGCACTTCGAGCTGGGACGAGCCGTGGTGGGACAGTGCGGATCGCTCATCTCCCAAGTGCTCTACGTCAAGCAAGGCACCAAGAAGAAGTTCGCCATCCTCGACGCCGGATTCACCGATCTCATCCGCCCGGCCCTTTATCAGGCCTACCACAAGATAGAGAATATCACTTCCGACGAACCCGTAGAGGCGTACGACGTGGTAGGCCCCATCTGCGAATCGTCCGACGTGTTCGGCAAGGCCATCGACCTCAACGGCGCCAAACGAGGCGACCTCTTCGCCCTGCGCTCCGCCGGCGCCTACGGCGAGATCATGGCGTCGGGCTACAACTGCCGCGAGCTGCCCAAGGGATACACCTCCGACGAGTTGATCTGATAAAATAGCGTAAGCCGTCGAACAAAGCGGCTATCTACCACATTATAAGGATAAATAGCGTACGTGGTACGTAACGAATAAGCAACGAACCAATAATAAATGATTATGATTACAGAAAAACTCCAAAACGCCATCAACGGGCAGATTACTGCCGAGATGTGGTCGGCCAACCTGTACTTGGCCATGGCTTTTCACCTCGAGGTGGAAGGTTACGATGGTTTTGCCCATTGGATGAAGAAGCAATGGTCCGAAGAGATGGAACATGCCGTAGGCCTGGCCGAATACGTCATCAAGCGTGGCGGTACGGCCAAGGTCGACAAGATCGACGTGGTGCCCGAAGGCTGGGGCACTCCCCTCGAAGTGTTCCAGCACGTGTATGAGCACGAATGCCGCGTCACCGAGATGATCAGCAAGCTCGTCGACCTCGCCGTCGCCGAGAAAGACAAGGCCACCCAACATTTCCTGATGGGCTATATCGCCGAGCAAATCGAAGAAGAAGCCACCTCCAAAGGAATACTCGACAAGCTGAAGAAAGCGGGCGAAGCCGGCATCCTCGTCCTCGACAGCCAGCTGGGACAACGCGCCTGACACGCCTCCTGGCGTCCCCCCCTAAGAAACGAGGCACGGATTAAGCGTTTAATCCGTGCCTTGTTCGCGATAATCCAAACTCATTCAATAATCATCACCCGCTCGTTCAGCCCTACCTTCTGGTTGGCTTCCACCAATACCTCTTTCACCGTACCTTCGGCGACCGAACGAATCTCGTTTTCCATTTTCATGGCCACCAGTACGCAGAGCGGATCGCCGGGTTTCACCGGGTCGCCCTTCTTGACGTATAGCTTCAGGATCACGCCGGGCATGGGCGCTTGCACCACTTGTCGCCCCACGGCCGCGGCGGCTTCATGCGAATGATGGACGCGTTCCAGCTCGCTCTTCAGCTCAATCTGGTACACCTCACCTTTGTTCATCACCGTGTAGGCGTTGTGCGCCGTGGGCGAGATTTGCACCCCGTGCGAGTGATGGTCGATGATGATGGAGTGTATGGAGTCGCCCCCGATGTTGTAGTCCACCATGTACACCTTTCCGTTGACGGCGATCTTCTTCACCGGGCCGTCCTCCAGTATCTCCACCTTGTATTCAGCGTCGGGCATATCCGTCAGCTTGGCGTAGTATGTTGCTAATGTACTCATTCTTTTTTTCTTGAAGTTGGCAAGGAGGCAAGGTGGCGAGTCGGCAAGGTCTTGTCCCCCCCGTCTCCTCGTCTCCTTGTCCCCTTGATCATTAATAATTATTCGCGCTCATTTGCAGTTTGCCGTAGTATTTCCACAGCGATTCGCCCACCACGGGCAGCGTGGTGGCCCGTGCGGCACGCTCCTTCTCGCGCTCGTAGTGACGCAGGGCGGCGGCGATAACCGACACGGTGGGGTCGGCGTTCTGCCGTCGTTTGAGGTCCTCCTTGTCGAAGCGGGTGTCGATGAACGTGGTGTCGTACTTTCCCTCGATGAAGGCGGCGTTCTTCAGCACCCGTTGGTGGAAGGGGATGGTAGTCTTGATGCCGAGTATCTTGTACTCGCGCAGGGCACGTTCCATGTTGGCTATGGCCGACGCGCGCATACGTCCCCAACAGCAAAGCTTGGCGATCATCGGGTCGTAGTGGAGCGACACCTCGAAGCCGGCGTAGGCGGCGCTGTCGAGACGCACGTTGCGTCCCTCGGGCGCCTCGCGCACGGTGATGACACCCGGCGAAGGCATGAAGTTGTTCTGCGGGTCCTCGGCATAGACGCGGCACTCGATGGCCGCCCCGTTGAAGCGGATGTCTTCCTGCTTGTATGGCAACGGATTGCCTTCGGCCACGAGAATCATGTCGCGCACCAGGTCCACGCCCGTGCACTCCTCCGTCACGGGATGTTCCACCTGCAGGCGGGTGTTCATCTCAAGGAAGTAGAAATGCTGGTCCTTGTCCATCATGAACTCCAACGTGCCGGCGCTGAAGTAGCCTATTCGCTTGCAGGCCTCCACGGCCACGGCGAGCAGCTCGCGCCGCGTCTCCTCCTTGACGAATGGCGACGGGCACTCCTCGATCACCTTCTGGTTGCGCCGTTGTATGGAGCACTCGCGCTCACCGAGGTGCACCACGTTGCCATACTTGTCGCCCAGCACCTGCACCTCGATGTGGTGCGGGTTCTCGATGTATTTCTCGATGTAGACGGCATCGTTGCCGAACGAGCTTCCCGCTTCCGATCGCGAGAGCCTCAACGCCGCCTCCACCTCGGCCTCGGAGCGTACCAGGCGCATGCCTTTCCCCCCTCCTCCGGCCAATGCCTTCAGCATGATGGGGTAGCCTATCCCGGCGGCCACGCGCTTCACCTCCTCCACGCCACTCACCGCCTCCTCGGTGCCAGGCACGATGGGCAGCCCGGCCTCGCGCATGATGCGCCGCGCCTCGGTCTTTATTCCCATACGGGCGATGATGTCGGCACTCGGGCCGATGAAGATGACTCCCTCCTCCTCGCAACGACGGGCAAAGTCGGCGTTCTCCGACAGGAATCCGTAGCCCGGATGGATGGCCGCTCCCACCTTCTTGGCGATGGAGAGTATCAGTTCGGGCTTGAGGTACGAGGTGTCGTCGGGATCCCGGGATATGCAATAGGCCTCCTCGGCATAGCGCACGTGCAGCGCGCCGCGGTCGACGTGCGTGTAGACGGCCACGGTGGCGATGTTCATCACCCGGCAGGTGCGGAAGATGCGCATGGCGATCTCGCCGCGGTTGGCCACTAATATTTTCTTTATCATAACGGTGTATCTTTATGTGTGGTGTTACAAGGGAAGGTTGGAGTGTTTCTTCGGCGGGTTCGACTGCCGCTTGTTGGCCAGCATCTCGAAGCTCCGCACCAACCGTTCGCGGGTCATGGCGGGATCGATCACTTCGTCGACGTATCCCAGCTCGGCGGCCCGATAGGGATTGGCGAATTTCTGCCGGTAGTCGTCCTGCATCTCCTTGCGTTTGGCCTCCACGTCCTTGGCCGCTTGCAGTTCCTTGCGGAAGAGGATGTTGACGGCTCCGTCGGCACCCATCACGGCGATTTCGGCGGTGGGGAAAGCGAAGTTGACGTCGCCCCTGATGTGCTTGGAACTCATCACGTCGTATGCCCCGCCATAAGCCTTGCGGGTGATGACGGTGACCTTGGGCACGGTGGCTTCGCAATAGGCGTAGAGCAGCTTGGCGCCGTGGCGTATGATGCCGCCATATTCCTGGTCCACGCCGGGCAGGAATCCCGGTACGTCGACAAGCGTGAGCAACGGGATGTTGAACGCGTCGCAGAAGCGCACGAAGCGTGCCGCCTTCACCGAGGCGTTGATGTCGAGCGTTCCGGCCAGGACCAAGGGTTGGTTGGCCACCACGCCGATGGTCTTTCCGTTCAGGCGGATGTATCCGGTAATGATGTTGGCGGCGAAGTCGGGTTGCAGTTCGAGAAAATTTCCGTCGTCGGCCACAGCCTCCACCATGGCGCGTATGTCGTAAGGTTGGTTGGGGTTGGTGGGAACCAGCTCGCGCAGCTCGGGCGTGAGGCGTGCGGGCGAATCGTCGGTGGCTACGAATGGCGGCTCCTCCATGTTGTTGCCCGGCAGGAACGAGATGAGTTCGCGGATGTAGTGTATGCACTCGATGTCGTTCTCGGCGGCGAGATGGGCCACGCCCGAGCGTGTGGTGTGTATCTCCGCCCCGCCCAGCTCTTCCTTGGTCACCTCCTCCTGCGTCACGCTCTTCACCACGTCGGGACCGGTGATAAACATATAGCTGGAGTTCTTCACCATGAGGATGAAGTCCGTGAGCGCCGGCGAATAGACCGCGCCTCCGGCGCACGGCCCCATGATGGCGCTGATCTGCGGCACCACGCCCGACGCCATGGCGTTGCGCTGGAATATCTCGGCATATCCGGCGAGCGACCGCACGCCTTCCTGTATGCGCGCCCCGCCCGAATCGTTAAGCCCGATGACGGGCGCTCCCATGCGCATGGCGAGATCCATCACCTTGCAGATTTTCCGCGCGTGGGTTTCGGACAGCGCTCCGCCGAACACGGTGAAATCTTGCGCGAAGACGTACACCAGCCGCTTACCAATCAGGCCATAGCCTGTCACTACGCCGTCGCCGGGGATCTTCTGTTTCTCCATGCCGAAGTCGGCGCAACGGTGGGTTACGAACTTGTCCGTCTCTACGAACGAACCTTTCTCCAACAGCAGGTCGATACGTTCACGCGCGGTGAGTTTTCCGCCCGCATGTTGCTTCTCCACACGGGCATCTCCGCCGCCTTTCTCGGCTGCCCGATTGAGCTCTTCAAGTTTTTGAATCAATTCTTCCATCTGTATTTGTATGTAAGTCCTTATAATAGCGCTCTACTAAGGAGGAACGTGTTCGCGCCCGAAATTGTTATCGTTTATGTTTAGAAACATAAAACGTCCCTTCGCGTATCCGCGAAACTTCCACGCTCCCCGCATGAAGACTTCTCGGGTTCGCGGAGAGGGATTCGTGCGATCAATAATAGTATTCTTTCGTCAGCTCGATGTATTCGGGGCTATATCCTCCTCCCTCCTTCTCGACAAACAGTTCGTCGGCCATGCGTGGGCAGGCTTCGAAGGCGAAGGCGAGCAATGAGCGCCGCGCGGGCTTGCCGGGTTTGGTAAAGACGTTGGTCTGGCGGACGGTGTATAGCCGGTGAGCTAAGGCGAGGCTCTTCACCGTCTCGGCGGCGTCGGCGGGAATTACGAGCGAGAACGTACCGTTGGGGGCGAGCGACCGGGCCACTCCCTCCAGCAGCTTGCCGTAGCTCAGCGACTGGTTGTGGCGCGCGGCGTCGCGCCGCGGGTCGGGACAACGCAGGGAATCCGTGAAATAAGGAGGATTGGAAACTATGACATCGAACTTCACCGGGGAATGGTAGTGCTTGAAATCGGCCCGCACCACCTCTATCCGCCCGCTCCAGGGCGAGTGGGCCACATTGTCGCTTGCCTGCCCGGCCGCCGCGGCGTCGATTTCCAAGGCCACCAGGCGGGCGTCGGGGGCGGCGCGTTGGGCCAGCATCAGGGCGATCAGTCCCGTCCCCGTGCCCACGTCGAGCAGGTGGCGCGCTCCCTCCACGGAGGTCCATGCTCCCAGCAGCACGCCGTCGGTACCCACCTTCATGGCGCAACGGTCGTGCCACACGGTAAATCGCTTGAACTGAAAATAGGGTTTCGACATGTTTCTTTAATGATGAACGATTGGTGAGCGCTCACCCGTTTCCTTATTTCCCGCAAAAATAAATAATTATCAGTAAATAGTGAACCTGACATGCCCCTTTTTGGCATTGTTTTTGTGTTTTTACTCAATGCCATGCTTTATAATTAAAGGGAATCGACTAACTTTGCCGCAATTTATGCCGGCAGTGTGGCATGAACTAAATTCAATAATAGAGTAAATGATAGAAAGATATCTGGAAGAAGAGAATGAGAGCGGTTTCTCGCTGATAACCGATTATGATGGAAGCGACGAACACGCATTCGATATAGAGGTGAATTCGGGCGAAGTGGTGCCTGTGCTCCCCCTGCGCAACATGGTGCTGTTTCCCGGCGTGTTCCTCCCCGTCAACATAGGTCGCAACAGCTCGCTGAAGCTGGTGCGCGAGGCGGAGAAGAAGCAGAAGCCCGTCGCCGTAGTCTGCCAGAAGGACGCCAACGTTGAAGAGCCCAAGATCGACGACCTCCACGCCGTGGGAACCATAGGCCGCATCGTGCGCGTGCTGGAGATGCCCGACCAGACCACCACGGTCATCCTGCAAGGCATGAAGCGCCTGAAGCTGAAGTCCATCACCCAGGAACACCCCTACCTGAAGGGAGAGATAGAGATACTCAAGGAAGAACTGCCGGGCAAGCGCGACAAGGAGTTCCAGGCATTGGTGGAGTCGTGCAAGGAGATGACGCTGAGGTATATCAAGTCGTCGGACATGATGCGCATGGATTCCACCTTCGCCATCAAGAACATCAGCAACCCGCTGTTCCTCATCAACTTCATCTGCGCCAACATGCCCTTCAAAAAGGACGACAAGGTAGAGTTGCTCACCATCGGCTCGCTGCGACAGCGCACTTATCGCCTGCTGGAGATCCTGGGCAAGGAGGTACAGATGGCCGAGATCAAGGCGTCCATACAGATGCGCGCCCGCGAGGACATGGACCAACAGCAACGCGAGTACTTCCTGCAACAACAGATAAAGACCATACAGAACGAGCTGGGAGGCAGCGGACAGGAGCAGGAGATCGAGGAGATGCGCCAAAAAGCTGAAAAAACGCGTTGGAGCGACGACACGAAAGAGATTTTCCTCAAGGAACTGGCCAAGCTGGAACGCACCCATCCGCAATCGCCTGACTACAGCGTGCAGCTCAACTACCTGCAAACCATGCTCAGCCTGCCCTGGGGCATATTTACCACCGACAACCTCAACCTCAAGAACGCCGAACGGATCCTGAACAAGGATCACTATGGACTGGAGAAGGTGAAGGAACGCATCCTCGAGCACCTCGCCGTGCTGAAGCTGAAAGGCGACATGAAGTCGCCCATCATCTGCCTCTACGGCCCTCCGGGAGTAGGAAAGACATCGCTGGGCAAATCCATTGCCGCCGCCCTGAAGCGGAAATACATACGCATGTCGCTGGGCGGCGTGCACGACGAGGCCGAGATACGCGGACACCGCAAGACCTACATCGGGGCCATGCCCGGACGCATCGCCAAGGGACTGATAAAGGCCGGATCGTCGAACCCCGTATTCGTACTCGACGAGATAGACAAGGTGGGAGGACACACCCACGAGGGCGACCCCTCGTCGGCCCTGCTCGAAGTGCTCGACCCGGAACAGAACTCCACCTTCCACGACAACTTCCTCGACGTGGATTACGACCTCTCCAAAGTACTCTTCATCGCCACGGCCAACAACCTCAACACCATCCCCGCGCCGCTGCTCGACCGCATGGAGCTGATCGAGATGAGCGGATACATCACCGAGGAGAAGATCGAGATAGCCCGCAAGCACTTGGTGCCCAAGGAGCTGGAAGCCAACGGACTGAAGAAGGGACAGGTCAAGCTACCCAAGGAGACGCTGGAAGCCGTAGTCGAATCGTACACCCGCGAGAGCGGCGTGCGCGAACTGGAGAAGAAGATCGGGAAAATACTGCGCAAGTCGGCCAAGCAATACGCCACCGACGGATACCTGGAGAAGAGCGACATACGGCCGGCCGACCTGCACGATTTCCTCGGCGTGGCCGAATACTCGCGCGACAAGTACCAAGGCAACGAATACGCCGGCGTGGTGACCGGACTGGCCTGGACGGCCGTGGGAGGCGAGATCCTTTTCGTGGAGACCAGCCTGAGCCGCGGCAAGGGCAACCTCACGCTGACGGGCAACCTCGGCGACGTGATGAAGGAATCGGCCATGCTGGCCCTGGAATACATCAAGGCGCACGCCTCCCTGCTGGGACTGGACGAGGAGGTGTTCGAACGATGGAACATACACGTCCACGTGCCCGAAGGCGCCATCCCCAAGGACGGGCCGTCGGCCGGAGTCACCATGGCCACCGCGCTCGCCTCAGCCTTCACCCAACGGAAAGTGAAGGCGCAACTCGCCATGACGGGAGAGATCACCCTCCGCGGAAAGGTGCTCCCCGTGGGCGGCATCAAGGAGAAGATCCTGGCCGCCAAACGGGCCGGCATCAAGGAGATCGTGATGTGCGCCGACAACCGCAAGGACATCGACGAGATTCCCGACATGTATCTCAAAGGCATCGAGTTCCACTACGTGAACGACATCAAAGAGGTGCTCGCCATCGCCCTCACCGACGAAAAGGTGACCGACGCCATCGACCTGACCGCGAAGAAACAGAGCAAGGAATGACATTCGAGCTACAGCACACCGACCCCCGGACGAACGCCCGCGCCGGATGGCTCACCACCGACCATGGCGTGGTGCAGACCCCCATCTTCATGCCCGTGGGAACCGTGGGAACGGTGAAAGCCGTGCACCAAAGGGAGCTGACAGACGACATACACGCACAGATCATCCTCGGCAACACCTATCACCTCTACCTCCGCCCCGGGCTGGAGGTGCTCGAGCGGGCTGGCGGATTGCACCGCTTCAACAGCTTCGACCGCCCCATGCTTACCGACAGCGGAGGCTTCCAGGTCTTCTCGCTGGCCGGCATACGGAAGATCAAGGAAGAAGGCGTGGAGTTCCGGTCGCACATCGACGGCAGCAAGCACTTCTTCTCGCCCGAACGGGTGATGGACATCGAGCGGACCATCGGGGCCGACATCGTGATGGCCTTCGACGAATGCCCGCCAGGCACGGCCGACTACGACTATGCCAAAAAGTCGCTCGACCTGACACACCGCTGGCTCGACCGCTGCATCGCACGTTTCGACGCCACGGAGCCGAAGTACGGCTACCGCCAGTCGCTGTTCCCCATCGTGCAAGGATGCGTCTACCCCGACCTGCGACGGCGGTCGGCCGAGTACATCGCCTCCAAGGAGGCCGACGGCAACGCCATCGGTGGACTGGCCGTGGGCGAACCCGTAGAGAAGATGTACGAGATGATAGAGCTGGTGAACGAGATACTGCCCCGCGACAAACCCCGCTACCTCATGGGAGTGGGCACGCCCGCCAACATCCTCGAGGCGATAGAACGGGGTGTCGACATGTTCGACTGCGTGATGCCCACCCGCAACGGGCGCAACGGCATGCTCTTCACCAAGGACGGCGTGATGAACATGCGCAACAAGAAGTGGGAGATGGACTTCTCGCCCATCGAGGCCGACGGCGCCTCGTACGTCGACACGCTGTACAGCAAGGCATACCTGCGCCACCTGTTTCACGCCGACGAGCTGCTGGCGCTACAGATAGCCTCCATACACAACCTCGCCTTCTACCTCTGGCTGGTGGGCGAGGCGCGACAACACATCATCGCCGGCGACTTCGGCACCTGGAAGCCGACGATGGTGAAGCGAGTATCCACCCGACTGTGAGCCGACAATGCCAAAGAGTAACCGATACATAAAGAGGCTCGACTGGTACATCATCAAGAAGTTCCTGGGCACGTACGTGTTCGCCATCGCGCTCATCATCTCCATCGCCGTGGTGTTCGACTTCAACGAGAAGATGGACCGCTTCATGCAGAACAACGCGCCTTGGAGCGCCATCCTGCTCGACTACTACGCCAACTTCATCCCCTACTTCGCCAACCTCTTCAGCCCGCTGTTCGTCTTCATAGCCGTCATATTCTTCACTTCCAAGCTGGCCGAGAACTCCGAGATCATCGCCATGTTCTCAACCGGCATGAGCTTCAAGCGGATGATGCGCCCATACATGATCTCGGCGGCCGTCATAGCCATCGCCACGTTCGTCATGGGCGCCTACATCATCCCCAGAGGTAGCGCCACGCGGCTGGACTTCACCAACACGTACGTCAAGCCCACGGCGAAAAAAAGCTCCACCCGCAACGTGCAGTTGCAAGTGGACGACGGCGTGGTGGCCTACATCGACAACTATTACGACGGTACGAAGACGGGCAACCGCTTCTCGCTCGACAAGTTCGTGGACAAACAATTGGTATCGCACCTCACGGCAGCCCGCATCACCTACGACACCACCGCCGTGCACAAATGGATCATACACGACTACATGATCCGCGAGCTGGACGGCATGAAGGAGAAGATCACCCGAGGCACCCGGATGGATTCCATCATCAACATGGAGCCGGCCGACTTCCTCATCCTGCCCGACCAGCAGGAGATGATGACCAGCCCGCAGCTGGGCGAATACATCGGCAAGCAGAAGAAGCGGGGCTTCGCCAACATCAAGCAGTTCGAGATCGAATACCACAAGCGCATCGCCATGTCGTTCGCCTCGTTCATCCTCACCATCATCGGCGTGTCGCTCTCGTCGCGGAAGACGAAAGGCGGAATGGGACTCTACCTCGGTATCGGGCTGGGACTGAGCTTCTCGTACATCCTCTTCCAGACCATCAGCTCCACCTTCGCCATCAACGGCAACGTGCCGCCGTTTGTCGCCGTATGGATCCCCAACGTGCTCTACGCGGCGATAGCCCTCTTCCTCTACAAGCGAGCGCCCAAGTAGAGGGTGTATCATAAATCGGAGCGGCTTTCTTTTAGGCGCGGATTACGCGGATTACACAGTCTCTTCCAGAACACACCGCAGTGAAATCCGTGTAATCCGTGCCTAAATATTCTCTTTTTGATAGGACTTTTCACTTATGATACAGCCTCACCCCCCGCGGGACAGCGACAGCCACCTACGGGGCACCCAAAACAAAGTTCCGCCCATCCTCCAGGCATCAAAGCCCTTGGGACGAGCGGAACCTTTTGTTGTATTCCTTGTTCCTCTGCGGCACACCTTTCGGCGTCTCGGTCAATTCAGCTTTTCAACGTAAGCGGAAAGGTCTGCGGTGGAGATGTCTTTCGCGACAATTACACCATTTTTGTCCAGCAGGTAGTTGGTAAACCCACGATCCAGGCGATACTCCCTGAAGAGTCCTGAATCCTCGCCTTTCGTATCCACGAAGCAGGAGGAGGGGTCTATCCGGTCCTTGCGTATGGTCTCCTCGAACACGGCCTTGCTGGGGTCGAACGATACCGAAACCATCGCCACGTCGCGCGAATCACTTAGCGCGTCGCTCAAGCTGGCGTTCAACATTCGTGAGCGGGCGTCGTAGCCGGCCCAGAAGCTGATCAGTACGTACCTTCCCCGAAGGGAGGTGAGGTCGAACGCGGGTTGCCCCGCCGTCGTAGTTTCGATTCGGAAATCAGGCGCTACGTCACCTTCGTTCAGTCCTTTCGTAGACTTGTCTTTTCCTACGAAAGCGGTTAAGGAATAAATGAGTAATACAACAAAAATCCATTTTACATATTTCATGTAACTCGAATTTAGTGAGTACTATCCCGGGGCCGCCACTGGGGCGCGGTTTCTACCCGGGAGGTTGCTTCTCGGGCATCCGGCGAAGATAAATCCGCTGATATTCAATGCCTTTTTTCTTGAAACCGGCGGCAAAGGTACACATTTAGAGGAGCAACTTCCAAAAAAGAAGCTAATTCTTTGCGTTCTTATTCAAACTTTTAATGCTTTTCAGCATACGAATAAAGGTTTTTGCTTACTTTTGCGAATTAATTCGCTGATACTGATATGCCGCAATCCCCAAATACGGAGCTGATTCTGATCAGGGTCACGGGCGAGGACCGTCCGGGGCTGACTTCGTCGGTCACCGAGATACTGGCCAGGTACGATGCCGTGATACTCGACATCGGCCAGGCCGACATCCACAACACCCTCTCGCTGGGCATCTTGTTCAAGAGCGAGGAACGCCACTCCGGATCCATCATGAAAGAGCTGCTCTTCAAGGCCTCCGCCCTGGGCGTCTCCATACGCTTCGAGCCTATCGAAGTGGAGCGGTACGAGGAGTGGGTGAGCATGCAGGGTAAGAATCGATACATCCTCACCGTGCTGGGACGGAAACTGTCGGCACGGCAAATCTCGGCCGCCACGCACGTGCTGGCCGAACAGGGCCTGAACATCGACGCCATCAAGCGACTCACGGGACGCATCCCCCTCGAAGAGGGAAAGGCGTCGGCCCGCACACGAGCCTGCATCGAATTTTCCGTGCGGGGCACGCCAAAGGACCGGGAGGCCATGCAAGCGAGCCTGATGAAGCTCTCGGGAGAGCTGGAGATGGACTTCTCCTTCCAGCTCGACAATATGTTCCGCCGCATGCGTCGCCTCATCTGCTTCGACATGGATTCCACGCTCATCGAGACCGAAGTGATCGACGAGCTGGCCGAACGGGCCGGCGTAGGCGACAAGGTGAGGGCCATCACCGAGAGTGCCATGCGTGGAGAGATCGATTTCACCGAGAGCTTCGCCCGGCGGGTGGCCCTGCTCAAGGGTCTCGACGCGTCGGTGATGCGCGACATCGCCGAACGCCTGCCCATCACCGAGGGCGTGGACAGGCTGATGTACGTGCTGAAGAAGTACGGCTACAAAATCGCCATCCTCTCGGGAGGATTCACCTATTTCGGACATTACCTGCAACAGAAGTACGGCATCGACTACGTCTATGCCAACGAGCTGGAGATTGCCGACGGCAAGCTCACCGGGCGATACGTCGGCGACGTGGTGGACGGCAAGCGGAAGGCCGAGCTGCTCCGGCTCATCGCGCAAGTGGAGAAAGTGGACATCGCGCAGACCATAGCCGTGGGCGACGGAGCCAACGACCTCCCCATGCTCGCCGTGTCGGGACTGGGCATCGCCTTCCACGCCAAGCCCAAGGTGGCCGAGAACGCCAGGCAGTCCATCAACACCATCGGGCTGGATGGCGTACTCTACTTCCTCGGCTTCAAGGATTCCTATTTAAATATGTAACTAAGTAACGGAGAAAAAACGAAGAATGATTCTCTACGGAATAAATTAAGTAAAATGATAGAATGAAGTTTTCAGAACTACAACTCAATGACAAGGTGCTCGACGCGCTCGACGCCATGCGATTCGATGAATGTACGCCCATACAAGAACAGGCTATTCCCGTCATCCTACAAGGCAAGGACCTCATAGGCGTGGCGCAGACCGGCACCGGCAAGACCGCCGCCTACCTGCTGCCCATCATCAACCAACTGTCGGAAGGCAAATACCCCGCGGACGCCATCAACTGCGTCATCATGGCACCCACACGCGAGCTGGCGCAACAGATCGACCAGCAGATGGAGGGATTCTCCTATTTCCTCGACGGCGTATCCAGCGTGGCCGTCTACGGCGGAAACGACGGCATCATCTTTGAACAGCAGAAACGGGGACTGACCCTCGGAGCCGACGTCGTCATCGCCACGCCGGGACGGCTCATCGCCCACCTCAGCCTGGGATACGTAGACCTCTCCAAGGTCTCCTTCTTCATACTCGACGAGGCCGACCGCATGCTCGACATGGGATTCCACGACGACATCATGCAGATCGTGAAGTACCTCTCCAAGGAGCGGCAGACCATCATGTTCTCGGCCACCATGCCGGCGAAGATACAGCAACTGGCCAACGCCATACTCAACGACCCCGTGGAGGTAAAGCTCGCCGTGTCCAAGCCGGCCGACAAGATCGTGCAGGCCGCGTACGTCTGCTACGAAAACCAGAAGCTGGGCATCATACGCACCCTATTCGCCGACGAGGTGCCCGAGCGGGTCATCATCTTCGCCTCCTCGAAGATCAAGGTGAAAGAGGTGACCAAGTCGCTCAAGATGATGAAGCTCAACGTGGGCGAGATGCACTCCGACCTCGAGCAAGCGCAGCGCGAGGCGGTGATGTACGAATTCAAGGCCGGACGCGTCAACATACTCGTGGCTACCGACATCGTGGCCCGGGGTATCGACATCGACGACATACGGCTCATCATCAACTACGACGTACCCCACGACAACGAGGACTACGTGCACCGCATAGGACGAACCGCGCGGGCCAACAACGACGGAGTGGCCATCACCTTCATCAGCGAGAAGGAACAGGGCAACTTCAAGAACATCGAGCAGTTCCTCGGCAAGGAGATCTACAAGATACCCGTACCCGCCGAACTGGGCGAGGCTCCCGCGTACAAACCCAAAGCCTATAGCGGCGACCGCAGGGGCGGAGGCCGGGGCGGCGACCGCAGAGGTGGCGGCGGAAGAGGCGGAGACCGGAGGAGCGGTGGCGGTTCGCGCCACGGCAGGGGCAACACGAGCCGGAGAAAATAGCCCATCACGAAATAAATTGGATAGAATGCGGGGTTTTATCCAATTTATCTCTACTTTTGTACCCATGATTGACTTGGCACGCCACATAGAGGCTCTGTTGCTGGAGAACGATTGCGTCATTGTACCGGGCTTGGGAGGGTTCATCGCCCACCATGTCCCCGCCATGCGCGCCGAAGAGGAGGGGCTGTTCCTGCCCCCTTCCCGCCTGATAGGCTTCAACCCCCGCTTGCTTATCAACGACGGCGTGCTCGTCCAGTCGTACATGTCGGCCTACGGCACCAACTTCGTCGACGCCACCCGCCGGATAGAGAAAGAGGTGGCGCTACTCATCGAACAACTTCAACGCGATGGCGAGGTCGCCCTGGAGAACATCGGCCAGCTACGCCATGACATACGCGGCAACTATCTCTTCACTCCTTACGAAGAGAAACTCGTCACCCCGTCGCTCTACGGGCTGGAACCGTTCCAGCTCGCCGAGCTTGCCGCCCGGAGAATGCCCGAACGGACACCCATCCCCATCACCACGCGCACGAGCGGGAAACAAGAGGAAACCAAGGCCGTCTACGCGGCGCGTACGGGACGTTCCTTCCTGCGCTACGCCGCCGCCGCGGCTGCCATCTTCCTGCTGTTTTTCGCCTTCCCCACCTCCACGCAGAACACCAAGCCGTACGCCAACGGCTACGCTCGCTTGCTGCCCGACGAGCTGTTCGCCGCGAAGCGGGATCCTGTCCCGGCGAAGCAGGATGCCGCCCCGGCCACACCACAAGACACCGCGGCCATCGAGCATCCGCAGCCTCGGCTGTCGCGTCCACAGCCCGTACCCATGATAAAAATCAAGAACGTCGATAAGCCCGCCCCCTCAAGCAGCCGGTACCACCTCGTCGTAGCCGCGGGCATCGGCCTGAAGAGCGCCGAAGCCTTGGCCGAGCGGCTGAAAGCCGAAGGGCATAGCGAAGCCCGCGTGCTGACAGCCG
The DNA here is from genome assembly GCA_031261785.1 of Mediterranea sp. (in: CFB group bacteria). GTDB lineage: Bacteria > Bacteroidota > Bacteroidia > Bacteroidales > Bacteroidaceae > Bacteroides. Next base: position 63,655 of record JAISIZ010000117.1, read on the forward strand.
AAGGGAAAGTGCGCGTCGTCATCCGCTCCCTCAGCGACCGGGCCGAAGCCATCAAGGCATTGATGGAGCTGCGAGAGGAACCCGGATACCAAAATTCCTGGATGCTCACCGACTGACAAACGTCCTCCCCATCCCCCCATTGAGACATTTTATGGACCGAATGAGACACTTTTCCCGTTCGGAATCCCCGCTTTTCTCCGAGAAAAAGCAGATCTTCGCGGCTACAATTCTTAGCTACGATAAATCTAAGCGATAAAAGGCGCTAAGGAAAGAGAGAAGTAACGAAATCGAGAATCCGGAGAAAAGAACGAAATGAATCCGGAGAAAGACTAACGAGACCCAGAGAAAGTGTAAAAGAACCCAGAGAAAGAAACGTTATGAAAAGAAACGTTGTATGCCTATTGTACGCTTCCGCCTTGCTAAGCCTGGGCGGTTGCGCCGCGGAGACGTTCGTGTCTCCCGAAGAGAATATCCCCACCCCAATCGTCCCCGACGCCAATGGCATGGTCACCTTGCGGCTGTCCGTAGCCAACGACGATTACGAGAACGGCACGCCCCAGACCCGGGGAGGAAAAGCCCCCATCCAGTTCACCCAAGACCTGGGCGACGGATATACCCTCACCTCCACGCTAATCGCCGAACCCGAGACGCGGGCCGAGGAAGACGAATCCTCACCGCTCGCCGACGGCGTGCAAGTGCTCATGCTGAGCTTCGCCAACGACGATACCGAAGAGAACGTACCCTTGGGCTACCAGATCCTCGAGGTGAGCGAAGGCTCGATCGACGTTGTCCTGCCCGACGATTCGCCCGCCCTCAAGCTGCTGTTCTATTCGCTGAACACCGACGACCCGATCGAGATCGACGACTATATCACCTACGACGAAGCCACGGAGGGCACCTACCACGAGCTGACCAACGGAGCGCTCAAGCCTGTGCCCATAACCGCCAGCGAGGATGCCGCCCCCGTCACGCCCGACGTGCTCTACGCCTTGCTCACCAACATCACCCCCGCGGCACTGGGATCCCTCCCGGATCTCGAGTTCAACCACCCCTTCGCGCAAATCACCTGGATGCTCGTCGTGGACAGCACGGTGGAAGCCATCGGCAACCTCAACGCCGGCTTCTATCCCCGCCACGCCAACGCCACGTTCAGCCTAAGCCAGCTGGCGTCGCGGAGCGACCCTACCGGCATAGAACCCGCCTCGCTGTGGACAGGCGGAGACACCGAAACGGGCGGAGAGAACGCCGGACAGTTTTTTACCAACTCGTACACGGCAGGCGACGAACAGACGGACAGCATCGCCACCACCATCCGCTTCATCCCCGTGACCGAACAGCCTACCTTCATCTACCTCGCCAGCCTCCAGATGCTGCACGTCAAGGGATACAAGACGGTGAAAGACATAACGCTGGACATCAAATACAAGGTTGGCAACGTGGAGAATCGCATGACATTCGAAGCCGGGCGCAAGTACACCGTAAAGAGCAAAATCACGAAAGGAGTGTACATCGCCCACTCCAACATCTATTGGGACGGCCAGACGTTAACTTTCGACAAAGAGCGCGGTGGCACCACTTACAAGGATACCTATCAGGGCGTGCTCTTCAAGTTCGGCTCCCTGGTGGGCATATCGCCCCATTACCCTTTCAACGATAGGCCCGGCAGAACCCTGACGCCCCTCTACATCCCCGTGCCCGATGCCCAAGGATACCATCAAAGCTATACGACCGGAACGACTCGATCCTGGGAAGACATCCCCTCGTGGAGATACCTACGCGCCGGCTACGAGGCAGGCGGCAACTTTATCCCCAACGACGGCCGGGCCACCGTGGAAAATAGCGAAGCCTTCGAGTACTTCGGAGACATCTGCGCCTACCTCACCGGTGGCGAATGGCGCATGCCCAATATCGGAGAGATCGATATGGGAGGGCAAGGTGAATCGTTCGCCTGGCCAACGTACAGGGAAGGGGAAGAGGATCGAATCATGGGTTGGATGAGCATGATGTACGACGTTAGTCCCTGGACCGCGATCGACGACGCTTGGGGCACCCCCGCGGAGCGCGACGCCGGCCGGTATTTCCTTCCGGTTGAGGACGAGCAGCAGACGGTGGTGGCATGCTACGCCACGCTCAGGACGCCTTGGGATGAAAAGAGCGACATCCCGCCATCGGGATGGCGGGACGCCGAGACCGGCGACACGGGAACCGACCGATTCGGGAGGGAGGCCAAGTACTGGAGCGCCAGCCCGAACATCAGCCAGGAGGGCGACGCCAAATTCGCCCACAGCTTTGGCTTCGATGGAACCACGATGTACACCACCGCCATCGAGCAGCGCAACGTGGCCATGCCCGTGCGTTGCGTGAAGTAGGCTCGCCCCCCTACTCCACCCGCTACGCGCTATCGACGCTCCTCTCCCAAGTCGAACGTCAGCCGTCCGGCGTGCACCAGCTCGTCGTGCGAGAGGCGGAACTTGCCCAACGGCTTGCCACCCACCGACACCTTATGGATGTATAGGGTACCGGGCTGTTTGCGGTTGGTCTCTATCACCAGCTCCTTCGCCTTGTACCATTTGGGGTCGAGGCGGATGGTGACCTTGCTGAACACGGGCGTGGTGAGCGTGTACTCGGGCACGCCGGGGCAGTCGGGATAAAGTCCGATCATGTTGAAGACGGCCCATGCCGACATGGTTCCCGTGTCGTCGTTGCCGGGGATGCCATCGGGGCGTGTGGTGAAGTATTTCGCCAGCAGGCGTTGCGTCTGCTCCTGCGTGCGCCACTCCTCGCCGCGGAAGTAGGAGAAGAGGTGGGCATAGGCGATGTCGGGTTCGTTGGCGGGATCGTAGTATCCGTTGTCGAATACGCTTTGCAGCTTGTCGACGAAGGCTTTCCGCCCGCCCATCAGCTTGGCCAGTCCGAGCACGTCATGAGGCGCGTAGAAGGTGTAGTTCCACGCGTTCCCTTCATGGAATCCCGGGGATGGTTCGAAGTTCTCGCCCTGCTTCGGGTCGAAGGGGGAATAGAAGGTACCGTCGGGCAACAACGGCCGCAGCGTGCCGTACTCCTTACTATAATAATGTCTGTAGCCCAGCGAGCGGCGACGCAGCAGGGCGGCGTCCTCCTTCTTGCCCAACGCCTCGGCCAAGGTCGACAAGGCGTAGTCGGCGATGTAGTATTCGAGGGCGTGCGAGACGGAGTTGTCGTACCGCTCGCGCAGCGGCACGTAGCCCAGCGCCATATAGTCGTCGTTGTCGGGGCGCATCAGGTTCTCCGGTCCGGGCGTGGTGGCCGACTTGTACATCGCCTCGTAGGCGACGTCGATGTCGAAGTCGCGCAGCCCCTTCATCCACGTGTCCACGATGACGGGGATGCTGGGGTCGCCCTCCATCGTCAGCGTCTCCCGCCCGTACAGCTCCCACTTGGGCAACCAGCCGTGCTCCCGGTACATGTCGATCATGGAGCGCACCATCTGCGTCTGCCGTTCGGGGTAGACCAGCGTAAGCAGCTGGTGCACGTTGCGGTAGGTGTCCCACAGGGAGAAGACGGTGTAGCGGTCGCCCCGCGTGGTGCGAATCTCGTTGCTCTCCATGGCCGGATACTGGCCATCCACGTCCTGCAAGAGGTTGGGCTGCAGCAGGGCGTGGTACAGCGCCGTGTAGAACACCCGTTTCTGCTCCTCCGTTCCTCCCTCCACGGTGATGCGCGCGAGGTCGTCGTTCCACTTCTCCCGCGCCTCTTCCCTCACCTGGTCGAAGTCCTTGCCCGCCTGCTCGCGGTCGAGGTTGAGCCTCGCCCCCTCGATGCTGACGAACGAGACGCCCATCCGCACCTCCACCTGCTCGCCCTCCTCGGTGTCGAACGAGAAGAAGAATCCCACGTCGTCGCCCGCCATCTCCTTGCCGTAGCGGCGGTATAGCTTGTACTTCCCCTGGTCGGGGTCCCACTCGGCCTCCGCGCCCGTCATGGGGCGTTGCTTCTTCCAGTATCCGGCGTCGTCGGGCGCTTTCTTCACCCGCATCACGAAGTAGATGGGGAACACCGCCTGCGGGTTATAGCAGAAGGTGCCGAGCAGCTTCATCCCCTCCACCTCGCAGGCGTTCACGCGGCGTATCATGGCGCCGCTCTCGTTGGTCAGCCCCTCGCCGAGGTTGAGCAGGATGTGGCTCTTTCCCTGGGGGAAGGTGAAGCGTGCCACGCCCGATCGGGGGGTGGCCGTCACCTCCGTCTTCACGCCGTACTTCGTCAGGAAGTTGGAGTAGTATCCGGGCGAGGCTCGCTCGTCGCTGTACTTGCTGCCGTAGTGGCGGTAGTCCACGTCCAGCTCGCCGGTGGTGGGCATCAGCAACAGCGACCCCAGGTCGGGGCATCCCACGCCGCTGAGGTTGACGTGCGAGTATCCGGTGAAGTAGGTGTTGGTATGCTCGTAGGGTGTGGACCACCATCGGGCGTCCTTGTCGTACTTGTTGTCGGCCGATCCCATCACGTTGAACGGTACCACGGACATCATGCCCGCGGGGCATACGGCTCCGGGATTGGTGGTACCGAAGTTGGTGGTGCCGACGAACGGGTCGACATAGTCGGCCGGTTGCCGTTGTTGCTGGCCGAGCGCCGTGGCGAGCGCGCCGATGAGGAGAAAGAGTTTCATGACTGTAAGATGAGGGTTATCGTTATCGCGTTTAAAGTATATTCGTCCGTTTGGTGAAGTCGACGATCTCGCGGATGTATCCGAAAGCCATGCCCACCACCGTGTCGGCCGCGCCGTAGTACACGGCCACCCGCTCGCCGTCGTTCAGCGCGGCGCAGGGAAAGACTACGTTGGGGACGTCGCCCTGCAGCTCGTAGGGGGCGGCGGGGCCGATGAGGTAGTCGCGCGTGCGGTAGAGCACCTTCTCGGGATGTTCCCTGTCGAGAATGGCGGCTCCCATGGCGTAGCGGAACCCGTTGCAGGTGGTGATGACGCCGTGGTAGAAGAGCAGCCATCCCTCGTCGGTGAGGAAGGGTACCGATCCGGCTCCTATCTTCGTGCATTGCCAGGCGCTCTCGGTGAAGGGTGTGGCCTTCATCACGCAGCGATGCTCGCCCCAGTACTTCATGTCGGGGCTGAAGCTGATGTAGATGTCGCCAAAGGGCGTGTGCCCATTGTCGCTCGGTCGGCTCAGCATGGCGTACTTGCCATCTATCTTCCGGGGAAATAGCACGCCGTTGCGGTTGAAGGGCAGGAAGGCGTTCTCGCACTGGAAGAACTCCTTGAAGTCGAACGTGTAGCCTATGCCGATGGTTGGGCCGTGGTAGCCGTTGCACCAGGTGATCCAGTAGCGGTCGTCGATCCACGTCACGCGGGGGTCGTACTTATAGTCCGATTCTATCATGTCGGTATTGCCGGCCTTGAAGCGTATCGGCTCGTGCTCGATGTCCCAGTGGATGCCGTCCCGGCTGCGTCCGGCGAAGATGTTCATCTGCACCGCCTTGTTGTCGCAGCGGAACACGCCGGCGAAGCCGTCGCCAAAGGGCACCACGGCACTGTTGAAGATGCTGTTGGAGGAGGGAATCTGGTAACGCCCGATAACGGGGTTGAGCGAGTAACGCCACATCACGTCCGCGCATCCGGCCGGACGGTCTTCCCAGGGAATTTGAATCTTGTTCATTGTATGTTCCATTATTTATTGAACTTCCGTAAATATTTTATTGAACTCTCACAAGTACTCAGGTTCGGAATTGATAAGCCGATGAATAGGAGGCCTGAAAGACCTGAAAGGTTAGTGATTAGTGATGAGCGATTAGTGATTAGTGATGAGCGATTAGTAATGAACGAACCGCTGGATGAGCGCCCTGAAAGGGCTGAAAGGTGGCTGAAAGCCTTTGCCTGAAAGGCTCTTAACCCAGCCCAACGCAGAGCGAGGAACGAGCGGCACGTTGGGTTACCAAAGCGCGCATAACGTTGCGCCCTGTAAGGGCAGCTTATCTCTACATCGTAAATCATGAGGGATAACCTGGGCTTACAGCCCGAAACGTCATACCCCCGCAGGAACCCAACGCGTCGCTTCGCTCTGCGTTGGGCTGGGTTAAGAGCCTTACAGGCAAAGGCTTTCAGCCACATTCCAGCCCTTTCAGGGCATGCTGTCCAGCGATTGGTCAATCTCGCTAAATCCATACTATAGTACTTGCGAAAGTTCAATTATTTAGTTGACGTGCTCCCTTCCGTATAGGTAAACGGAATGAAGTACGTGATGACAAACGCGGGAATGGTCGCGATGAGGACGTAGATGAAGAAGTCCTCGTAGCCCAGCTTGTCGCTTAGCCAGCCACTCGCCATGCCCGGCAGCATCACGCCGAGGTTCATGATGCCGGAGGCGAAGGCGTAGTGCGACATCTGGTGCTTGCCCGGCGCGATCTGCTGCATCATGAAGAGCGTAAGCCCCACGAAACCGAAGCCGTAGCCGAAGTATTCCAGGGTGATGCAGCTCCCTATGGCCCACAGGCTCTCGGGCCGCGCCACCGCCAGGTAGGTATAGGCCACGAAGGGCAGGTTGAACACGCAGCAGAGGCTGAAGAGTGTCCGCTTCAGCCCGTAACGGGAGACGTACAACCCCGCCAGCAGCGAGCCGAGCACGAAAGCCGCCGAGCCGAACGTACCGTTGAGCAGACCCACCTCTTCCAGAGAGAGTCCCAGCCCGCCATCGACGCGCTTGGCGCGCAGGAAGAGCGGAGCGATCTTCATGATGAAGCCTTCGCCCAGGCGATAGAGGATGATGAAGCAGATGTAATAGAAGATGTGCTTCTTGGTGAAGAAGTTGGCGATGGTTGCCCACAGCTCCAACATCACCTCGCGGCCTGTCTTCTGGGTCTTCCGCCTCGCCTGCGTGGCGGGCAGCGCCTTGAGATGGTAAAGGCTGAAGAGCAGCATCAGCGCGGCGATGACACCGAAGATGATCATCCAGGCGTACGTGTACGCCTCCTTGTTCACCTCCACCGCGGCACCTTCCACGGCACCGCAGCGCGAGGCCAGCATACCCGCCAGCGCCACCAGCCCGCCGTTGGCCACCAGCTTGGCGATGTTGTAGAAAGCGCCCTGGACACCGATGTACCGGGCTTGGTTCTCGTCGTCCAGCGCAGCCATATACACGCCGTCGCAGGCGATGTCGTGCGTGGCTCCGCTAAAGGCGATCAGTGCCATGGTGGAGACGCTGATGGCGAAGAAGTAGTCGAACACCAACGAGAAGGCTACCACGCCGAACAACAATCCGCTCACCAGCTCGGTGAACAGTACGAAGAATTTCTTCGTGCGGTAGATCTCCAGGAACGGACTCCACAGGAACTTCAGCGTCCACGGCAGCATGACGAGCGATGTCCAGAAAGCGATCTGCTTGTCCGAAACGCCCATGTCCCTGAACATGAACACCGACACCAGATTGATGGCGATGAACGGCAGCCCCATCGCGAAATAAGCGGTAGGCACCCAGAGCAACGGATGATTGGTCTTAGTAGTAGTAGTAGTGGTGGTCATTATGAATTAGTGATTAGTGATTGGTGATTAGTGATTAGTGGTTGGCTCGCGTGGCCGCGGAGACAATCCGCACAATCTCTAATAATACAACCGAACGAGCGAAAACACTCAACGGGAAAAGCGAAAAAAGGATCATGGATTAATGATTCGCTCAAGGAGTTCACCACAGATTACACAGATTTACACAGATTTTACGACGATAAACAAAGATGCGGGCAAGGAAACAATCGGTGTAATCGGTAAATCAGAAGTGGCGCGTTCATTGTTTTCCCTCCCCTCCGCCCTCCGGGCACCTCCCCTCCGTTGGAAGGGAGGACTTGAAGTTACCCCTCGCGGATCTGTAGCCTGTCCAATCCGCCAAGGGTAACTCCGAGTGCAAATCCGCCAGGGGTAACTCCGAATGCAAATCCGCCAAGGGTAACTCTGAATGCAAATCCGCCAGGGGTAATTCTGAGTCCTCCCTTCCAACGGAGGGGAGGTGCCCGAAGGGCGGAGGGGAGGGAAGAATAATCAGCATACCAATACTTGAAGTTACCCCTCGCGGATCTATAGTCTGTCCAATCCGCGAGCGGAGGTGGGAAACCTCACTAATCCAGTTTCTTTCGTGTCGGCAGCGTAAATTCCTGCGCGTCGGCGATGGTTCCGTTCTCGTCGGCCACGGCCACCCGCAGCTCCACTTCGCCGCTTTTCAGTTTCTCGCCCGCATGGACAGAGGCGGTGTAGCGGAATCCCTCGCCCGGTTCTATCCGTTCGATCATTACCGACTGCGAGATCCACAGGTTGCGGCTCTTGTTCACCGTCTCCACGATGGGAATGACGTTGAAGGCCGAGTGGTCGCCATCGTTGATGATCTCGAAGATAATCTTGCTGTCCTCGCCCGCGTCGATGGCCTGGTTCCGGTTGTCGTCGATGAAGCGGATGTTCCGCAGCGACAGCCGGGCCATGGGGCGTTGTCCCTGCCGCGGGCGGGGAGCCGTCACGTCGGTTCGCTCGCTCCGTCGCACCCGCGGGGCGTAAGTATCGTCGTCCACGCGCTCCTGCCTGGGAGCGGTGAGGGCGTTGCCGATGGCCGCTCCGGCCAAGGTGCCGATGATGTTGCCAATGGCCGATCCGCGGTAACCGCCATGCCAGCCGTGGTTGCTGTCGCCTATCAGTCCGCCTATCGAGCTGCCCAGACTTCCGCCGATGGCCGCTCCACCCATGATGGCGCCGGGATTTCCCATGCGCCCCGTGGCACATCCGCCCAACAACAAGGCGGAGAGTGCCCATACCGTAATTCGTCTTTTCATGATTCTTCTTTTTATTTGTTTACTTGTCAATTCGTTTACCTATCTTCCTGCCAACTACTTCACCACCTCAAACTTCGCGAAGCGCAGCAGCAGGTGTTTCTCGCCGGAGTTCTCGAAGTTGATGGTAGCCTTGGCGTTCTCGCCGCTACCCTCCACCTTCACCACCTCGCCCAGCCCGAAGCGTTCATGCTCTATCCATTGCCCCACCCGCAACGCGGCGACAGGCCTTTCCGCGGCCGGGGTGACGGGGGGCGTCGCATTGTCGGCGACGTGTCGCGCGCCGGGCGCTGCCGTCTCCACCCGTTTGAAGTTGGGGCGGCTGAATCCTCCGTCAAGGTCGCGACGGAAACGCCGCGCCTCTTCGTCGACCTTGCGGGCCGCGCGGACCTGGTCGGGCAACCGCAGGAAGTCCGTATCGATATCGTTCAGGAAACGGCTGGGGGTGCCAAATTCCGTACGCCCATAGCGCATCCGCGCGCGGGCGTACGACAGGAAGCAGTGCTCCTCGGCACGGGTGATGGCCACGTAGAACAGTCGCCGCTCCTCCTCGATCCCGAAGGCCGAATCGGCGTCGCGTTCGCTGGGAAACAATCCCTCTTCGAGACCTACCACGAAGACGTTGCGAAACTCCAGTCCCTTGGCCGAGTGGACGGTCATCATCGTCACCCGTTCGCCATCGTCGGCCTTGTCCGAATCCTGGTCGGTGAGCAGGGCGATCTCCGACAGGTAGTCGGTGAGCGCCACGTTCTCGTCGCCCTCTTCGAGCCGCAAGGCGCGGAAGTCGCTCATGCCGTTGGCCAGCTCCTCGATATTCTCCCTTCGGCTCAGGTTCTCGGGCGAATCGTCCTTGCAGACATCGGCCCAGATGCCCGATTCGCGAATGATGGCCAGCCCCAGCGTGTAGGCGTTCTTTTCGCGCTGGTCGGCGGCGAACCGCTCTATCATCTCCCTGAACGCGCGCAGCTTGGCTTGTGTCGCCTTGCTGACCTCCAACCCGTAGGCCTGTGGCTCGCCTATCACCGTCCAGAGGCTCACGCCTGCCGTGGTGGCCGCGTCGACGACCTTGCCCACGGTGGTGGCGCCTATGCCCCTGGCGGGGTAGTTGACGACGCGTTTCAGCGCCTCCTCGTCGTCGGGATTCACCACTAAGCGGAAGTAGGCCACCACATCCTTGATCTCCTTGCGTTGGTAAAACGAAAGGCCGCCGTAGACCCGGTAGGGCATGCCCCGCTTGCGCAGCGCCTCCTCGAAGACGCGGCTCTGCGCGTTGGTGCGGTAGAGGATGGCGAAGTCGGCGTACCCGTAGTCCGACCGTCGTCGCATCTCGCCGATCTTGTTCACCACGATGTCGGCCTCCTCGATGTCGCTGTAGGCCTGGAACACGCCTATCGGCTCGCCTCTCTCCTTCTCCGAGAAGATGTCCTTCTCGATGCGGTTTTGGTTTTTCGCTATCAGGCTGTTGGCCGCCCGCACGATGGTCTGCGTGGAGCGGTAGTTCCGCTCCAGCTTGAAGAGGCGGGCGTTGGGAAACGTCTCGGTGAACCGGAGGATGTTGTCGATATTGGCTCCGCGGAAGGAGTAGATGCTCTGCGCGTCGTCGCCCACCACGCAGACCCGTTGCCGCTCCCCGGCGAGTTGCAGCACGATGCTGTGCTGCGCCACGTTGGTGTCCTGGTACTCGTCGACCAGGATGTAGCGGAACTGCTCGCGGTAGCGCCCGAGCACGTCGGGGTTGTCGCGGAAGAGGAGGTAGGTGTACACCAGCAAGTCGTCGAAGTCCATGGCGTTGGCCTGTCGGCAACGCTCCCGGTAGAGCTTGTAGATGGTTCCCGTCAGCGGCATCTTCCGCGCGGCGTCGCTTTCGTACAGCTCCCTGTTGGCGGCGTACGCTTCGGGGGTCACCAGGTGGTTCTTGGCGTTGGATATGCGGGCTTGCACCACTCCTGGCCGGTACACCTTCTCGTCTAATTCCAGCGTCTTCGTGATGATGTCGCGCACGAGGCTCTTGCTGTCGGCGGCGTCGTAGATGGTGTATTGGGAGGTGAACCCTATCTTCCCGGCCTCGGCCCGCAGTATGCGTCCGAAGATGGAGTGGAACGTCCCCATCCAGAGGTAGCGCGCCCGCTTCTCTCCCACCTGCCGGCCCACGCGTTCCTTCATCTCGCGCGCGGCCTTGTTGGTGAAGGTCAACGCCAGGATGTTCCACGGCTCGTAGCCGTTTTCCAGCAGATAGGCTATCTTGTAGGTCAGCACGCGTGTCTTGCCCGACCCTGCCCCGGCGATCACCAAGGCCGGCCCGTCGCTGTAAGTCACCGCCTCGCGCTGGCTCTCGTTCAATTCGTCGATATAGGATATGCTCATCGTTCTCTTTCTTGAAAGTCGGGCAAATTTAGATAAAAGCCGCGAGCTTTTACGCCGGCGGAATAAAGAAACTGCTTTTTCCTTATAGGAAAGGCGCGGATTCCTCTATTCGCTCCTTCACCTTTGCCCAGGCGTGAGTGCCGAAGAGGCAGCTTTGGCGCATGGTGTCGTACATCTCGCGGAAGCGCGACATGGGGATGGCGAAGCTGAGGATGTCCTTCTCGAAATAGGGACGGACAGAGGGGTCGAAGAGGCCGAGGAAAGTACGCTTCCCGCCTTGCCTGTTCTCGAGCGCGGTGGTGGTCACGATGGAGCTGCACCCCGAGCCAAAGGGTGTAACCATGGCGTCGGGCGAATTGGTGTCGTAGAACGTCCACGTGGCCAGTCCCGAGAGGACGTCGGGGTTGACGAGGAAGAGCATGCCTTCCACCCGCTCGAACGAGGAAAGTCCATCCACACGGGCGAAATGCAGGTAACGCTTATCGGTGCGCGACGTGCCGATCTGCTCGACATAGTCCCTCACCATCTGGGGTGTCTGCTTGTACTTCTCCTTTCGCGACACGAAGTTGGGGATAAATTCGTTCATGTCGGCGAAGCCGGTATAAAGCTTGCCGCCTCCACACCCTATCACGTCGGCGTTCAGGCTGATGCCGCCACCCGCACGTACCTTGCCCATGGCCTTGAAGAAGCAGCCGTTGACCTTTTCCGTCGGATACTCCAGCGTATCCGAGTACCAAAAGGCGATGGGAAGCTCAATCCGTTCTCCGAAAGCTTCCCGGTAGTTGAAAATAAAGGTAGAAATATCCATGCCACAAAGGTAACGCACCCCGGCCTGATACGCAAGCGTTCGGACAGCTATTTTAAGTCCGGCCGCTCCTACTTCGCGCACGCAAATCGCTTCATGCGGCCCCGCGTTGTCCTATTTGCACGTGCAAATTGCTTCACGCGGTCTTGCATCGTCCTATTTGCACGTGCAAATTGCTTCACGCGGTCCCGCGTTGTCCTATTTGCACGTGCAAATTGCCTCACGCGGTCCCGCATTGTCCTATTTGCACGTGCAAATTGCCTCACGCGGTCCCGCGTTGTCCTATTTGCACGTGCAAATTGCTTCACGCGGTCCCGCGTTATCCTATTTGCACGTGCAAATTGTATTTTGCTTAACGTATTTATGCAATTTGCAGCTGCAAATAGTAGTTTGCTTAACTGTTTTATGCAATTTGCAGGTGTAAATAGTAGTTTGCTTAACTGTTTTATACAATTTGCACGTGCAAATAGCATAAATCAGAGCCGCGTGAGACAATTTGCAGGCGCGAATCGCGTGAAACACGTTTTCGCGGTCGCGTCTTCCCACTTCTACGGTTATCGCGGAAAGCTCCGATATAAAGCCACGAGATTTCTTTCGCACGCTTTCATTCAAAAAAAGATATCTATTCTCTTGGTGATTACAAATTAATCGTATCTTCGCGAAAGATTGGCGGAGGATCAGCGTCCGAAGCCGACGGACTATTCTTGGAAAACTGAAGCGTTTACGATATTATCCCATCATGGAATCTCGACAATTTCAATTCTCGGGGATAATAGGCAATAACGCTCACGTCTTGTGTATACTCACCTTCCAGGTGGATTATATAACAAAGGCGTGGGCTATTGTTTATTACTTGAGAATTGGCAGTCGAGAGCCACATGATGGTGATAGCGATAGCTCCACGCTTTTTATATATAAACCGAACGCCGGACGAGGTATCGGAAGGCGAAGAAAAACATTAGAGTATGAAAAAGACAGTTCTCCTAAGCCTGATGGCCGCCGCGCC
>JAISIZ010000094.1 GCA_031261785.1 Mediterranea sp. (in: CFB group bacteria)
CTTCCTCGCCGACATTCCCTACGGCACGGAGGAGAAGTCCGAGAACTACTACCAGACAGCGCTCTACATGCTCTTCACCCTCATGGGCGAACGCTCGCGCATGGAGCGGCAGACGGCCAAGGGCCGAGCCGACCTCGTGCTGGAGATCGCCGGCACCGTCTACGTCTTCGAATTCAAGATGATCGGCTACGGCACGGCCGCCGACGCGCTGCGGCAGATCGACGAGAAAGGATACCTTATTCCTTATAACGCCAGCGGCAAGCGGTTAGTGAAGATCGGCGCCGCGTTCAGCAAAGAGACACGCACGCTGGGCGAATGGCTGGTGGGGTAATTTTCGCAAGTATGCAAATTCGAAGCAGACAACTAATGCCATCCGTTTCTTAGGGAGTTAAGCGTATCCAGCTTCCCCATGTCCACCAATCGCAAGTTCTCCTCGACGTAGCCCATGATGTTGGCCCGTCGGCAGACGGCGAGGTAGAAGTCGATGATGGAGAAGGCGCCTTGCCACCCGTCCTCGTCCATGAGTTGGAACAAGGTGGGGGATAGGACGTGGATGCCGCTGAACGCGTAGGGACGATGAATCGTCGTGTCGTAATGGAAGTCGGCCGGACGCGTCTCGCCCGTCGTTCGGTTCCGCCAGCCGCTGAGATGACTGGCGGGGTCGAGCAGCAGGTCGCGTGAGGTCTGCCGCGGACTGACGAGGAGCGTGGCGTCGGCGTCGCTCCGCCGGTGATGTTCGTAGAGATGGGCGAGGTCGGCGTCGGAGCGTATGTCGACGTTGTGGACCAGGAATGGCTCGGGTGTGCGTTCGAGGAAGGTGCGTGCGTGGAGCAAGGCTCCGCCGGTGTCGAGCAGCCGCTCCCGTTCGTCGGAGATGTGGACGTGGAGTCCGAAATTGTCGTTCGCGCGCAGGAAGTCGACGATCTGCTGTCCGAAGTGGTGAATGTTGACCACCACTTCGTTGGCTCCCGCTGCCTTGAGGCGTAGCAGTACGTGTTCGAGCATGGGCCGTCCGTCTACGGGAACAAGGGCTTTGGGCATCGTGTCGGTGAGGGGCCTTAGCCGGGTGCCCAGTCCGGCTGCCAGTATCATGGCTTTCATCTTCTTTCGGTCACTGTTTTTCGTCCATCATCTCTTTAATTCCCAGTTCCCGATGTTCCAGCACGACGCGTACGCCGTACTTGCGGCTCAGGTGCTCGGCCAGTCGGCGCGCGGCGTAGACGGAGCGGTGCTGTCCGCCCGTGCATCCGAAGTTGACGGCGAGATGGGTGAATCCGCGTTTCAGGTAGCGCTCCACGCTGGGGTCCACCAGGGCGTAGGCATGTTTGAGAAAGGCGAACATTTCGCGCCCTTCCTCGAGGAAGCGGGCAACAGGCTCGTCGTTTCCCGTGAGCGACTGGTAGCGTTCGTACCGTCCGGGGTTGTGTATGGCCCGGCAGTCGAACACGAATCCACCGCCGTTGCCCGACGCGTCGTCGGGAATGCCGTTTTTGTAGGCGAAGCTCTTGATGTCGACGGTGAGCGAGGTCGTTGCCGATTTCTGCTTGATGGCGAAACGCTCGTCGTTGGCGAGCCGTTCGAGCAGCTCGGCGAGGTATGGGTAGGCGGGGATTCCCTCGCGTAGCAATCCCCGTAGGTTGGCCATGGCGTAGGGCACGCTCTCTACGAAGTGCGTTTTCTTCTCAAAGTATCCCCTGAAGCCGTAGGCGCCCAGCACCTGTAGCGTGCGCAAGAGGACGAAGTGACGCAGCTGTTCGCGGAAGCGTTCGTCGTCCACGGGCTGGTACTGGCGCAGGGAGTCGATGTACTCGTTAAGCAGTTCTTGGCGTAAAGTCTCGGGGAAATTGGCTTTCGCCTGCCACAGGAAGGAGGCCACGTCATAGTGCGGGGGACCCTCGCGTCCGCCTTGGAAGTCGATGAGCCAAGGCTCGCCGTCGCGAATCATCACGTTGCGGCTCTGGAAGTCGCGGTACATAAAGGTCTGTTTGGGCATGCACGCCATGACGTAGGCCATCTGGTCGAAATCGTCCTCCAGTCGCTCCTCGCTGAATTCCAGGCCCGTAGCCTTGAGGAAACAGTACTTGAAGTAGTTGAGGTCCCAGTACACCGAGCGGCGGTCGAACGTGCTTCGCGGGTAGCAGCGCGTATAGTCGAATCCCTTTGCGCCCTCGAACTGTAGGGTGGGTAGCAGGCGGATGGCGCGGCGCAGGAGCCTTTTCTCTTCTTCGTCGAAGTTGCCGGTGGCGCGCCCGTTGGCGATGGCTTGGAAGAGTGAGGTGTCGCCCAGGTCTTCTTGCAGGTAGCGGCTCTTGTCGGCGGAGACGGCGTACACCTCGGGCACGGGAAGTCCCGCCTGGCGGAAATGCGCGGCCATGTAGAGGAACGCTTCGTTCTCGGGCGTAGAGGTGCCGATCACTCCAATCATGGGGCGTGTGCCTGTCAGGCGGTAGTATCTTCGGTTGGATCCCGCACCGGGGAGTTCCACCATGTTGTCGGAGGGGCTTCCGGTAGCTTCCCGGTATAATTCCTTCAGCTGTTCGTCATTCATCGGTTTCATGTCTGTCGCAAATGTGGGCCATTCCCAAAGTTTTTATTCCGTCTTCCATCCCGTGATGCCTCTCGTTTCTTTGTCGTAATTCACACCCACTTTCACTACTGTCCTCCCGTCGGCCTCGTAGGGGACGGCGTAGTCTTTCGCTCCGATCTGCGCCAGCGCCTCCTCGGGCGTGGAATTCACTTTCAATTCGAAGAGGTAGACATACTGCTGGTTGGTGACCACCACGTCGACACGGCCGGTGGAGGTCTTCACCTGCGTATGTGTGAGCTGCCCCATGAGCGTGAAGATGATGTAGAAGATGGTCTCGAACCTCGACTCGTTGTCGCTCTTCTTCTCGTAGGGGATGGAGGCGACGAACGCACGCAGGCGCGTCAGGCAGCCGTCGATGTCGCCCGTGTCGAGCGCTTCCTTCATGGCGATGAGGCTCATGTCACTCTCCATCTTGCTGTAGCCCAACACGGTGGGAAGCAGCGAGCGCAGGAAACCGTAGCGTACCTCCTCGTTGGGGTAGCCCAGGGTGTAGATGCCATTCTTGAAATCCTTGATGGTAAGGTATCCACTCTGGTAGAGCACGGGGATGGGGTCGGTGAGCGTGTCGGTCGACTGGTCGAACGCGTCGGGCATGGCCTTGCAGCCTTCCATGTCCATCAGCGGCATGTTCCGCGCGCGCAGCAGGTCGATAAGGAAGGTGGGGGTTCCGGTGGAGTACCAGTAACTACCATACTCTTTGGAGTCGAGCACGTTGATGATGCTGAACGGGTTGTAAATGTGCTCGCCGCGATGGTTGAAACGGTAGCCGTCGTACAGGCGGGCGAGGTGCGCCAAGGCCTGTTCGTAGGTCTCGTCGTTGTTCGCCGCCAGGGCTTCGATGTCTGGCTTGAAATCCCTGACCAATTCGGTTTCGGTGATGCCGCATATACTGTTGTATTGCTGCCACATACTGACGTTCTTGAGGCTGTTCAGCTCACTGAAGATGCTCATCTGGCTGAACTTGGTGATGCCGGTGATGAAGAGGAAACGGAGAAGGTGCGTGTTGTCCTTGATTGGGCTGAAGAATTCGCGGGTGATGAGGCGCAGTTCCTTGCGTAATACCTCGTCGCCGGTGGAATCGAGCAAGGGCGAATCGTACTCGTCGATGAGGACGACGACGGGCAGCCCCGTTTGCTCGTAAGCCCGTCGGATAATCCCTTTGAAGCGGGCGCCATAAGTGTCCTCCGAAGGTTTTCCGCCATAGCGTTCTTCCCAATCGAGAAGCTGGTTGTTCAGCAGCGTATGCAAGTTCTTCGCCTCATTGTAGCGCGTCTGGGCGAAGGAGATGTGCAGCACGGGATACGCCGTCCACTCCGTCTCTAATCGCTCCATGGCCAGCCCCTCGAACAGATGTTTTTTCCCCTCGAAGTAGGCTTTCAGCGTGGAGAGCAGCAGGCTCTTGCCGAAACGGCGGGGGCGGCTTAGGAAGTAGACGCGGTTGGTATTGGCCATCCGGTAGACCAGGTCGGTCTTGTCCACGTATACGTAGTGGTGGCTACGCAAGTCTTCAAAGCTCTGTATCCCTATGGGGAAGATGCGGGTGGGTATGTTTGCCATCTCTTTCTAAATTAAAAATTGAGAATTGAGAATTAAAAAATGAATGTATCGCGAAGATAGGGCTTTTCCGCGGATATTCCTTGGGAAATGAAGAACTAAGAATGGAGAACGGGAAGAGCATTGGGGACTATGTATGATGAACGAGAGGATACACGCTCTCGCGTGGCGTGTATCCTCTCGAGGATATGGATGCCTCGTCTTCCAATGGAAGAAGAAGTGGTGGTATCGAATCCTATGGTATCATTTCGATAGGTGTCGACTCGGATTGCGCCGGTTCATTTTCCGATGGCGTTGGCTCTTTTTGCAAGGGATTGTCCGGGTCGTCAAGCAATGGTGGCTGAGGATTGGAAGGAGCGGCGGGAGAGAATGGAGGGTCTACGCCGGGACGGGTCTCGCCGACTTTCTGTATCCAATTGAGGAATATGCAATTCAGTCTTCTTCCGTATTCCGTCGGGGTGAACCAAATATGCCTTTTCAGTTCAAGCTCTATTCTTCGGTACACGGCAGGGGGAAATTTCGCGGCGATACGGTCGGTAAGGAATTCAAATTCCACATCGACAACCTTGCCTGTGCTTGGATCAATATACAGGCTTGTCGACAGCTTGAGACCATTCTGTGCCTCTGGATTCAGTGTGGAAAAGAATGCCTCATTCACGATCTCGTAGCACTTGCGCTTGCTCCAGTCCTCGAGCGCGTAGGGAAGATGCGAATTTGATATGGGCGGATACTTTCCTGTATCTTTTTAGACCTGGTCGACGTCGATCCATGTATGCTCCTTGTTGCAGAGCTGGCCCCATCCACCAGGTTTCAGTTTGCTTTGATATTGGCAATCGTCCAAAGTGAAAGTCTTCGGGATATCATAATAATATTGGGCGAAGGCGGTTTGTGCATAGCACATAAAAACCACCGATAAAAATAGAATCTTCGTCATGATCAACAGTTCTTGGTTAATTGATTAAGGGTAGAGAAATTGTTAGTCCCTTCCAGGGAATCGTCGTACGAAAAGCTGCCGTAGCCTCTCTTTTTGAAGGTGTCACGCATCTCTTCCAGATATTTAGTTAGTTTGGCTTCCGTCATCCCTGGCATGAGTTGCCCTTTGCCATTCACCTGCTCTTCCAACTTTTTCACGCTCCTAAGAAGTACATTGTTGTTGTAATTTGCCTCCCAACGGCTTCCCGCATATTCCGGCAAGGTTTTCAAGTACATATATTAGGCATAAGATTCCATCGACCAAAGGGGTAGGAAGCCAATCGCTTCCCGAAAGTAAATCCGTCTGGCGTCATTCCACCTTCCATCCCGTGACGCCCCGCTCCGTTTTGTCGTAGTTGACGTCGACTTTCACCACCTCTCGCCCGTCGGCCTCGTAGGGGATGGCGTAACCTTTCGCACCGATTTGCGCCAACGCCTCCTCGGGAGTGGAATCCACTTTCAGCTCGAAGAGGTAGACGTAGTCGTTGTTGCTGACGACCACGTCGACACGGCCGGCTGAGGTCTTCACCTGCGTGCGGGTGAGCTGTCCCATGAGCGTGAAGATGATGTAGAAGATGGTCTCGAAGCGCGACTCGTTATCGCTCTTCTTCTCGTAGGGGATGGAGGCGACAAACGCGCGTAGGCGCGTCAGGCAGCCGTCCACGTCGCCTTTGTCGAGCGACTTCTTCATGGCGATGAGGCTCATGTCGCTCTCCATCTTGCTGTAGCCCAATACGGTGGGAAGCAGCGAGCGCAGGAAGCCGTAGCGCACCTCCTCGTTGGGGTAGCCCAGGGAATAGATACCATCCTCGAAGCCTTTGATGGTGAGGTATCCGCTCTGGTAGAGCACGGGGATGGGGTCGGTGAGCGTGTCGGTCGACTGGTCGAACGCGTCGGCCATGGCCTCGCAGCCTTCCATGTCCATCAGCGGCATGCCGCGCTCGCGCAGCAGGTCGATGAGGAACGTGGGGGTTCCGGTGGAATACCAGTAGCTGCCGTATTCCTTTTTGCTCAGCACGTTGATGACGCTGAACGGGTTGTAGACGCGCTCGGCGCGGTGGTTGAAGCGGTAGCCGTCGTACAGGCGGGTGAGGTGCGCCAGGGCCTGTTCGTACGTCTCGTCGTTGTTCGCCGCCAAGGCTTCGATATCGGTTTTGAAATCGCGGGTCAATTCGCTCTCCGTGATGCCGCATATACTATTGTATTGCTGCCACATGCTGATGTTGTCCAAGCTGTTCAGCTCGCTGAATATGCTCATCTGGCTGAACTTGGTGATGCCGGTGATGAAGAGGAAGCGAAGGATCTCGGTGTTGTCCTTGAGCGGGCTGAAGAACTCGCGGGTGATGAGGCGCAGCTCCTTACGCAACTTCTCGTCGCCGGTGGAATCGAGCAGGGGCGAATCGTATTCGTCGATGAGGATGACGACCGGCAGCCCCGTTTGCTTATAAGCCCGTTGGATGATCGTTTCCAATCGGCCGCCGAAATTCTCTTCTTTTTCACTTTGGCCATAGATCTCTTCCCATTCGGAAAGCTGCTTATCCAAGAGCCTCTTCAGATTGTCCGCTTCGTCGTATCGTGTGCGGGCGAAGGAGATGTGCAGCACGGGATACGCCGTCCACTCCGTCTCTAATCGCTCCATGGCCAGCCCCTCGAACAGGTGTTTTTTCCCCTCGAAATAGGCTTTCAGCGTGGAGAGCAGCAGGCTCTTGCCGAAACGGCGGGGGCGGCTTAGGAAGTAGACGCGGTTGGTATTGGCCATCCGGTAGACCAGGTCGGTCTTGTCCACGTACACGTAGTGGTGGCTACGCAAGTCTTCAAAGCTCTGTATCCCTATGGGGAAGATGCGGGTGGGTATGTTTGCCATCTCTTTCTAAATTAAAAATTGAGAATTAAAAAATGAATGTATCGCGAAGATAGGGCTTTTCCGCGGATGTCACGCGATGTGACGCGTTGACTTGTGGGTGATGCCGAAGCCACCTTGTCCCGGCGTCTCTTGGACCGTATAGGCGAATTCTTCGCTCTGGATCGTGGTGTCCGGAGGTAGCTGCCGCTCGCGATTGTCCATGGGCGACTATCTGTTTGCCCTGAACACGATGCGCACGTCGCGCTCGGGAGCCGGAATCACAAGCTCCGCTCCGGAGGGTAGCGAATAGTACTGCATATTGCCACCCTTGCTCAATTCGTTGACGACGATATCGCCTTTCCTCCTGTTGGAACTGATCTTGCCATACGTAGCGAATTCGAAAACCGGCAATTTTCTCCCGTTCGCGTCCGTTTTCCCCTCGTTCTCGGGCTTGTACACGATGATGAGGTAGGGATTGGTTTCCAGGGCGACATCGAGGCGCCATACCGTATTGGGAAGGTTGCGGCTGTCCGTCTTGCCGGTGATCTCGATGCGGTGTTCGCGCATCTCGAAGCGGTTGTTGCCCTCCTGGAGCACGGCCAACACGCCCGATGTGCGGGAAGGTTGGGGAGATTGGGGAGGCTGGGGAGTGGTACTCCCTTTGGGATTATCCTTAGGTTCTTTCGCCGACGAGCCCGATTGGGGAAGATAAGGGATGAAGAGCGGGGTGAACGTGCGGGCATCGTCCCACATTCCGATATCGACAAAGTTCTCTTGCGCCATGGCGACTGTTTTTCGGACATTCGTATTCGACTCCTCGGTATCGTTCATGTCGTAGGATGGCCGCGACGGGCCGAAGGGCTTCGTCCGGATGATGGGTTTGCCCAGTGTTGGTACCTCCGTGTTCTTCTCGTCCTTGCAATGTTCGGGCGAGCGGAATTGGAAGTGCCAATACTTGACGGGGATTTTGAGTATCTTGCCGCTTTTCTTCTGTCCCTCGCTCACAAGCCGTGGCAGCTCCACGCAGAGTTCCATGGCGATGTACGGAAAGGTTTCTCTCAACCGAAGAAAATCCTCGTCGCAAAGGTCGATGAAGACGCACATGGGGAAATACATGATATTCTTCATCTGGTTCTCCGTGCTTATCGTTCGCTCGAAGGCTTGTTCCACCATATATGCTACGCGATGGAAGGGCAGCTCGGCTGGGACGGACTCCGCGGATTTGCCTGATACGGGGTTGCCTGTCTTCGCCTCTTTTTTTTCACTCTTCGGGTCTTTTGTGCCGCCCTCGAGGATGAGTCGATTCAATCCTTTATTGAGCTTCTCGCCCAAATCTTTCCATATATTTGCCATGGCCTCTATTGTTTTTTAATATCCTATTATGATAATAAATTCTTGTCCTATCTCCTGTTCACCGTCCCCGTTTTTAGCGTCTTCCCGCCCTTTGCCACCGAGGACGAAGGGGGACTCGAGCACATGTTCGCCACGAAGAGCACCGCCGCCGCGAGGAGTATGGCGGCGATCACTTCTTTCCACCGGTCACGTAGGATGTCGACGAACGACGGGGGCATCTGGAGCTGTCGCTTCGCCTCGTCGACGATACCGGCGGGAGCGGATTCCGGTTCTTTTTTCCAATTGTCCCGGGGGATGGTCTCCACGGGAGGCTCGTACTCATCGTCGGGCGCTTCCTCGAGCACTTCGACAACCTCGGCGTCGGGCACTACCTCGAGCACTTCGACGATCTCTTCGTCGTACTCTTCGTCCCGCCGCTGGATGGTCCGCATGTCATCTTCCTCCTCCTCGTACTCTTCCTCTTGGGGCGACGCGGAGAGGAGGCGCAGGCATTCGCCCACGTCGCGCGCGCGCTCCTTCGGATCTTCGACCAGGCACCGCAGCACGAGCCTCCGCCACCGTTCGGGTATCCGGTCGATGTTGACGACAGCTTCCCGCCAGTATTTCGGGATGTTGCCGGTAAAGAGTTCGTAGGCGATGATGCCGAAGTTCCACAGGTCGGTGTTAGGCTTCACGGGATCGCCAAGGCGTTGCTCGCGCGAGGAGTAGAGTAGGGTGCCCAGTTCGGAGTTTGGGGCTTCGTCGTTGTCGGCGTCGATCTCCTTGCTGATGCCGAAATCGCCGATCTTGGGTATGTATCGTTCGCCTTGGTGGGAGATGAGGATGTTGGCCGGCTTGAGGTCGCGGTGGATAAGCCCGTGGCTATGCAGGAAGTCCAGCCCGTCGAGGATACCCAGCAGGATGCTTTCTTTCTCGGCGTCGGACAGGACGCGCCGCCTGGCCAGGTGATAAAGGTCGCCGTCCTCGTAGTAACGCATCACGATGTAGTCTTTTTCCTTCCCCTCCTCGACGAAGGTGTAGTAATCGATATACGTCACAATGTTGTTGTGCTCGGGCAAGCCCATCACCGCGGCGATTTCGTTGCGGAGCCTGTACTTCCGGGTAGCTTCCTCGGTAGGTTCCTTGATGGCTACGAGCTTTCCGCGTTGCTTGGTGTCGCGTGCCTTGTACACTTTGCCGTACCTGCCGCCCCCCAAGAAATCGGCTTCGCCATAGCTATACCGCTCCTTGAACGAGCGATAGGATGTTTTCTCTGATACGTAGAAATCCGCTTCCATTATGCCGTAAATGGTTGGTTATCGGCGTAAAGGTACGACGTTTTTAGAATACGGCAAGCAAATACCTCGCATTATTTATCGCGTGAAGACGCAAAAGGTCGGATTGGCAGATAGAATTAAGGCTCACGAGAGTAGGATATTCAGAATTTATTTGTTTACCTTTGTAACCCGAATCAGAACTAAAAGTAAACATGAAGTACAGATTATTAGTGCTCGACGTGGACGGAACGCTTCTGAACGACGCGAAGGAGATCACCCAACGCACCTTGGCCGCCTTGCTCAAGGTCCAGCAGATGGGCGTGCGCATCGTGCTGGCCTCGGGACGTCCCACGTATGGCATGATGCCTCTGGCCAAAACCCTGGAGTTGGGACGCTACGGCGGCTACCTGCTGTCGTACAACGGTTGCCAGATCATCAGCGCCAGCGACGGCCAGGTGCTGTTCGAGCGACGCATCAACCCCGAGATGGTTCCCTACTTAGAGAAAAAGGCGAGGAAGAATGACTTCGCCTTCCTCACCTATCACGACGAGATTATCCTGACCTCGCACCCCGACAACGGACACGTGCAAGACGAAGCCCGGCTCAACGGGCTGCGCGTCATCGCCGAGGAGGTGCTGTCGGCAGCCATCGATTTCGCCCCCTGCAAATGCGTGCTGGCGAGCGACGACACCGAGGCGCTCACCAGCCTGGAAGAACATTGGAAGCGGCGCCTCAACGGCGCGCTCGACGTGTTCCGCTCCGAACCCTACTTCCTCGAGGTGGTGCCCTGTGGCATCGACAAGGCCAACACGCTGGGTGCCCTGCTGGAGATGCTCGAAGTGAAACGTGAGGAAGTGATGGCCATTGGCGACGGCGTGTGCGACGTCACCATGCTCCAGCTCGCCGGACTGGGTGTAGCCATGGGCCATGCCGAGGATTCGGTAAAAATATGCGCCGACTACGTGACCGACTCCAACGAAGAGGATGGCGTAGCCACCGCCGTGGAGAAACAGATCATCGCCGAGGTGCGCTCCTCGCAGATCCCCATCGACCAGCTCAACCTGCAGGCCCGGCACGCCCTCATGGGCACGCTGGGTATACAGTACACCTACGCCGCCGACGACCGCGTGGAAGCCACCATGCCCGTCGACGAGCATACCCGCCAACCTTTCGGCATCCTGCACGGAGGAGCCACCCTCGCCTTGGCTGAGACGGTGGCCGGACTGGGTTCGATGATCGCCTGCCAGCCCGACGAGTTCGTGGTAGGTATGCAGGTGAGCGGAAACCACATCTCGTCGGCCCACGAGGGCGACACGGTGAGGGCCATCGCCACCATCGTACACAAGGGACGCTCCTCGCACGTGTGGAACGTCGACGTGTTTACCTCGACCAACAAATTAGTATCGACAATACGAGTCATCAATAGTGTAATAAAAAAGAGATGAAGATGAAAGAAACAGGAAAAAGTCTGCTCTTGAAGCTGAAAGAAGAAGGAAAAGGTCTGTTCTCCAGCCAGGAAACCGAAGACCGGGTCTTGAGAGGCTTTTCAAGGATCCTCACACGGGAAGCATTTCTTTGTAACCGTCCTGTCGTCCTATTCAAATTACCGGGTGAGAGAACCCATTATGTCGTGGATCTCTTGGATCCAAAGGAGATGACGTTCTTGTATGACCTAAGAGAACTCAACGGGAAAAAGGGCTTTGTCTTCGCTCCTTTCCACGTCAGCGAAGAGCATCCCATCATCCTATTCGAAGCGAGTGATGAAATCCTCGATGAAAATGGGCATCTCTTCCCCTTGCCGCTCCTACCTTCTACATTCAAGGCCCCTCTCTTTGAGGAGCAATCGACGTACGCTCCCGTCCCGGAGAGCTATGCCAGGCGGTTTCAGCGCTTCAGCGACGCTTTGCGTGCCGGAATGTTTGAGAAGCTTGTCCTGTCGCGTGCCGAAAGCATGTCCTGTCGCGAGGATTTCTTCTTTCCAGACCTGTTTTACGATACTTCTATCTTGTACGCGAACTCCTACATCTATACATTCTACATCCCCGGCAGGATGCTTTGGGCGGGAGCCACTCCCGAAGTGCTACTCTCCTCGAAAGACGGGAACGTATGGAACACCGTGGCGCTGGCCGGCACGCAGTCCCTATGTGCCGGCGGGGAGCTACCCCTGAAATGGGACGAGAAGAACCGGCAGGAGCAAGCCTACGTAGCCGACTACATCAGGAAGCAACTCTCTTCATTAGGCATCCGGGCGGAAGAGAGCGAACCGTATGCCGTCCGGGCAGGGGCATTGTCGCACCTAAAGACCGATTTCCACTTCACCCTCGCCGACAAGGAACACCTGGGCGACCTGATCAAAACGCTCTATCCTACCCCCGCCGTGTGCGGCTTACCCAAGGAAGAGGCCTATCGCTTCATTGTGGAGAACGAGGGATACGACCGCTCCTACTACTCGGGCATCGTGGGCTGGCTGGATCCTAACGGACAGAC
The DNA here is from genome assembly GCA_031261785.1 of Mediterranea sp. (in: CFB group bacteria). GTDB lineage: Bacteria > Bacteroidota > Bacteroidia > Bacteroidales > Bacteroidaceae > Bacteroides. Next base: position 12,053 of record JAISIZ010000094.1, read on the forward strand.
GGACCTTTACGTCAACCTGCGTTGCGCGGAAGTCCATACGTTGGCAGACAAGAGCCTGGGAGCTACTTTATATGCCGGAGGAGGATTGCTCGCTTCCTCCAATCTCGACGACGAATGGCTGGAGACGGAGAAGAAGATGCAGACCATGCGCCGAGTCGTGGGCAGCACGGGTGATACCAAGAGATAACCGTTACATGATGATATAAAAAGTGTACTCGAACAAACAAAACATTCTCGAATTGGTGGCCTTGCTGCGAGAGCACGGGGTGACAAAGGTCGTCCTCTGCCCCGGCAGCCGTAACGCGCCCATCGTGCACACGCTCTCCACCTGCCCCGACTTCACGTGTTACTCCGTGACCGACGAGCGGGGAGCGGGTTACTTCGCCATCGGACTGGCGCTCAACGGGGGCGCTCCAGCCGCCGTGTGCTGCACCTCGGGCACGGCGCTTCTCAACCTCCATCCCGCCGTGGCGGAGGCTTTCTACCAGCAGGTGCCGCTGGTGGTCATATCCGCCGACCGTCCCGCCGCCTGGATCGGGCAGATGGACGGGCAGACGCTGCCGCAGCCCGGCGTGTTCGGCACGCTGTCGAGGAAGTCGGTCACCCTACCCGAGATCCATTCCGACGAGGACCGATGGTACTGCAACCGGCTCATCAACGAGGCGCTATTGGCCACACACCACCACGGCAAAGGGCCGGTGCACATCAATGTCCCACTCTCCGAACCGCTGTTTGAGTTCACCGTGGCCGAGCTGCCCAAGGTACGTGTCATCACCCGCTACCAAGGGCTGAACGTGTACGACCGTGCGTACGACGATCTCATCCTGCTCCTCAACCACTTCCGCAAACGGATGGTCGTCGTGGGGCAGATGAACCTCATCTACCTCTTCGAGAAACGATACGTCAAGCAACTCCACAAGCACTTCGCCTGGCTCACCGAGCACATCGGCAACCAAACCGTGCCGGGTATCCCGCTCAAGAACTTCGACGCGACCATCAACGCCATGTCCGAAGCCCAGGCCGAGGACATGACGCCCGACCTGCTCATCACCTACGGCGGGCACATCGTCTCCAAGCGGCTGAAGAAATTCCTCCGCGCGCACCGCCCCAAGGAGCACTGGCACGTGTCGGCCGACGGCGAGGTGGTCGACCTCTTCGGCTCGCTCACCACCGTCATCGAGATGGACCCTTTCGAGTTCCTCGAGAAGATAGCCGGGCTGATCGACTCCGAGACCCCCGATTTCCCCCGTATGTGGGAAAACTATTGCAAGGAGATTCCCGAACCCAACATCGCCTACTCCGAAATGTCGGCCGTGGGTGCCCTCATCAAGGCGTTGCCCAACCCGTGCGCCCTGCATCTGGCCAACAGCTCGGCCGTGCGCTACGCCCAGCTCTACACCTTGCCCCCCAACGTGGAGGTGTGCTGCAACCGGGGTACCAGCGGCATCGAGGGGTCGCTCTCGACCGCCGTGGGCTACGCCTCCGTGTCGGACAAGCTGAACTTCGTGGCCATTGGCGACCTTAGCTTCTTCTACGACATGAACGCCCTGTGGATGGGCAACAACATCCGCCCCAACCTCCGTATCATGATGCTCAACAACGGCGGCGGAGAGATTTTCCATACCTTGCCGGACCTCGACATGTCGGGTACTTCGCACAAGTTCATCACCGCCGTGCACAAGACTTCGGCCCGAGGATGGGCCGAGGAGCGGGGATTCGTCTACCTCCGCGCCGAAAACGAGGAAGAGCTGGCCGAAGCCATGACCTCCTTCGCCCGCCCCGAAGCGCAAGAACGGCCACTCCTGCTGGAGGTGGTGACCAACAAGAACAAGGACGCCCGTATCCTGAAGGAGTATTACTATCAATTACGACAACAACAATCATAAACCATAAAGCGTATGTCCACACCAAGAGAATGGATACCCATCCGTGAGTATCAAGACATCCTGTTCGACTTCTACAACGGGATTGCCCGTATCACCATCAACCGCGAGCGTTATCGCAATGCTTTCACTCCTACCACTACCGCCGAGATGAGCGATGCCCTTCGCGTCTGCCGCGAGGAGGCCGACGTCAACGTCGTCGTCCTCACCGGGGCGGGCGACAAAGCCTTCTGCTCGGGAGGCGACCAGAACGTGAAGGGACGGGGCGGATACCTCGACAAGGACGGCGTGCCCCGCCTCAGCGTACTCGACGTCCAGAAGCAGATACGCAGCCTCCCCAAGCCCGTCGTAGCCGCCGTCAACGGCTTCGCCATCGGAGGCGGGCACGTGCTGCACGTGGTATGCGACCTTTCCATTGCCTCCGAGAATGCCATATTCGGACAGACCGGCCCGCGCGTGGGCAGCTTCGACGCCGGCTTCGGCGCCTCCTACCTGGCACGGGTGGTGGGGCAGAAAAAGGCCCGCGAGATTTGGTTCCTCTGCCGCAAGTACGATGCCCAAGAGGCGCTGCGGATGGGATTAGTCAACAAGGTCGTCCCGCTCGACCAACTCGAGGACGAGTACGTGCGATGGGCCGAGGAGATGATGACGCTAAGCCCCCTGGCGCTCCGCATGATCAAGGCCGGACTGAACGCCGAACTGGACGGGCAGGCGGGCATACAGGAACTGGCGGGCGACGCCACTCTCCTCTATTACCTCACCGACGAGGCACAAGAGGGAAAGAACGCCTTCCTCGAGAAGCGTAAACCCAACTTCAAGCAATACCCCAAGTTTCCGTAATCGTCGCTTTTTCCCACGAAAGCAACGATATGCACGCTGTTCAAACATTACAACTATGGACTGCCATATTGAAATCATTCCCCGCACACTGCATTTCAAGCAACCGGCGGGGACTTCACGAGGCATCTACACCACCCGCAAGGTGTGGTACCTGCGTCTCACTTCCCCCGACGAGCCGGGACGAGTAGGCATAGGAGAATGCGCTCCGCTGCCTAACCTGAGTTGCGACGACCTTCCCCAATACGAGACATTGCTGCAAAATGCCTGCCGACGGCTGGAAGCCAAGCGCGGTATGCTCGATACCGACGCCTTACGCCCCTATCCCTCCATCCTCTTCGGATTGGAGACAGCCTTCCGGCATTTCGATGCCGGAAGCTACGCCCTGCGCGACACCCCCTTCTCGAGGGGCGATGCGGGCATACCCATCAACGGCCTCATCTGGATGGGCGAGTACGACAAGATGTTGGCGCAGATAGAGACGAAGATGCAGGCGGGATACCGCTGCGTCAAGCTCAAGATAGGCGCCATCAACTTCGACGACGAGTTGGAGCTGCTCCGCCACATCCGCCGACACTTCTCTGCCAAGGAGGTCGAACTGCGTGTCGACGCCAACGGCGCCTTCGCGCCAGCCGACGCCCTGGAAAAACTCGAACGCCTCGCCGAGCTGGACATACACTCCATCGAACAACCCATCCGGGCAGGACAATGGGAGGAGATGGCACGGCTCACCGAAAAGTCGCCCCTCCCCATCGCCCTCGACGAAGAGCTGGTCGGACAGAACATGCGGCAGCAGAAGTTCGACCTGCTCAAGGCGCTGCATCCACGATACATCATCCTCAAGCCATCCCTGCACGGCGGCGTCGCGGGATGCGACGAATGGATAGAGCTGGCCCAGAGGATGAACGTTGGCTGGTGGGCCACCTCCGCCCTCGAGTCGAACATCGGCCTCAACGCCATCGCGCAGTGGTGCGCCACCTACCAAAACCCGCTGCCACAAGGATTGGGCACGGGGCTGCTCTTTACCGACAACGTGGAGATGCCGCTCGAGATCCGGCACGATTGCCTCTGGTATACCGCCGGCCACAAAGGAGGCCAGGCATGACGCTCGACAGGCAACACCAATGCCTGCTGCTCGAGGGACGGCCCTACGCGCCCCACCAACTTGACGAACTCGCCGAACGGGGAGGGCGGGACCTATACGACTTCCTGAGCGACTGGTTCGATCCCTCGCCCTACCTCGACGTGCAGACCTCCGGATCCACCGGCATCCCCAAGACCTGGCGGGCACGCAAGGAGCAGATGACGCAAAGCGCACGCCTCACCTGCCAGACACTTGGGCTACGGGCCGGCGACACCGCCCTGCTCAACATGAACCTGCGCTACATAGGCGCCAAAATGATGGTGGTACGCGCGCTGGTAGCGGGATTGGACCTGATGGTGCGTCCCGCCTCCGGCCATCCGCTGGCCGACGTGCCCACACCCCCGCGGTTCGCCTCCATGGTGCCCCTGCAGGTGTACAACACCCTGCAAGTGCCACTCGAAAGGGAGAGACTGCGGCAAGCCGAGGTGCTGATTATCGGCGGGGGAGCCATCGACGACGCCCTGCTGGCCGAGGTACGCCAGCTCCCCGGTGCCGTCTACTCCACCTACGGAATGACCGAAACCCTCTCGCACGTCGCCCTCCGCCGCCTCAACGGCCCCACCCCCTCGGAGCGCTACGTCCCGCTACCCTCGGTCGACCTATCGCTCTCCGGAGAGGGCACGCTCATCATCGACGCCCCGCTGGTGTGCGACGGGCCGCTGCGCACCAACGACGTGGCACGCCTATACCCCGACGGAAGCTTCGTCATCCTGGGACGGATAGACAACGTGATCGACAGCGGCGGCGTCAAAATCCAGGCCGAGGAGCTGGAACGGCGGCTCTGCCAGCTGACCGACGCGCCCCTCGCCATCACCTCACGCCCCGACGCCCGCCTGGGCGAGGCCATCGTCTTGCTTGTCGGAGGCTCGCCGGACGAGAACGAAATCGAGGCGCTGAAGGCACGGATACAAGCCTCCATCGACCCTTACAGCCGCCCCCGCGCCATCGTCGCCCTACCCCATATCCCCGCGGCAGGCAACGGCAAAGTGGACCGAGCGGCCTGCAAGAAGCTTGCGAATTCTTAAAAAACAAGGCGTTTCGCTTGCGACTACTTGAATAATATTTATCTTTGTCCCCGCAAGTACCAACGTTGAAAGAAGAATGACCATACAACAATTGGAATACCTGCTGGCCGTAGACCGCTATCGGCATTTCGCCAAGGCGGCCGAACAATGCGGGGTGAAGCAACCCACGTTGAGCGCCATGATTCAGAAGTTGGAGGAGGAGTTGGGCGCGAAACTGTTCGACCGCAACGTTCAGCCCGTGCGCCCCACCCCCGTCGGACGGAAGATTATCAAGCAGGCACGCGTCGTCATCGCGCAGGCGTCGTTAGTCAGAGACATCGTCTATGAAGAGAAACGCACCCTCACCGGCATATTCAGGCTGGGAGTGCTACCTACCATAGCCCCTTATCTGCTACCCCGCTTCTTCCCCCGGCTCATGGAGGAGCATCCCGAGCTGGACATCAGGGTGAGCGAGATGAAGACCCACCAGATCCATCAGGCCCTGCGAAGCGGGGAGCTGGACGCCGCCATCGTGGCCAGCCGCCTCGACGACGAGGCCCTGGCCGAGGAGCCGCTTTTCTATGAGCAGTTCTTCGGATACGTCGCGCGCGGCGAATCGCTTTTCGGACACGACCTGATACGCACCTCCGACATCACCGGCGAGCGGCTCTGGCTGCTCGACGAGGGGCATTGCTTCCGCGAGCAGCTGACACGCTTCTGCCAGCTGGAATCGGTCAAGCTTAGCCAGATGGCCTATCGGCTGGGCAGTATGGAGACCTTCATGCGGATGGTGGAGAGCGGCAAAGGCATCACCTTCATCCCCGAACTGGCCACCCTACAGCTCTGCGAGGAGCAACGGCTGCTGGTGCGCCCCTTCGCCATCCCCCGGCCTACCCGACAAGTGGGGCTGGCGTACGGCAGGGACTTCGTGCGGCGAAGCCTGCTCGACGTGCTGAAACTGAGCATACAGGCCGCCGTGCCCCGGGAGATGCTCGCCCCGCGCGTAGAGCAGAGCCTCGTGTAGGCAATCACCCGGGAGAAAAAGAGCGGAATACGGCAGTCGGGGGCGAACCATTTTAAGAAGAAAGAGTTTATTCATTATATTTATTTAATTGACAAGTTTATGAAAAAGTACATTGCAGAAATGATTGGCACCATGGTGCTTGTGTTAATGGGTTGCGGAAGCGCGGTGTTCGCCGGCAGCGTAGCCGGAACGGTAGGCGCCGGCGTGGGAACGCTGGGTGTAGCCCTCGCTTTCGGACTATCGGTAGTGGCCATGGCCTACGCCATCGGCGGCATCTCCGGATGCCACATCAACCCGGCCATCACGCTGGGCGTGTTCCTCTCGGGACGCATGAGCGGTAAGGACGCCGGTATGTACATGCTGTTCCAGGTCATTGGAGCCATCATCGGATCGGCTATCCTCTTCGCACTGGTTTCCACCGGAGCGCACGAAGGTCCCACGGCCACCGGGTCCAACGGCTACGGCGACGGTGAGATGCTTCAGGCCTTCATCGCCGAGGCGGTATTCACCTTCATCTTCGTGCTCGTAGTGCTCGGCTCCACCGACGCCACGAAGGGCGCGGGCAACTTCGCCGGCTTGGCCATCGGCCTCACGCTGGTGCTGGTGCACATCGTGTGCATACCCATCACCGGCACGTCGGTCAACCCCGCACGCAGCATCGGTCCGGCCCTGTTCGAGGGTGGAGCGGCCCTGTCGCAGCTCTGGCTCTTCATCGTGGCTCCGTTCGTGGGAGCGGCGCTCAGCGCGCTGACCTGGAACCTCTTCGCCGACAAGAAGCAGTAAACGAGGGGACACCAGTTGACCAGGTAAAAAACGAGGGGCGGCAGTTTCACAACTGTCGCCCCTCTGGCTTGCATAAGCAAATTATATATTAAAAAGAGTGTGTCACCTTTCTCTCAGGAGCCGTGTCCTATTCCGGAACTGAATCAGGGTGTCGGTTGTCTGATACTAATCTGTCGAAAAACTTATTTCGTATTGCTTAATGCCATCGTAGAGGGTATTCACTCGCACTTTCACTCCTTTCTTTCCCTCCAGGAGGCTCTTGATCTTGTCGAGTTTGAAGGAGACGTATCCCTCGCCGAGGCGGACAGGCTCGTCGCCTTCGTCATTGTGCCTGAATTCCAGGTCGGCGAACTCGCCGCTCCCCGTCTCTCCCGTCGTGGCCGGGTTGACGACGAGGTTCAGCAGATGCTTCTTGTCGGCGTTGTCCGTGCCGTAGTATTGAAATTCTATGGTCAGGTACTTACGGTCTTTGCTGATCCACAGGTAGGTGGCGTTTATCTTGTCGTCGCCCACTTTCTCTTCCGTATTCTCCCCTTCGCCCAGAGTGACTACCTCCTTGGTAAGCACGGGGGTCACTTGCTTCACGTCGACATTGTAATCGTATCCTTCGGCCGGGGTATCCATATTGTTGAACAGCACGAAAGCCCTTTGCCCGTCGGTGTACTCCTCCGTCGCCCATCCCGTGCCGCCGGCAGGAAACAGCGTCTCGCCACCGTCGGTGGTGAAGTAGTATCCCTTGTCGGTCCGGACCGTCGCCACCTTGTTGATGGTGGCCAGCGCCAGCAGGTCGGGCTTCTCCTCCTTCAGGCACGATTGCGTCAATCCCGCCGTACCAAGGAGGATGGCGACGATACCCAAGAAGGCTTTCACATTCAATTTTCTCATCGCTTTCATCATGATTGCTTTCAGTTTACGCAAGGTAAACGCGAAGTACGGACAAATATTGCGCCATCCATCTGTTAAAGAGATAAAAAGGCATGAAGAATTGCTCACTCGGCGCAATATCCATACCTTTGCCGCGTTTAAAAAGTGACGCGTGTCGACAGAGATGACGGAAATGGAACTTGCAGAGCGGTGCAAGCTTGGCGACAACCAAGCGCGCAAGGAGCTGTATGAGCGGTATGCGGGGCGTATGCTCGGCATCTGCCTGCGTTACGCGGGCGACCGCGATACGGCCGAAGACTTGCTGCACGACGGTTTTCTTCGCGCCTTCCGCTACTTCGACAAGTTCAACTGGCGGGGCGAAGGCTCCCTGAGGGCATGGATGGAGCGGCTGATGGCCAACGTCGCCCTGCAATACCTCCGCGACAAGAACGTGCTCAGCCAGGCCCAGCCCATCGACGAGGTGCGCGAGCTAAGCGACGACGAACCCGACGCCGACGATATTGAACGGGTGCCCGAGGAAGTGCTGATGAAATTCATCGGTGAGCTGCCCACGGGCTACCGCACGGTGCTCAATCTCTACATTTTCGAGGAGAAGTCGCACCGCGAGATCGCGCGACTACTGGGCATCAACGAGAAATCGTCGGCCTCGCAGTTCTTCCGCGCCAAGCACCTGCTGGCCAAGAGAATCAAGGAATGGATAGCCTGCAACGAATGATAGATACGTATAAAAAAGGAACGATATAGATGAAAAAGAATGAATTGTGGACCGATAAGCTGAAGCAACGGCTGAGTGAGCACACGCCGCCGCTGCCACCCGACGGATGGGAACGACTGGAGCGGGAGCTTGCGCCCACGCCCGTGATGAAGACGCGCCCCCTTCGCCAATGGGTACGGATGGCTGCCGCCGTAGCCGCGCTCGTAGCCCTCTCCACCGCCGCATATCTCTACTGGGTGCCCGATGGAGCGACCGAGCTGGCGCAAACCGCCCTACCCGGAACCTCGCCCGACCTCCTGCCATCCCACCCCCTGCCCGATAGCTCCACCGCCGCTCCCCATACTTTGCCGGTAGTTACCGCACGCCCTGCCCATACGGGCGAGAAACTCATCGCGCAAGCCCGAACCGAGGAGGAAAAAGCCATACCGCCCGACACTCCCGCCGACGAAGGCGAGCAAACGGCGATATCCTCTGGCACTCCCACCGGCGTAAAGAAAGACAGCGACAAAGAGAAAGACACCGACAAGGAGAAGGCCATCGGCACCACCCAAAAGCGGACACGCCCCGCACGTCCTTCATCCAAAGACAAATATCAGCTCCCCGCGGAGAAGACTCCTAAGCGTGGAGGTGGCTGGTCGATGGGCATATCGGCCGCTGGCGTCATCGCCTCCTCAGACGGGACTATCGAACGAGGCAACGGCTATCCCTCGCGGATGAACATCGCTTCGTCTGCCGATGCCTTGGTGGAGGTTCCCAAGGGCGAACAAGTGGTGTTTAACGACGGCGTGCCCTACCTGCTCGCCGGTAATCAGATAACCGACATCAAGCACCGCCAGCCTATCTCGGTAGGCGTGTCGGTACGCAAGGCGCTACCCCGCGGCTTCTCCGTCGAGACGGGGCTGACCTACACCTTGCTTTCCTCCGACGTCACCCTGTCGGGATCCGAGCGTGCCGTCAGCCAGAAACTGCACTACATTGGCCTACCCGTCCGTGCCAACTGGAATTTCCTCGAGAAGCGACTCGTCACCCTCTACGCCAGCGGCGGCGGCATGGTGGAGAAATGCGTGTATGGCAAGCTCGGTTCCGACAAGCTTACCGTGAAGCCCCTGCAATTCTCCGTCATGGGAGGCGTGGGCGCGCAGATCAACGCCACCAAGCGCGTCGGATTCTATGTCGAACCCGGCGTGGCCTACTACTTCGACAATGGCTCTGCCGTACGCACCATCCGCAAGGATACTCCCTTCAACTTCAACTTGCAGGCCGGACTACGATTGACGTATTAAAGAATTCCTGGCTTCATCACTTTTCCCCGCCATCGCATAGCGTGCATGGATAATCAATCACTTACTGTCCGTGTCGTCGTGAGCGAATCTTCGCTGACCGGCGAAGAGCTTACGCGCCGCATGGAGATTTCGCAGGGGCGACAAATTTCAATCGCGGATTCGTGAGAAGCGGGAAGCCCAGACTTTTGTAATCAGATTTCGGGAATGGAGAAAAAAGCCCGGGCTTTTGTAATCATACTTCGTGCATGAAGAAAAAAGCCCGGGCTTCTCGTCCCACGCGAACCCGCGTGAAACATTTCGCTCATTTTATTTCCCTGTCTTCAGTTGCTTGAAGAAATCGTTGCCCTTGTCGTCCACGAGGATGAACGCGGGAAAATCTTCAACCTCGATCTTCCAGATGGCCTCCATGCCCAGCTCAGGATATTCCACGCATTCGATGCTCTTGATGTTGTTCTGCGCGAGGATGGCAGCCGGGCCTCCGATGGAACCGAGGTAGAAGCCACCATACTTCTCGCACGAGTCGGTCACTTGCTGCGTACGGTTGCCCTTGGCCAGCATCACCATGCTTCCGCCGCGGCTTTGGAATGGTTCCACGTAGGGATCCATACGGTTGGCGGTGGTGGGACCCATCGAGCCGCAAGCCATTCCCTTGGGAGTCTTGGCCGGGCCGGCATAATAGATGGGATGATCCTTGAAGTATTGGGGCAGGTCCTCGCCGCGGTCCAGGCGCTCTTTCAGCTTGGCGTGGGCGATGTCGCGGGCCACGATGATGGTGCCGTTCAGCGAGAGGCGTGTCGAGACGGGATACTTCGTCAGCTCTTTCAGGACCTCGGGCATGGGACGGTTCAGGTCGACGCGTACCACGTCGCCTTCGCCAGCCTGGCGCAATTCGGCGGGAATCAGCTCACCGGGGTTGGCGTCGAGCTTCTCGATCCAGATGCCCTCCTTGTCGATCTTGCACTTGATGTTACGGTCGGCCGAGCAGGAGACACCCAGTCCGACGGGGCAAGAGGCGCCATGCCGGGGCATGCGTATGATGCGCACGTCGTAAGCCAGGTATTTGCCGCCAAACTGCGCGCCAAGCCCAATCTTCCGAGATTCCTCCAGCACGGTGTTCTCCAGCTCCACGTCGCGGAAGGCGCGGCCGTACTCGTTGCCGGTGGTCGGTAGGTTGTCGTAATAGTGCGTGGAGGCCAGTTTCACGGTCTCGAGATTCTTCTCGGCCGATGTGCCTCCGATGACGAACGCGATGTGGTAGGGTGGACATGCGGCGGTGCCGAGCGACTTGATCTTCTCCACCAGGAAAGGCACCAGAGTGGCGGGGTTCAGGATGGCCTTCGTCTCTTGGTAGAGGTAGGTCTTGTTGGCCGATCCACCGCCTTTGGTGACGCATAGGAATTCGTATTCCATCCCCTCGGTGGCGTCGATGTCGATCTGTGCCGGCAGGTTGCACTTGGTGTTCACCTCCCGGTACATGTCCAGCGGAGCGTTCTGCGAATAGCGCAGGTTATCTTCCGTATAGGTCTCGTATATGCCCAGCGAGAGTGCTTCCTCGTCGCTATATCCCGTCCATACTTGTTGTCCCTTCTCACCGTGCACGATGGCCGTGCCCGTGTCCTGGCAGAAGGGCAGCACGCCCTTCGAGGCCACCTCGGCGTTGCGCAGGAATGTGAGTGCCACGTATTTGTCGTTCTCGCTCGCCTCGGGGTCGCTCAGTATCTGGGCCACTTGCTCGTTGTGCGCGCGGCGCAGCATGAACGACACATCGTGGAAAGCGGTCCTGGCCATAGCGGTGAGGCCCTCTTTCTCCACTTTCAGGATAGGTTTCCCTTCAAACTCGCTTACCGACACGTAGTCTTTGGTAAGCAGATAATACTCGGTAGTATCCTTGCCCACCTCAAAGATGGGTTGATACTTAAACGGAGGAGTTGTTGCCATAATTCTTGTACTTTATTACGTTCTCTATATTAACGATTTACGTTGTTTCTTTGTTTCTTTCCCGCGAAGATACTCATTTACCCGCCCACCTGTTCCATGCGGGCGATTAATTCGTCGCCCAGGGCGGTCTTCACCTCGATATGGCGCAGCACGGCGGTGACGAAGGGGTTGCTCTCGAAGTCGCCTCGCACTTGCTCGAAGTCGAGCTTCATCTCGTCGTGCGAGCCGTCGGCTCCGAAGCCCGTCATGGAGGAGAGGGAGAACTCCTTCTTGGCGTCCTCGTAGATCAGCTTGTCGAGCTTCACCACCGCCTCTTTCCAGGCGCGCACGATGGCGATCACGTCCTTGGCCGTGACGCGCTCGGGTTCCAGTCCGTAGAATTCCCCGATCTTGGCGTAGGCCCATGTCCATTCGTAGGTGTAGTAGTTGGCGTGCATCCGTTCGAAGGCGGCGTTGATGCCTTTCAGCTGGTTGATGTTTCCGTTCTCTATGCCGTCGAGCAGGCGGTCTACCTCGCTCTTGGGGGCTATCAGTCCCGAGATGTCGACCCATTCGCCCAGCCCGATCTCCGTGTCGGGGCGCAGGCGTCGGCGTATCTCCTCGTCGCTTTGGAAGAGGGTGCCCTCCAGGCGCTTGATGATGGAGTTGCCCAGGAACTTGTTGATAGCTATCTCGTAGAAGGCGACGCCTTTGTTCAGTGCCGAGTTGCGTATCTTGGCGCTTTGGTAGGAGTATATCTCCGACGTCTCGCCCGACACCCGTTTCAGCTCCTTCAGCAGGTGGCGTCCGGCGAACATCTTTTGTATGGTGTAGGGGCTTAGCAGGTTGTAGTTGATGTAGTCCAGCCGGTTGGGGTCGGTGCGCTTGTCGCGCTTGGGCCACTTCTGCGCGTCGCGGATGGTGCCCACGCTGCGCAGGTTCACTCCCGGCACGAGGTAGGTGGTGTTGCGGTCCTCGATGAGGTAGGAGAAGGGGAGGTTGGAGGTGTCGGCGTGGTTGACGTGGCGTCCCATTACCAACGAGAAGGCCCCTACCCGTGCGGGCCACAGCACGTACGAGTCCGAGGTGGTTTTCGCTCCCCGTTCCAGCGTGCCTTGGTGTATGGGTCCGAGCTTGTACATGTGGTTGCTCTGGTTGGATCCCGAGCCGGCGTTCATGAACGAGAACATACCGGCGATGAGCAGGGTCGACTTGTGGTGCGTCACGGTGAATGGTCCCGCGAAGATGGCGCATGCCTCGCCGTTCTCGCCTTGGCAGTTGCTGAAGAAGAGCGAGTCGGAAGCCGAGTAGTTGTGTCCCAGCTTGCAGGCCTGTCCCACGAAACAGCGGGTGAGCATCGTGCCGTCGTCGACGGTGGATCCCGACGAGATGATGAAGTCGTCGCAAATCACCCCGTGGCCGATGTAGACCGGTGCCTCGGCGTTGCTGTTGACGCTGCCGTTGGAGAGGCGGCTGGCTCCGTTGATACGGCAGCGGTCGCCTATGCGCACGGCTTTGATGGATCCGGTGTTCAGGATTGTCACGTGGTGGCCGATGACGCCTGTCGCCGCGGCATGCTTGTTGGAGTAGAAGTCGGCTATCGCCTTCATCCGGCAGATCAGCTCGGGACGGTGCCGGTAGAGTGCCAGGATATAGGCTTGGTGCGCGGAGAGCTTGTCGTTGATAAGTACCTCGCGGCCTCCTGTCTCGTTGAGCACCGCCACCTCCACGCCGTTGCCGAACGTGCTCATGCCATCTACCAGGATGGTGTCCACGTTCTCGATGAGCGTGTGGTCGCCAATCTCGTAGTTGGCGATATAGTTCTGCACGTTCTCGATGAGGCAGTTGTCGCCCACCGTCACTTGGTGCAAGGTGGCGTGACGTATGCCCGAATGTTTCTTCAGTCCTCCCGGCATCACGAACTCTGTCTCGAACACGCCCAGCCGTACTTCGCCCGAGAAGCGGGCATGGTGGACATACTCGCAGGTGAACCGCTTGTCCACCCTCACTTTTTCCCAGTCGTCGGCTTCGCACGCTTGGTTAGTCAGCCGAAGTTTCTCCGCTTCGGTCAGTTTACGGTATTCTTTCATAAGATTTCTGTTTTTAAGTAGTCAAAATAGTTAAGTAGTTAGAAGCGGTTAGGTAGAGATGAACTGCTGATGGACAGTAAGTGACAGCGGCAGTATCCTACCTGGCTACTTGGACTACTTCGATGGTTCATTATTCTCTTCTTCCTCATAGTTTTGGAACAAGAAGTCGTTGTAGGGATACTTTTGGACGTGCAGCTCCTTCACGCGGGCATAGACCACGTTCTTCAGCTCGTCGATGTTGACGCGGTCGCGGGCTGAGATGAATATGCAGTTGTCTTCCATCTTCGCCATCCACGTTTTCATCAGCTCTTCCAGTGTTAAGTTCTCTTTCGTTGGGGGGGTAAGGTCGTCGGGGTCTTTGCGCACGTAGGTGTACGCGTCTATCTTGTTGAACACGAGTATCATGGGCTTGCCGCCTGCGCCGATGTCGGCCAGCGTCTTGTTCACCACCTCAATCTGCTCCTCGAAGGCGGGATGCGAGATGTCCACCGTGTGCAGCAGCAGGTCGGCCTCGCGTACCTCGTCGAGGGTCGACTTGAACGAGTCCACCAGGTCGGTGGGCAGTTTGCGGATGAATCCCACGGTGTCGGACAAGAGGAACGGCAGGTTGTCGATGATCACCTTGCGCACGGTGGTGTCGAGCGTGGCGAACAGCTTATTCTCGGCGAAGACCTCGCTCTTGGCCAGTAGGTTCATCATGGTGGACTTCCCTACGTTGGTGTATCCCACCAGTGCCACGCGTATCAGCCTTCCCCGGTTCTTGCGCTGTGTCGTCTTCTGCTTGTCGATCTCCGCCAGGCGCTCTTTGAGCAGGGCCATGCGGCCGAGGATGATGCGTCGGTCCATCTCCAGCTGGGTCTCGCCGGGGCCGCGCAGTCCCACGGAGCCTTTGCCTCCTCCGGCTCCCGAGCCTCCGCCTTGTCGCTCGAGGTGCGTCCACAGGCGTTGCAGGCGGGGGAGCATGTACTTGTTCTGCGCCAGCTCCACCTGCGTCTTGGCGTTGGCCGTTTGCGCGCGCATGGCGAAGATGTCGAGGATGAGCGAGGTGCGGTCGAGGATCTTGATCTTCAGCTCGCCTTCGATGTTGCGGATCTGCTTGGGCGACAGCTCATCGTCGAAGATGACCATCCCCACTTCCCGTTCCGCCTCCTCTTCCTCCTTGATGTATCGCTTGATTTCCTCCAGCTTCCCTTTACCCACGTAAGTCACGGAGTTGGCCGTAGGCAGTTTCTGGGTGAAGCGTTTCACCACCTCCGCCCCCGCCGTCTCGGCCAGGAAAGCCAGCTCGTCGAGGTATTCGCCCGTCTTGCGCTCGTCCTGCGTCTGGGTGACGATGCCCACCAGTACGGCTGTTTCCGCCTTTGCTTCGGATATTACGAACTCTTTCATTCTTGCTTCTCTTGTTGTTTCTGAATGTCAATGCGGGCACAAAGATAAGGATAAAAGCTGATAGTTGGCGAGAGACAAGTTGACAACTTGTCTCCTTGCCGGCTTACTTCACGATTCCTCGCCTGGAGTTCTTCACGAAGTCGACGATATTCACGATCTCCGGACTCGTGGGCACTTGGTCTTCCACCTTCTGCACGGCGTCGTGTACGCTGAAGTTGCCTTGGTAGATGAGGCGGTAGGCGTTGGCGATGTGTCGCAGGATGCGCTCGTCCATGGCGCTCCGCGCGGCGAGCACCTCGGCGTTCACGCCGTGGTAGGACACCGGGTTGCCGGCCATGATGATGTAGGGGGGCACGTCCTTGGAGATGCGGCATCCGCTCTGCACCAGCGTCCACCGGCCGATGTGGCAATGCTGGTGGAGGATGACGTTTCCGCTCAGGATGACGTGGTCGTCGAGCGTGCACCGTCCGGCTATGGTTGTGCCTATGCCCACCACGCAACAGTTCTTGATCTCCACGTCGTGGCAGAGGTGCGCCTTGTCCATGAGATAATTGTCGTTACCCAGCCGGGTGGCGTCGCCCGCCTTGGTGGCCCGGCTGATGACCACGTTCTCGCGGATGTCGTTATTGTCGCCGATGATGAGGTTGCTCTCCTCGCCGGTGTATTGGAAATCTTGCGGCTCGGCGCCCAGCACGGCGTGTTGGTGCACTTTGTTGCCTTTGCCCATCCGCGTGCCTTTCAGCACGGCGGCGTAGGCCATGATGACGCAGTCGTCGCCAATCTCCACATCCTTCTCGATATACGCGAAGGGCAGTACGGTGACGTTGTTCCCGAGCTTCGCTCCGGGGTCTACATAAGCTAATGGACTAATCATAATATGTTGAGTGCTTTAAAGTTAATCGTTCCGTCCTCCACCCAAAGCCTGGTAGAGGTTGATGACGGCCTGCATCTGGTCGTACCTGTCGGATACCTCGGCGATTTGCGCGCTGAGGTAGGCCTGCTGCGCCGACAGGACCTCCAGGTAGGAGGAGGTGCCCAATTGGAACAGTTCCTTGGTATCTTCCGACGCCTTCTTCGAGGCCTTGACCTGCATGTCGCGGGCTTCGGCCTTCTCGCTGTTGCGTTGGTAGAGGCTCAGGGCGTTGCTCACCTCGCCGCCCGCGTTGAGGAGGGCTTGCTGGAACGAGTTGCGCGCCTGTTCCTCCTGCGCCTTGGCCATCTTCAGCTGGGCGATGTTGGCGCCGTGGGCGAAGAGGGGTTGCGTGAGCGAGGCGATGGCGCTGGCCAGGAACTTGGCGGGGTTGACGATGGCCGCCCCGGCGCTGTTGGTCCATCCGGCCGATCCGCTCAGCGTGATGTTGGGATAGAAGTTGGAGCGTGCCACGTTGGTCTGATAGTAGGCCGCCGCCAGCGACATCTCGGCCACCCGCACGTCGGGGCGGTTGGCGAGCAGCTGCAAGGGCACTCCGGCCGACAGTTCGCTGGGGAGTGTCTGCTCGTCGAGCGTACTCCGGGCGATGCTATGGGGAGCGTCGCCCAGCAGGATGGAGAGCGCGTTCTCCACCTCGCGTATGTTCTGTTCCAGGTCGGGGAGGGAAGCCATCACTTGCGCGTAGGCCGCCCTGCTCTGTTCCACTCCCGCGGAGTTGATGCCGTTGATGGCTCCCTGCATCATGGCCTCCATCACTTCGGTGTTGCGTTTCAGCACGTCGGAGGTCTGCCGGGTGATGTCGAGCTGTCGGTCGAGCATCAGCAGGGTGTAGTACATGTTGGCGATGTTGGCGATGATTTGCGTCTGCACGGCCTGGCGGTAGGCCTTGGCCTGTTCCAGGGCCGCTCCGGCTCCCCGTTTCTGGTTCAGCAGTCCGCCGAAGAGGGGGACTTGCCAGCTGGCGGTGACGGGCAGGGAGTAGGTCTTGGTGGCCGCGCTCCTGTCGAAGCTGCTGATGGTACCCTGCGGCGAGAGCGCCAGGCCCGGGATGAACGCCAGCTTGGCGGCCAGCAAGGGCGCTTGCGCCATCTTGACGGAGAGCATGGCGTTGCGCAGGTCGGTGTTGCGTTCCAGTCCCTGCTCGATGAGCGCCTGTAGTTGCGGGTCGGTGAAGACCTCCCGCCAGGGCGTGTTGCCGAAGTTCGTCGTGTCGGCCGCCAGCAGCGTGTCGGTCATCGACACGGGATCGCGGTACAGTCCCTCGGCGCTGATGCCGTCGGGCCTGTCGTACGACTTGTAGATGTGGCAACTGCTCAGTAGGGCGGTGGCGCACACCATATATAGGATTTGTTTTTTCATACGTTCTATGTGCTATATCTCGTTTTATTTGGAATACTGTTCAATCTCGGGCTGGGCGTCCGTATTGTCGATATCCTCCCATTCCATCGGGCTGATCTTCTCTTGCAGGTACTGGAAGACGACGAACAGCGCGGGTACGATGAATATCTGGAATACCATACCGATGAACATGCCTCCCACGGCCGTGGTGCCCAGCGTGCGGTTGCCGTTGGCTCCCACGCCGAAGGAGATCATCAGCGGGATCAGTCCGACCACCATGGCCAGCGAGGTCATGAGGATGGGTCGCAGACGGGCGCCGGCTCCGAGCACGGCGGCCCAGGTGATGCTCATGCCCATCTTGCGGCGATCGAGGGCGAACTCCACGATGAGGATGGCGTTCTTGGCCAGCAGACCCATCAGCATGATGAGGGCGATCTGCATGTAGATGTTGTTGGACATGGTGCCCAATATCATCTTCAGGGCCGCGATGTTGCCTATGGCGCTCATGCCGTTGACGAACAGGAAGCTTCCCATCAGTCCGAAGGGTACGGAGAGCAACACGGCGAGGGGCAGGATGTAGCTCTCGTACTGCGCGCTCAGCAGCAGGTAGACGAAGACGAAGCAGAGC
The DNA here is from genome assembly GCA_031261785.1 of Mediterranea sp. (in: CFB group bacteria). Lineage (GTDB taxonomy): Bacteria > Bacteroidota > Bacteroidia > Bacteroidales > Bacteroidaceae > Bacteroides. Next base: position 29,904 of record JAISIZ010000094.1, read on the forward strand.
AGGAAGATGATTCCCGTGGTGCTGCCGCTGGTCTCGGCCTCCTCACGGGCCATACCGCCCAGCTCGTAGCCGTAGCCGGTGGGCAGTTTCTGCTGCGCCACCTCTGCCAACGCCTTCAGGGCCTGGCCGGAGGTGTATCCCGGTGCGGGCGACACCATGACTTTCATCGAGGTGTACATGTTGAAGCGGGTGATGATGTCGGGGCCGTACACGCGGTCGATGCTGACGAACTGCTTGATGGGCGCCATTTCGCCGGCGGCGTTGCGCACCTTGATGATGTTGAGCGACTCGATGTTCTTGCGCGAGAGCGGGTCGGCCTGGATCATCACGCGGTACATCTTTCCGTAGCTGTTGAAGTTCGACGCGTAGAAACCGCCGTAGTATCCTTGCATGGTGAGCAGGATGTCGCTGGGGCTGATGCCCGCCTTTTTGCAGGCGGCGGCGTCGATGTCGATCATGTACTGCGGGTAGTTGGGGTTGAACGTGGTGGATGCCGAGCTTACCTCGGGACGTTCCATGAGCGCGGCGTTGTACTGGTTCACCACGTCGAAGAAGCGGTTCAGGCTACCGCCCGTCTTGTCCTGCATGTTCATCTCGATGTCGGTCGAGGCTGAGTATCCGGGAATCATAGGGGGGGCGAAGACGAGTACCTGCGCCTCCTTGATAACCTTCTGCGCCCGCATGAACAGCTCGGCGCCGATGATGGTGGAGCTTTGCGTCAGCTTTCGCTGGTCCCAGTCCTTGAGGCGGATGAACATGGAGCCGTAGTTAGGCCCTTGTCCGCCAATCATGCTGAAGCCCGACACTAAGCCGCGCGCCTCGACGGCGGGATCGGAAGCCACGAGGCTGTCGAGCCGGGCGAATATCCGCTCGGCACGGTCTTGCGAGGTGCCTGGAGGCAGTGTGACGGTGGCCAGCAGCGTGCCGGTGTCCTCGTTGGGCACCATACCCGTTGGCGTGCTCGTCATGAACAACGCCAACACCACGATGGAGCCTACCACTAATCCTCCCACCAGCCACTTGCGCTGGATGACGAAGAGTACCCGTTTCTTGTAGCCCTTCAGTAGCCCGTCGTACTTGCGGTTGAACCAGTTGTGGAATCGCGCCACGGCCGAGACCTTCTGTCGCGAATGTCCTTCACCCTCCTTCGCGTGCGGTTTCAGGAAGATGGCGCAAAGGGCGGGGCTTAGCGTCAGGGCGTTCAGTGCCGAGAGGCCGATGGCCACGGCCATGGTCAGGCCGAACTGTCGGTAGAAGACGCCGGCCGTGCCTCCCATGAAACTCACGGGGATGAACACGGACATCATGACGAGCGTGATGGAGACGATGGCGCCGCCCAGCTCGTGCATGGCGTCGATAGCGGCTTGCCTGGTGGAGGTGTAGCCCTGGTCGAGCTTGGCGTGCACGCCCTCCACCACCACTATGGCATCGTCCACCACGATGGCGATGGCGAGCACCAGGGCCGAGAGGGTGAGCAGGTTGATGCTGAAGCCGAATATCTTGAGCAGGAAGAAGGTGCCGACCAGGGCCACGGGGATGGCGATGGTGGGGATGAGCGTGGAGCGGAGGTCTTGCAGGAAGACGTAGACCACGAAGAACACGAGGATGAACGCCTCGATCAGCGTCTTCACCACCTCGTGTATGGAGGCGAAGAGGAAGTCGTTGGTGTTCATCGTGATGCCCACCTTCATACCGGCGGGCAGCTGCTTGGCCGTCTCGTCGAGCACCTTTTGTATGTTCTCGATGGTGACGGTGGCGTTGGTTCCCGCCATCTGGTACACGAGGCAAGTCACGGCCTTGTGGGCGTTGGTCTGGCTCATGAAGTTGTAGCCCTGGCGGTCAAGTTCAACCTTGGCCACGTCCTTGAGGCGGAGCACCTCTCCGTCGGGGAGCGACTTGATGACGATATTCTCGAACTCCTCGGGCTTTTGGAGGCGTCCCTTGTAGCGTATGGTGTACTGGAACGTCTGGTCGCTACGTTCGCCAAACTGTCCCGGGGCGGCCTCCACGTTCTGTTCGGCCAGCGCGTTGGTGACGTCGTTGGGCACCAGCTGGTATTGCGCCATGGTGGCGGGGTTGAGCCAGATGCGCATGGAGTAGTTCTGCCCCAGCACGTTGGCGTCGCCCACGCCCTGGATACGTTGCACCACGGGGATGAGGTTGATCTTGGCGTAGTTCTCGATGAAGGCGTCGGAATAGGTGTCGCTCTCGTCGTAGAGCGAGAACACCATCAGGATAGACGTCTGGCGCTTACGGGTGGTGACGCCCACCTTGGTCACCTCGGCGGGCAGCAGTCCCTGCGCCATGGAGACGCGGTTCTGCACGTTCACCGAGGCCATGTCGGGGTCGGTGCCTTGCTTGAAGTAAATATCGATCTGTCCCACGCCGGTGTTGGAGGCGCTGGAAGTCATGTACATCATGTTCTCCACACCGTTGATCTGGTCCTCGAGCGGAGCGATGACGGAGTTCAGCACCGTGGCGGCGCTGGCTCCGGTATAGACGGCCTGCACGGAGACGGTAGGCGGCGCGATGTCCGGATACTGGGTGATGGGAAGCGTAAGCAAGCCGATTCCTCCCAGTATGACTATCAGGATGGAGATCACCGTCGATAGTACCGGGCGTTTAATAAATCTATCTAAGTTCATACGAATCTTCTACGTTTGTGGGGTTGTTTAGTTGAAGGCTGTCTCGAGCTTTCCGTCCCGTTGGTCTTCCAGGTGCTGCTTGTAGGTGGCCTCTTTCTGGGCGGGGGTGATGGGTTTTATCTTCTCGCCGTCCTTGAGGGTTTGCACGCCTTCTATCACGATCTTGTCGCCTGTCTTCAGTCCCGAGGTGACGAGGTAGACTTTGCCGTCGTCGAGGTTGTAGACGCCTATCTGGGTAAACTTCACGGTCTCGTCGGGCTGTAGCACGTACACGAACTTCTTGTCCTGTATCTCCACCGTGGCCTCTTGGGGGACGCTTATTACGTTATTCTCGTCGTAGGGAATCATCACGTTGCCGCTTCCGCCACTGCGCAGGATGTGTTGCTTGTTGGGGAAGATGGCGCGCATGCTCACCGAGCCGGTCGATTGGTCGATGACGCCCGTCACGGCGTCGATCCGTCCATCCTCGCCGTACATGGTGCCGTCGCTCAGCCGCAGCTTCACGGCCGGCATCTTGGCCACTTGCTCGGCCAGCGTGCCTCCCTCGCGGGTGAGGGCGAGCAAGTCTTTCTCTGTCATGGAGAAGTAGACGTACACCTCTTCCGACATGTCCGACACGGTGGTCATGGGCGTGGCGATGGATGGGCTGACGAGCGCGCCGACGCGGTAGGGGATGTCGTTGATGACACCGTCCGAGGGGCTGCGTACCTCGGTGAACGACAGGTTTTGGTTGGCGGCCACCAGCTGCGCCTGCGCTTGCGCCAATTGCGCTTGCGCCTGTGCGTAGGTGTTCTCGGCCATGGAGAGGTCGTAGTCGCTAATGATCTGTTTCTTGTTTAGCGCGCGTTTGTTGTCGACGGTAATCTGTTGGGTGCTCACGGCTGCCTTGGCGGTCTCCACCGCTGCCTTGGCGGTGCGTACGGCGGCTTCGTACTGCGTGGGGTCGATCATGAACAGCAATTGTCCCCGGCGCACGGTGGCGCCTTCGTCCACGCAGAGCTTGGTGATAAATCCCGAGACTTGTGGGCGTATCTCTACATCTTGTTTACCCCTGATGCTGGCGGGATAAGATGTCGTAAGGTGCGCGGTGGTCTGTCGTAACTCCAGCACCGCGTACTCGGGCACTTTTCCGGTGTCATTGCCCTTATTGCCGCAAGCGGACAGGAGGGCTAAGCAAAATGCGATTAAAGCGAATCTACTTCTCATACCTTAAATTATCTATGTTTCTATTACTAATATATTACATTCTATGATAGTGTTTTGTTCACGGATATGGGAGTTTAAGGCAGAAAAGCCGAAAACTATATGCGATGGTATAGTTTTTAGACCGCAAAAGTACTGCTATTTTAGGGCTGTTGTACCCCTTCGTTCCTTTTTTTAACGATGTTTTTTATTTGTTGCGGTTCGGACAGGGAGAAGCTCTCCCTTTTTAATTCAACACAATGGGGAGGTATTCCGAGGTCAGCGTTTACGACAAGCTGGAGCCGGGCCGGATGCGGTTCCCTATTCGGGCACGGGCATTCACGGCAGGTACTCCACGCGTTTGCAGGCGTTGGCTTGCAGAAATTCGTTCAGCTCCTCGACGTGGTTGCCGCGCAGCACGATGTGATGGTTGCCCAGCGGGGTCTTGAGGAAATACTCCACGGGGGAGTCGAGCTTGATGCGCACCTGCGTGCGGCAGAGGTTGATGTAGTTGGTGTTCTCCGTCAGCGTGCCGGTGGCGAGGTAGAATTCGTCGAGGCTCTCGCCTCCGCACTTCAGCAGGGTGACGTCCTCGGTGGGCAATATGCCTTGGATGGCGATGCCCTTACCCGTCTCGAAGTGGTCGCGGATGATGTACTTTTCGGTGAGCTTCAGCCCGGTGGTGCAGTGGGCCAGCACCAGCTCGTTGGCGCGGGTGTTGACCATGGCGGGGTTGGCCATGAATCCTTCGCGTCCCACGAGGGCGCGTGCCACCATCAGGGTGAAGATGGACTGCAGGTCGCCCTCACAGCCGGCGGGTATCCCGTCGTCGTTCAGCAGCGACAGGGCGAGGCATCCGGTGACGCCGAGGTCTTCCACCATCTTGAAGCAGCTCAGCGTAACGGCCTCGAGGCGCTCCTCTTCGCATACTTGGCGGATGGCGCGGTAGAGCTTCATGGACTTCACCATGTCGTCGGGCGTACCCTCGCGGCAGGCCATAGCTTGCGACACGACGGCGGCGCAGGCCGGCCCCACGTCGGCGTCGGCGAGGCGATGGTAGCGCTCGTACACCTGTTCGAGCGGGATGTCGACATATTCCACTCCCCAGCGTCGCTTGGCCAGCAGGTAGTCCACCCCGCTGGCCACCAGCCAGGGCGAGGGGGTGCCTATCACGCCTACACGCTGGCCGTTGAGCGTGCGTGCGGCGCGGAAGTTGTTGTACAGGATGCGCATCCGGCGGCTGATGGTCGGTAGTTCGCCATGCAGGATCTCGCTCTTCATTCCCCGCTGGCGCAGCCAGGTGGAGACCTCCATGGCGGCGGCGAGTGAGTTCTGCATGCCGTCGGCCAGCAGGATGGCGGGGCGCGGCAGCTGTTCGAAGTGCCTGACGACGATGTTCTCCACGCCGCCGCTGGCGACGAACACGACCTTGAAGTCGTCCGCGCCCAACGTCTCCATCTCGGTATGGTCGACCAGGTTTACGGTGTAATACTTTTCCAGTTCGTTCAGGATTGCCTCGTGCGAGTTGGTCAGCGAGCTTTTCTTTTGCAGGGGCGAAGCGAACGCTATAAGATTTATAGTCATTGCGATGATTTTGTTTCTTACAAAAGTATGCTTTTCTTTCGATACGTGGAGCCAAATTTCACCCTTGCTAAGCTTTTTAAAGCTTTTATGTGCCCCGTGTCCGTTTTATTGTGTACATTCGCGACTTTAGAAAACGGAAATCACTTTTTAAGCAGACAGAGAACGCATCATGCCAGCTATATCTATCCGCGGGAACGAGATGCCCGCGTCTCCTATCAGGAAGCTGTCGCCCCTGGCCGACGCCGCCAAAGGACGGGGCGTCCACGTGTTTCACCTCAACATCGGGCAGCCCGACCTGCCCACGCCGACAGCCGCTATCGAGGCTATACGCCACATCGACCGGACCGTGCTGGAATACAGCCCCAGCGCCGGCAACCGGAGCTACCGCGAGAAGCTGGTGAAGTACTACGCCAAATATCGCATCAACCTCACCGTCGACGACATCATCGTCACCTCCGGAGGTTCCGAGGCGGTGCTCTTCGCCTTCCTCTCCTGCCTCAACCCGGGCGACGAGATCATCGTCCCCGAGCCGGCCTACGCCAACTACATGGCCTTCGCCATCTCGGCCGGGGCGGTGATACGCACCATCGCCTCCACCATCGAGGAGGGCTTCGCGCTGCCCAAGGTGGAGAAGTTTGAGGAACTGATCAACGAACGTACCAAGGCCATCCTCATCTGCAACCCCAACAACCCCACCGGATACCTCTATACCCGCCGGGAGATGAACCAGATTCGCGACCTCGTGGAGCGCTACGACCTCTTCCTCTTCTCCGACGAAGTGTATCGGGAGTTCATCTACACCGGCTCGCCCTACATCTCGGCCTGTCACCTGGAGGGGATAGCGAACAACGTGGTGCTGATCGACTCCGTGTCGAAGCGCTACTCGGAGTGCGGCCTGCGCATCGGCGCGCTGATCACGAAGAACAAGGAGGTGCGCGGCGCCGTGATGAAGTTCTGCCAAGCTCGCCTCAGTCCCCCGCTCATCGGGCAGATTGCCGCCGAGGCGTCGCTCGACGCGCCAGAGGAGTATTATAGGGAGACGTACGACGAGTATGTGGAACGCCGCAAATGCCTCATCGACGGGCTTAACCGCATCCCCGGCGTCTACTCGCCCATCCCCATGGGCGCGTTCTACACCGTGGCCAAGCTACCGGTCGACGATGCCGACAAGTTCTGCGCCTGGTGCCTGTCCGATTTCTCGTACGAGGGGCAGACGGTGTTCATGGCTCCCGCCTCGGGCTTCTATACCACGCCCGGATCGGGCATCAACCAGGTGCGCATCGCCTACGTGCTGAAGAAGGAGGATCTCGTGCGCGCCCTCTTCATCCTCAAGAAAGCCCTCGAAGCCTATCCCGGCCGCGTGGACTAATCACTAACCCTTAGCGCTCCCCCCGTGTCTTTCCCCCTGTTCATTGCCCGCCGCATCTACCGCGAAAGCGATGGTGGAAAGCAGGTGTCGCGTCCGGCGGTGCTCATCGCCATGGCGGGCATCGCCATCGGGCTGGCGGTGATGATTATCGCCGTGGCGGTGGTGATAGGCTTCAAGAGCAAGGTGAGGGACAAGGTGGTAGGCTTCGGCTCGCACATACAAATCGTGAATCTCGACGCGGTGAGTTCGTACGAGACACGTCCCGTGGTGGCCGACGACAGTCTGCTGCGTGTCCTCTCGGCCTATCCCGGCGTGACCCACGCGCAACGCTTCTCCACCAAGCCCGGCATGATAAAGACCGACGACGCGTTCCAGGGCATGGTGCTCAAGGGAGTGGGACCCGAGTTCGACCCCACCTTCATGAGGCAGTACCTGGTGGAGGGCGAGATCCCCGCCTTCAGCGACACGGCCGCCACCAACCTGGCGCTCATCTCGAAGACGCTGGCCTCGAAATTGAAGCTGAAGCCGGGCGACAAGATCTATACCTATTATATACAGGACAACATCCGTGCCCGCCGCTTACAGATAGCGGGCATCTACCAGACCAATTTTTCCGAGTACGACAAGCTCTTCCTCATCACCGATCTCTACCTGGTGAACCGCCTGAACGGTTGGCTACCCGGGCAGGTGACGGGCGTGGAGCTACAGATACGCGACTACGGCCAACTGGCGCCCACCACCGACGCCATAGCCTCGCGTCTTGACACCCGGCCCGACCGCTACGGCGGCGTGTACTACGTGCGCAGTGTCGAGCAGCTCAATCCGCAGATATTCGCATGGCTTAGCCTGCTCGACCTCAACGTATGGGTCATCCTCATCCTGATGATAGGCGTGGCGGGATTCACCATGATCTCTGGACTGCTCATCATCATCATCGAGCGCACCAACATGATCGGTGTGCTGAAGGCGCTGGGCGCCACCAATTTCACCATCCGCAAGACGTTCCTCTGGTTCGCCGTCTTCCTCATCGGCAAGGGCATGCTGATAGGCAATGTCGTCGGCATCGCCCTCTGCCTGCTTCAGTCGGCTTTCGGCCTGTTCAAGCTCAACCCCGAGACTTACTACGTGGACACCGTCCCCGTCTCCATCAATCCCCTGCTCATCCTGCTCATCAACGTCGGTACGCTGGCCGCCTCGGTGCTGATGCTCATCGGCCCGTCGTTCCTCATCACGAAGATCCATCCCGCACGCTCCATTCGCTACGAGTAGGGCGATAAATCCCAATCGCGGCTATTCCTGGTCTCCGCTTCATTTGTTCCCTGCCGGTTCGCGTGAACGGGGAGTCCCGCACAGGACAAACGCATTTGCCTATAACGCGCTTAGCGCTATTTAACATATCTAACGCACGAAGTGAGACATAATATGTACGGAATGAGACATTTATAACACCGAAAATACAGATCTTCGCGGCAGCAATGAGAATTGCGGAAATCAGCTCCATTGGCAGCAGATTGAGAAAAGAGAAAGTAGAATAGAAAGTAAATTAATGAAAGAGAAGAAAGGTATGAAAAAAACCATTTTCCACATCCTATGCGCATTCGCCTTGCTCTCGTTGGTTGGTTGCGCCGAGGACATTACCGTTCCGACGGAAGTCAACCCGGCATCTTCCCCCGATGCCTACGGCATGGTGAGTTTCCGCCTTGCCGTGGAGAACGAAGCCTATCAAGACGGGTACCCGCAGACCCGCTCCGCGCAGGAAGAACCTATACAGTTTGTCCAAGAAATGAGCGATGGCTATACGCTGATATCCGAGCTGACCCCTGCCCCGGCGACCGTAAGCACACGCGCCCCGCTGGAGACGGGCACCAAGGTGCTCATGATCGTGTTCGACGACAAGGACAATCCCTCCACGCAAGACGATTCCCCCATAGGCTACCAACAGATCACCGTGAGCGAGACTGGCTCACTCGGATTCGACCTCCCCGTGTCCGACACCAAATATCGCCTGGTATTCTACACCGAGAATAGCTCGACGGACTTCACGGTTAGCGAATTCGTCGGCGGAGATACACAGGCTATAGGAAACAAAGGGGTACTACGAGGTGACCGACGGCTATCTCGGCGACAAATACGTCACCGTCACCTCGGCCACTTCCGGCACCAATAACGAGATTCCCGCCGACGCGATGTACGCCCTGGTCGATGACGTCTCGGTCTCCGGCACGGAGGCCATCCTACCGGTCAAAACGATCACGTTCCACCACATGTTCGCGCTGCTGAACTGGACGCTCATGGTCAACCCCGCGTCCCAGATCCATGAATCCATAGGCCGCACGGAGATCGGTCTCTATCCCCGGCGTACGCTCGCTCTCCTCAAACTTGGAAAAGTGGCCATGGCCAGCGACCCGAACGCCATTTCCACAGCGGACACGTGGCTCGGTAGAGGCACCTCGGTCAACGCCAGCACCGCTCAGAAGGGCCAGTTCCTCCACTACGACGCGCTGGGCGACGATACGAAAAAGGAGACTACCCTCACCCAGTCCCTCCGCTTCATCCCCATACCGACTTCCACCGTCGCCTCCACCCTCGTGATGAACATGCTGACGTTCAAGACGGATATCGACACCGTTACCATATATAAAAAGGAATATCCCATCAAGTATAAGAGCGGGTCAACGGAAAAGGCTGTAGTGTTCCAGCCCGGCAAGCAATACAACGTCACCAGCAAGCTGACGAAGGCACCGTTCTTCAAGGCGAAGAAAATATTGGCGATTACCACTGGAGGTCCCGAATCCATATATGCGGGTGCCGCCGGCGCTTCCAACGCGTTCCTGACGAGCGTGTACAACTTCTCGTTGAATGGAGTACTACCTGTCAACGGCGGCCTTACCATCGCTTCACTTCCCGCTCTGACCGCCGAGAACATAGGCACGGGATCCTCCTCCGAGGCTGACGATATTGTAGCCACCCTCAATACCAACCCCAAGCCCGACATCGTCATAGTTGGGGAGGATTGCTATTGGGACTCGGTGAATGTCGCGTCGAAAGCCATATTGGACTATATAGACCATGGAGGCGTGGTTATCATGCTTTATGCGGGTGGGAACATACCGGAAGCAGTGGGTGGAGTCTGGAAAGCGACAGATTACAAGATGAAATTTGGCGGCACCGTGAATGGCCCTGGCGCAAGATACTTGATGAATGGTCCGGAAGGGGATCCCATCATGACGGGAACTGTCGGTGGCGTAACCTATAAATTCAAGACCGGGAGTTCCTTGGCTGGATACTATTGGGGAGACGATTCGGAAGCCAACACGTACGTGATAGAACCGGGACACTCCGGGGATTTCGTGGTCTATTCGTCATGCGATGGCGCGCCGATCATGGTCCGATACAAGAAAAAGAACCTGTTCTTTGTGGGCGGCTCGGGATTCCTATCCGGTACCATACCCAGCAGTAACAATAATACGTCCTATCCCTTCGCGACTGGATCCTCTCCCAAATATCACGCAAATTCCAAATTCATGTCCGGAGGCTACTCTGGCACAGGTATGGGTTCTGGCAGCGGCACAACTGAGAACGCCCACATCTTCGGCAACATCATGGCTTGGGCCATTTACCAGGCGCAGTATTACGGCATCAACACGTCGAATGGGCTTACTGGCATGCCGGCGGAGTGAACGCCGTGCGGCGTTCGCTCCGTATGAGCCGGTCATCCATCCCCGAGAGGAGCATCGTCCTCTGCCCGTGAGGACCCCTCCATCTCTCCCTAAGAGAAGCCCCCCATCTCTCCTTGGAGGGAGCATCCATCTCTCCCAATGAGTACGGAGCTTCTGTCCCTAAGCGTACGGATAGACTCTTTGCTCCACCAGCCACTCGCCCAGCGTGCGGGTCTCCTTGCTGAAGGCCGCGCCGATCTTCACCAACCGCTTGCCGCTGGCGTTGTAGGGGATGAGGTATCCCTTCTCGTCGATCTGTCGCAGCGCGTCGTCGGCGGTGCCGTAACCGATCATCTTGAACTCGAAGACGTAGACGGTGCCGGCGATCTCCACCACGAGGTCGGCTCGGCCCTTGGCTGTCTGCCGCTCCATGCGCGAGCGTTCGCCCATGAGGGTGAAGAGGATATAGAGCGCGGTTTGGTAATAATTCTCCGACTTCTCCTCGGTGCCGTAAGGAATGTCGGCGAGGAAGGCTTGCAGGCGGGTCATGAAGGCTTCGACGTCGCCGCGGTAGAGGTCGCGCAAGAAGATTTTCGAGTCGAATTGATCGTCGTCCCCCCTGGGGAAATAGAGCGGTAACAGGTTTTGCAGGAAAGCTATCCTGACCTCCTCGTTGGGGAATCCCAGCGTGTACAACTCCAGCACGGGGTCGTAATCCAGGATGGTGAGGTATCCACTCTGGAACATGAAGGGGATGAGGTTGTCCGAGCCTGCTCGGTAATCGGTAAACTTGGATTGCGAGACGAGTATGTTGCCTTCCAGATTGGGGACGTTGATGTCTCCCGCCTTGATGAGTTTCACTAAGAACGTGGGGGTTCCGGTGTGCGACCAGTAATAGGCGTATTTCGATTGGTCGAGCGTGTTGAGCACGCTGAATGGGTTGTACACTCCCTCGGTGTTTTCGCAGAAATGGTAGCCGTCGTACATCCGTCGCATCTTCGCCAAGGTCTCCTCGTAAGTCACCTGTCCCGCTTCAGCCAAGGCGTGCAGCTCGGGCTGGAAGTCGCGCACAAGCTCCGTCTCCGTGATGCCGCAGATGCCGGCGTATCGCCTGTCCATGCTGATGTCCTTTGGCTGGTTCATGCCGCTGAACACGCCAGCTTGCCCGAATTTCGTCACGCCCGTGAAGAGGAGGAGCCGAAGATATGGGTCGGCGCTCTTCAGCACGCCGTAGAAGGCCTGGAGCTGGGGGCGTATCAGCGCGTGCAGCTCGGGATTGTCCATCGTGTCGAGCAGGGGCTTGTCGTACTCGTCGATGAGTACCACCACACCTTTGCCCGTTTGCCGATAGGCTCTCTCGATGAGGCCTTTCAGACGGCTTGGGGGAGTGTCGTCGCTTTCATCTTTTCCCCACTGTTTCTCCAATACTTTCAGGTTGGTGTTCAGCGCGGTCATGAACGTGTCTATGCTCGTGTAAGCGTCGACGTTCATGTCTAAGTGGAACACGGGATATTCTTCCCACTCCGTCTCCAGCTTCTCGATGGCCAATCCCCCGAACAGCTCGCGCTTGCCGAGGAAGTAGGCTTTGATGGTGGAGAGAAGCAGGCTCTTCCCGAACCGTCGGGGGCGGCCGAGGAAGTAGGGCTTTCCTTGGTAGGCGAGGCGGTAGATATATTCCGTCTTGTCCACGTACACGAAGTCGTTCCGACGAATGTACTCGAAATCTTGTATACCGATAGGCAGGGGTCTGCTGTTCATCATAAGAATTGCCTTTAAAGGGTTTATGCGACAAAGGTACGAATCTATTTCGTAGCGCGGAACACCAATAGGCTCTATTGGGAGCTATTCGGTCGTTTTTTTATAGGGATCCGGTTTGATGATCGTCTTGAAGCTAATCTTTGCAACTTTGCTGAACATTTTTCCCGCTCTTCCGTTCCTTGATATAGATAACTAATAAACATATAAAAGTATGGTTACAAATCAGAATAAGACGGATATCGGGCTGGTAGGCTTGGCCGTGATGGGCGAGAACCTTGCCCTGAACATGGAAAGTAAAGGTTGGCGTGTATCGGTGTACAACCGTGTCGTGCCGGGCGTGGAAGAAGGCGTGGTGGAACGCTTTGTCAACGGCCGCGGCAAAGGCAAGAACATCCAGGGATATACGGACGTGAAGGATTTCGTGGCATCGCTCTCGTCGCCCCGCAAAATCATGATGATGATACGGGCCGGAAGCCCCGTGGACGAGATGATGGAACAACTCTTTCCGCTGCTCGCGCCGGGCGACATCCTCATCGACGGCGGCAACTCCAACTACGAGGACACCAACCGGCGGGTGAAGCTGGCCGAGGAGCGCGGCTTCCTGTTCGTGGGAAGCGGCGTGTCGGGCGGCGAAGAAGGCGCCCTCAACGGCGCGTCCATCATGCCCGGCGGCTCGGCCAAGGCATGGCCCGAGGTGAAGCCCATCCTGCAAAGCATAGCGGCGAAGGCCGACGACGGCACGCCCTGCTGCCAGTGGGTGGGACCGCAGGGAGCGGGACACTTCGTGAAGATGATCCACAACGGCATCGAGTATGGCGACATGCAGCTCATCTCCGAGGCCTACTGGGTGATGAAGAACCTGCTCCGGATGAGCAACGATGAGATGGCCGCCGAGTTCGCCCGCTGGAACGAGGGAAAGCTGCGGAGCTACCTCATCGAGATCACCTCGCATATCCTCGGACACAAGGACGAGCGAGGCGAGTACCTCATCGACCAGATTCTCGACACCGCCGGACAGAAAGGCACCGGCAAATGGTCGGTCATCAACGCCATGGAGCTGGGTATGCCCCTCGAGCTTATCGCCACGGCCGTGTTCGAACGCAGCCTATCGGCCGAGAAGGAGTTGCGCGTGAACGCCTCCAGGCTGCTGCGCCGACCCATCACGATGCAAGTGTACGACCGGCCGACCATACTCCACCAGCTCGCCTCGGCGCTCTACGCCTCCAAGCTCGTCTCCTACTCGCAAGGCTTCGCCGTGCTGCAGAAAGCGTCGAAAGAGTTTGGCTGGAACCTCGACCTGGCCTCTATCGCCCGTATGTGGCGTGGCGGATGCATCATCCGCAGCGTGTTCCTCAACGACATCGCCGCCGCCTTCGAGGCCGACGAAAAACCCGAGCACCTGCTGCTCGCCCCCTTCTTCCGCGAAGAGATGGAATCCATGCTCTACGGCTGGAAGAATATCGTGGCCGAGGCCACCAAGACGGAGATCCCCGTGCCGGCCTTCGCCTCGGCGCTGAACTATTACTACTCCCTCTCGTCGGCCGATCTTCCGGCCAATATGATACAGGCGCAGCGCGACTACTTCGGCGCCCACACCTTCGAGCGGGTGGACCAGCCCCGCGGGAAGTTCTTCCACGAGAACTGGACGGGACACGGCGGCACCACCAAGTCGGGAACATACAACGTATAACGGATGGAGGCTGAATGCGTTATGGATAAATTTGTCATGGTGATATTCGGCGCCTCGGGCGACCTCACCAAACGGAAACTGATGCCCGCCCTCTACTCCCTCTACCGCGAGAAGCGGCTGGGCGGAGAGTTCTACATCCTCGGCATCGGACGCACGAATTACTCCGACGAAGGCTTCCGCTCGTACATCCTGCGGGAGATGAAGGAGTTCCTCAACCCCGCCGACCTGGAGGAGGAGACGATGGCCGCCTTCGCGGACAGGCTGCGCTACCTCCCCATGGACCCGTCGAAAGACGAGGGATACCCCGAGCTGCGGAAACGGATCGTCGAGCTGAGCGGAGCGGAGCGTCCCGACAACCTACTCTTCTACCTCGCCACGCCGCCGGTACTCTACGGCGTGGTGCCCCTGCACCTGAAGAAAGTGGGGCTGAACACCCCGCACGCGCGCATCATCGTGGAGAAGCCCTTTGGATACGACCTCAAGTCGGCTCAAGAACTAAACCAAATATATGCCTCCGTCTTCGACGAGAGCCAAGTCTACCGCATCGACCACTTCCTGGGCAAGGAGACGGCGCAGAACGTGCTGGCGCTCCGGTTCGCCAATGGTGTGTTCGAGCCGCTGTGGAACCGCAACTACATCGACTACGTGGAAGTGACGGCCGTGGAGAACCTCGGCATCGAGGAGCGCGGCGGATACTACGACGCCTCGGGCGCGCTGCGCGACATGGTGCAGAACCACCTCATACAGCTCGTCGCCCTCACCGCCATGGAGCCGCCGGCCGTGTTCAACGCCGACAACTTCCGCAACGAAGTGCTGAAGGTGTACGAATCGCTCACCCCACTCACCGAGGAGGACTTCCAGGAGCACATCGTGCGCGGGCAGTACACCGCCTCGGAGCACCGCAAGGGATACCGCGAGGAGAAAGGCGTGGCGCCCGAATCGCGCACGGAGACCTACATCGCCATGAAGCTGGGCATCAGCAACTGGCGATGGGCGGGTGTACCCTTCTACATACGCACCGGCAAGCAGATGCCTACCAAGGTGACGGAGATCGTGGTGCACTTCAAGCCTACCCCCCACCAGATGTTCCACGCCGCCGGAGGCGAGGCGCCAAAGGCCAACGCGCTGGTGATACGCATACAACCCAACGAGGGGTTCGTGCTGAAGACGGACATGAAGACACCCGGCGCCGGATTCGACGTGCAACAGGTGTCGATGGACTTCACCTACGGACAGCTGGGAGGCGTGCCCGCCGGCGATGCCTACGCCCGCCTCATCGACGACTGCATACAGGGCGACCCCACCCTGTTCACCCGAGGCGACGCCGTGGAGGCGTCGTGGCGATTCTTCACTCCCGTACTCGACTACTGGAAACAGAACCCCGACGTATCGCTCTACGGATACCCCGCCGGCACGTGGGGACCGAAGGAGAGCGAGGCCATGACGCGCGAGCACGGGGCGGAGTGGACCAATCCCTGTAAAAACCTTACCAATACGGACCAATATTGCGAGTTATGAAACAGAATATCTTCTCCACACCCCTCGAGGCGTCGCGCGCGCTCATCCATTACCTCACGGGGTTGATCGACGAGCATCCCGGCCAGACGTTCAACATCGCCCTGAGCGGTGGCACCACGCCTGCCCTGATGTTCGACCTCTGGGCGCGCGAATACAAGAAGAGCACCCCATGGGAACGCCTGCGCCTCTACTGGGTGGACGAGCGATGCGTGGCACCCGACGACCTCGACAGCAACTACGGCCTCACACGCCGTACCCTGCTCGACAAAGTGTCGCTGCCTGCCGCCAACATCTTCCGTATCGAAGGCGAGAACGTCCCCGAGGAGGAGGCCGCGCGCTATTCCGCGCTGGTCATCAACCAAGTGCCCGAACACGACGGACTGCCGCAGTTTGACGTCGTCCTGCTCGGAGCGGGATACGACGGGCATACCTCGTCCATCTTCCCCGGACAAGAGGAGCTGCTCACCACCGACAAGGTATATGCCGTAGCTACGCAGCCCAACACGGGACAGAAACGGGTGGCCCTCACCGGACGCCCCATCCTCAACGCCCGGCACGTGATGTTCCTCATCTCGGGCAAGGGCAAGGCCGCCGTGGTGAAGAGCATCCTCGAAGACGCCGACGCCGGGCCTGCCGCCTACATCGCTCACCGAGCGGCCAACGTGGAGCTGTTTCTCGACCAAAGCGCGGCGACGGTGGTCTGACGCATATACATTATATATATGAATACCTTCGGCGAATCCATCATTCACCGCTTCCGGCATCGGGTGACGCACATCGCGCCACCCGATCGGTTTACCTATCCCTTCCATTATACGCCGCATCCGCTATGCGTGCTGGCGACGGAGGAGGTGAAAGCCTATCTCGCCCGGCAGGCGCGGTGGCGGGAGGAGATCGACGCGGGGAAGATGTTCGGCGTGCTCGCCGTACGGACGACGGAGGGCGACATCGGCTATCTGGTCGCCTTCTCGGGCAACCTGGCCGGAGAGAACATTCATGCGGGTTTCGTGCCACCCGTGTACGACATGCTGCGCCCCGGCGAGTACTTCAAGGAAGAAGAGGCCGAAATATCCGCCATCAACCGACGGATAGAAAAGATGGAGAACGACCCGCATTACCTCGATTCCGTGGCGCGGAACCGGGAGGAAGTGAGGGCCTTCGAGGCGGAGCTGGAGCAAGCCAAGGCCACGATGAAGGCGGGAAAGGAGGCGCGCGACCGCCGACGGCAGACACCGCCCAAACCCACCGCGGCGGAGGAGGCGGCGATGATCCGCGAGAGCCAGTTCCAGAAGGCGGAGGTAAACCGCATATCGACGCGGTTCACGCAACGATCGGACCATCGCCTCAGCCAATACATAGCCGACCAGTCGAAGCGCGTCGCACTAATGAAATCTTTCAGGAAACGCCGCTCGGCGGCCTTGCAGCGCTGGCTGTTCGCCCAGTTCAGGATGCGCGACGCCAAGGGTGGGGAGAAGAACCTCCTCGACATTTTTGAGCGGAGCGCGCATAAGCTGCCGCCCGCCGGGGCCGGGGAGTGCGCCTTGCCCAAGCTGCTGCAATACGCCTACCTGAACGGGCTGAAACCGCTCGCCATGGCCGAGTTCTGGTGGGGGCGCTCGCCCGAGGGCGAGGTGAGGCATCACGGCTATTACTATCCGTCGTGCCAAGGGAAATGCGGCCCCATCCTGGCCTATATGCTGCAAGGGTTGGACGTGGACGACAATCCGCTATCGCCCAACCAACATCAAGGGCGGCAGCTCGACCTCGTGTTCGAGGACGCCGACCTCGTGGTGGTGAACAAGCCGGCGGGCATGCTCTCCGTGCCCGGCAAGGGCGAAGATGAGGATTCGGTCTACGCCCGCCTGAGAACGCTGTATCCCGAGGCCACCGGACCGATGGTGGCGCATCGGCTCGACATGGCCACGTCGGGCCTGATGGTGGCGGCGAAGACGAAAGAGGCGCACCAACGCCTACAGGAGCAGTTCGAGCGGCGTGAGGTGAAGAAGCGATACGTCGCCCTGCTGGAAGGAACGCTGCCCGACGACAAGCTGAGTGGACGCGTCGAACTCCCGCTCTGTCCCGACCCGCTCGACCGCCCGCGCCAGCGGGTGAGCTACGAGCACGGCAAGCCGGCCGTCACCGAATACGAAGTCTTGGAACGCATGGACGGACGCACGCTCGTCCTCTTCCGCCCGCTCACGGGACGCACGCACCAGTTGCGGGTGCACGCCGCCCACCAGGCGGGGTTGGGACATCCCATCGTGGGCGACACGCTGTACGGGCAACCGGCCGACAGGCTCTACCTGCACGCCGAGTACCTGGAGTTCGCCCATCCGGCCACGGGCGACACTATCTGCCTGCAACGAGAGGCTGAGTTCTGAGCAACTGCCCCTTCATCCTGCGATACACGTACCAGAACGCCGGCACGAGGAAGAGGTCGGCCGCCACCCAGGCCGCGGGATCGCCGTAGCATACCGCCAGGAACCCCCACGCGGGTACGGCGAAGAGGCTTACCACAATGCGGGCGATCATCTCCGAAACGCCCGAGAGCATCGCCAGGTTGGTGTAGCCCACCCCCTGGATGGAGTAACGCAGGATGCACAGCAAGCCCAGCACGGGGAAGAAGAAGCAGGAGATGTGCAGATATCGCTCCGTGAGTTCCAGGATCTCCGTCTCCGACGGGTCGACGAATATCAACGCGAAATACTTGGCACCGGCGAGGATCAAGATCATCGTCGCCACGGCGTAGACAAGCATCAGCAGGCCGCTGGCCTTGATGCCCTGCCACACCCGCTCGGGCTTTCCCGCCCCATAGTTTTGTCCGCTATACGTCGCCATGGCGATGCCGAGGCTCTCGAAGGCGCAGATGAAGAACTGCTTGATGCGCATGGCCGAGGTGAACGCCGCCACGGCCACGGTGCCCAACGCGTTGTTGGCGCTCTGCAGCATGATGCTGCCGATGGCGGTGATGGAGAACTGCAAGCCCATGGGCACGCCGATGTAGAGCAACGTCCGCGCCAGCCGGGGCTGGAACCGCCGCTCGCGGGCGGTGCCGCGCAGGATCTCGAACTTGCGGTGCATGTAGATGTAGCACAGCACGGCCGAGAAGCCTTGCGAGAAGACCGTGGCGATGGCCGCCCCCGCCACGCCCCACCCCAGCACGAGGATGCAGAAGAGGTCGAGCACGATGTTCATCACCGTGGAGAGCAGCAGGAACCAGAAGGGTGTCTTGCTGTCGCCCAAGGCACGGATGACGCTCGACAGCAGGTTATAGAAGAACGTGAAGGGGATGCCGAGAAACGTCACCAGCAGGTAGGCGTACGCCCCGTCGAAGATATTGGACGGCGTGCGCATGGCGCGGAGGATGTCGGCCGTGGTGAGGCTGGTGACGAGCGTGATGACCGCGGCCATGCCGATGGAGAGCTTCAGGCTGACGGCCACGTAGCTACGCATGGTGCTGTAGTCGCGCGCGCCAAACTTCTGCGCCACCGGTATGCCGAAACCGCCGCAACAGCCGTTGCAGAAACCCAGTATGAGGAAGATGACCGAGGTGCTGGCACCTACCGACGCCAAGGCGTTGATGCCAAGGAATTTGCCTACAATGGCGGCATCGACAAGCGAATACGTTTGTTGCAAGAGGTTGCCGAGCAAGAGCGGCAAGGTGAACTTTAAAATCAGCGGCAGGGCGGGGCCGGCCGTCATCTCTTTGGAAGTTGCCATAGCATGTTTTGAGAAATCGGGCGCGAAGATAATGAAAAGGCTATCTCGCTGATGCTTTTTTCTGTCCCAATTCTCACTTTTTAATTTAAAAAGATTACTTTTGCCCGCATATTGTTTTGGAAATCATTATTTATCTAACTCCCAGAAAGCATGAAGAGAGTGAAACTCTTGCTGGCACTGTGCCTTGCTAACACCGCGCTACTCGCGCAAACCGAATCGATCCCGTCACAGGCAGAGCCTTACAAGATGGAATACGACCTACGACTTATCGTGAAAAACCAACCCGTGGACAACGCCTACGAGGCCATACGCAAGCTGCCCGGCGTGATGACGCTCGATGGCGCTATACTCGTGGGTGGAGAAGAAGCCACGCTCACCATCAACGGAGAGGCTTCCATGCTTTCCGACGAACAAGTGCGCACCATCTTGGCCAATACGCCCGTAGACTGGGTAGACACCGCGGAGCTGATGTACCATGCCTCGGCCGACCAGCTCACCAGCGGCGCCATCATCAACATCAACCTCCGACGCACGGACGACGACCAAGCGAACTCCCTCCGCGGAGAGCTATACGCCAAGTACAGGGAACGTCACTACCCGAGCGCGCACACGCGGGGGAACCTCTTCCTCAAGCAAGGCAAGCTCTCGGCCGACTTGACGTACGGGTACACTTTCAATCAGGAATATGCCAGCTCCATCTACCAACGGGTGTCCACTGGCACGGGAGTCTCCGATGGATACAGCGAGCCGTGGTTCTACTCCTCCGCAAGCTCGAGGATAAGCCTGCACGACGTCAGGCTGAACGCAAGTTACGCCTTTGCGCCCAATCACCAGCTGAGCCTGACCTACGCCACCGAATCGAACAACGACCACAGCGAGACACTCGACCGAAGCGATATGGATACCCCTTACGGGACTTATGTGCGGACGGAGAGCAATCAGGGACGCCAGATGACCCAGACGCACGATGCACGCATGGACTACCTGGCTCCTTTCGGGATGAAGGCGGGCGTGGAGTTCAAATTTGTCAAGCCCGAGTCGGACTGGATGTATAGGTGGCGGCAATTCTCTGTCGACGAAAATGGCACCGAAGATCCGGCTTCTTACGGACACAGTCACTCTTGGGGACATTCGTATGACCGGACGTGGCGGTTCTACCTGGCGCAGACACACCAATTACCACTGGGCTGGAGGCTGAACTACGGCGCTTACTACACGCTTTACTCAGGATATAGACCCGAAACGGCGGAGGATGTGGGAGGTGCGTCATTTTCCAGCGAGCTGACCGGCGTGCTGTTGTCGAGCGATAGCTATTGGGACGCACCCAAGCGTACCCAGTCGGCCCAACTTTATGCCGGCTTCGAGAAAGTCATGGGACGCTTTGCTGTGGAGGGTTTCGTGAGGGGAGTCTGGTTCGGGCACACGCGGCTGGAACGTTGGCATTTCTTCCCTAACATAAACCTCACCTACACGCTCTCGCCCGATCATGTTTTCAGATTGGGATTGAAAGGTAACAAGCGCGACACTTCCGTCTACGGCTTTTCATACTATCCTATCTACAATCCCGACTTCTCCTATATAGCAAAATGGTTTCCCATTTCCTCCAAGGAGTACAGCGCCTCGCTCAGCTACACGCTGAAGAAAAAATACGTATTCTCAGTCTGGCTCAAACGTCGCACGCTGGATGTCAACGATCTCGAGCAGGGACTCTTCACCAACGTTTACGACCATCGGGATCAAGCCGGCTTGCAGGCTTCGATGTCGCATACATTCGGAAACTGGCTCGAGTCGCGCGTCATGCTCTCGGGCGCATGGGAGCATAACCGGGGGACAGACGCTTGGTCGGACTACCCCGTCCCGTTCAACCGCGTCAGCTTCTGGGGAATGGCGCGCATGACCAATATCTTCACCCTCCCCGTAAAGCCCGACCTGAAGTTCACGCTCACGGGCATCATCTACAGCTTCCGTCACCGGGGATACCTCAACGTGCCCACCGTGGGGAGCTTGGATACCTACTTGCGCTACACCTCGCCACGGGGACGGGTAGTGGCGACGCTCTACGGCACCGACCTCCTTGGCACTTACCAAGTGGTGATGCGCGTCCCCTCCGATCCCAACAAGCCCAACCGCAACGCCCCTTACCGCGAGTTCGGCGCCTCGGTAGCGTGGAAGTTCGGGCGGTGATGGAATAAGTTGATTTGAAATAAATCTATTCCAAACTTGTTTGTTGCATGGTTCTTCGCTATCTTCGCGGAAATCATCAAACGTAGGCAATATGGAAACTCCTTTCCTGTACGGGCGAATAGCCGAGAACGAGAACTTCACGGATCGCGATAGCGAGGTCGAGTTCTTGGTGAGGAACTTCGAGAGCCTCATCAACACCATCATCATCTCCCCGAGGCGCTGGGGAAAGACTTCCTTGGTGAACAAGGCGGCGCGAATCTTGAGGGAAAAAGAGGCGGACGTGCTGATTTGCCAAGTCGACATCTTCAACTGCCGGACCGAGGAAGAGTTTTACACGGCGTTCGCCAACGCCGTGTTGCGTTCGGCCGCGACCGCTTGGGAAGAGTTTGTCCGAGGGGTGAAAAAATACCTTGGCCAATTGGCGCCCATCGTCTCCATGTCCGACGAGGGACAGACGTACGAGTTCTCCTTCGGCCTCAGCTTCAAGGACGCCAACCTCTCTTACGACGAGATATTGGACCTTCCGCAGACCATCGCCAACGATAAAGGGAAAAAGGTCATCGTCTGTATCGACGAGTTCCAGAACATCAACGAATACGGTGACTCGCCGGCTTTCCAGCGCAAGTTGCGTGCCCATTGGCAGAAGCACTCCTCCGTGGCCTATTGCCTGTATGGCAGCAAGCGCCACATGTTGCTGGATATATTCAATAGCTACAACATGCCTTTCTATAAGTTCGGCGATATTCTCTTCCTGCAGAAGATAAAGAAGGAGGAGTGGATCCCCTTCATCTCCCGACGCTTCGCCGACACGGGGAAGCGAATAGCCCCTGAGCTGTCGGGGCTGATTGCCGACAAGATGAGGAACCATCCGTACTACACGCAGCAACTCAGCCAGCAAGTGTGGCTGCGCACCCCTCCCGACGCGGAGTGTACCCTTGCCATCGTGGAAGAGGCTTTCCGCGCCCTCATCGACCAATTGAGCCTGCTCTTCGCCAACATCGTCGACGCGCTCACCCCCAGGCAGATAGGCTTCCTGCTCGCCGTGGCCGACGGGGTGACCAACTTCTCCTCCCGGGAGGTGCTGGAGAGATACAAATTGGGCACTTCTTCCAACATCAAGAACTTGAGGAACGCCACGCTGGAGAAAGACCTGATCGACCTCCTTCCCGGAGGACGGATCGAAATGCAGGATCCCGCTTTCGAATATTGGCTCAAGCACGTCTATCGGTAGCGTCGCCTAAAGCTTTATCCGAGCCAAGTCACCAGGGGGCAGCTTCACGTTGAAGTTGCCCCCTGGTCGTAGATATATTCCGTGTCTGGCTAAAAAGTCACATGTTGTCGTTTTGTCTTTTTCTGTTTTGGCAACTACTATTGACCCTTTGACAACCACGCCCATTTCTCCCTTCTGTACCTTTGCCTCCAAACCAAAGAATACTTTGGAGCTAATAACCATTAATAGCTGATTATATGGATAAAACAATTCCTCTTTTGCCAACTGCTCTATTTGGGCTGTTGCTTAGCGTTGTTCCGTTGCATGCGCAGGAAACGTCTGCTCCCGGGAGGGAGATAAACGAAGCTATGCGCAATCAAGCGCTTCAAGACGGACGTATTCTTGTAGGATATATCTCATTTCCGATGGGTTCGTCCGACATGAACAGCTGGTTCAAGCCCAATGCGACCGAACTGGGTAAATTGGAGTCCTTCTTCAGAGATGCCTCACGCGACCCTTTACTCTTCCTCGGTACGGCCGAAATCAAAGGGGGGGCTTCCATTGACGGATCGTTTGCCCTGAACGAAAAACTCTCTGCCGAGCGCGCACATGCACTCCTTGAGATCTTAGACGAGCGCTTCGATATCAGCGAGAAAATCCCGTTGCGTGTCGTAGCGATAGAAGAAGATTGGGAAGGGCTGGAGAAACAGGTCCGCGAAACGCCTGCTACGCTATTTCCCCAAAAAGACCAAGTGTTGCGCATGTTGCGCGAAGTCTCCGATGCGGAACAGCGCGAACACTTGTTGCGTCGCATGGACGACGGGCGCGTGTGGAACTTCTTGAAGGAGGAGGTCTTCCCGCAGCTGCGCCTCTCCACGCTCACCATCGTGTACGACAAAGCGCGCGTGCAGGCCTATCTGGATGAACTCGCCCGCGAAAAGGCCGAGGCCGAACGGGAGGCTGAAGCCAAGCTACAGGCCGAAGCCCGCCGCCGCCAAGCGATGGAAGCCGCACGCCTTGCCGAACAGGAAGAGGCAGCTCGGCAGGTCCTTCTTCTGGCGGTACAAAAGAAAATTCGTCCGCGACTGGCCGTAAAGACCGACCTCCTGACGCTCATCGGTATCACTACCGAACCGAACTACCGCTCTCCCATGATCAACCTGGAACTGGAGTGGTTCTTCTCGCCGCGCTTCTCGCTGGCCGGTTCGGCGCTATTCAACAGCTTCTCGCACGCCGATGAGTACGACAAATGGTGCGTCACCTCCTACACCCTCGAACCGCGTTGGCGCGTGTTGCCCCTTGACGGGTTCGACGGCCTCTACCTGGGCCTCTACGGACGCGTGGGCGACTACAAGTACTTCAAAGAACCCCGCGACTTCGAAGATATCAGCCACACGGGGCGTTATCAGGAAGTGGGACTCTCCGTGGGCTACACCTACACGGTCAAGCAATGGCTTTTCGAAGCAGGCACCAGCGGTGGCTACCGACATGTCGGCGGCAAGGAATACATCTATGTTCCCGCCACTAATCGCAATCATTTCCTCGGTCGCCAGAATCGGAACAAGGTAGCGTGGACCTCACTCTTCTTGCGCGTTGGCTATCAATTCCAATGGTAACCCCGAACAGCACACACCTAAAAAAAGAAACAGTTATGAAAATAAGTATATACATGCTGCTCGCTTTAGCAAGCACGGCGCTCATCGCCTCGTGCGTCAGAGAATCGAATATAGAGCCGGAGCTTCCCCGAGTACCGCTCGAATTGACATACAACTATCCCGAAGGTGCCGTCAAGCCCGTCAACGGAGAGGTAGTAAACATCCTCTCGCATCCGGCCAAGCGACAGGTCGGATCCTACGAGTCGGCGCGGTCTCCCTTCACGACCACCTTGCTACCGGGCGAATACAAGCTCTATATTTACTCCCACGCTGACGGCATACAGTTGGACAACGCCGAAAACTTCGACCGCGCGCAGCTCCGCGCGAATGCCAACTTGGCTCCGATAGGGCCGCTCTACTCGGCCATCGTCGACAGCTTCTACGTCGATCCCATGACGTGGACCCGTTCCCTGAATTGTACCATGCAGCCCATGAGCGGTATCATACGCCTGCTGATAGAAAACAATACGGGGATAAACTTCACCAACTTTTCGGGTTCGCTCAACGGACTGGTCAAGAGTCGGCTCATAGCCGACGGCTCCGCCCTGTTCGACGAAGGCGAGGGAACATACAATTTCTCGACCGCTTTCGACGCGCAAACCGCCCAAACCACGATCGACATCCCTTGCCTGGGCATTTTCAACCCCCATCCCGACAAAAATGTAGCGCCGCGCTACACCGCCAAAGTGGCGATAGACATCTCCACCACCGCCTCTCCCATGCCCGAACATATAGAGCGCGACATCACCGCGCAGCTGGGAGAGCTTATGGGCGGTGCCCCGAGCGCACTGTACCAAACCGTCAAGATTGTGATTGAGGGTGCCGACCTGGCACACATCAACATCAAAATCAGCGTGCTGCCGTGGGAAGACGGAGGCGACACGAACTATAGCGCAGGATAGTACCGATACGTGCAAACGATTTACAGATTAATGTTTTAAACAGTTTTTTCTACCGTTCATTTCCAATTTTTAAAAACAACGATTTATGAACAAATTATTTTTCTACACAGCGGCTGTTTTCACCATGCTATTCGCGTCGTGCAGCCAAAACGAAGAGGTTGTGACAACAACATCCAAAGCTAAAGACGCCACACTAAGTGTAATGCTTGTGGGACAACCTTTGTCGCGTACAGCCGGCATCCCGGCTGTTTCCGGAGATCTGCCCGGCGAGAGCAATCTGAACACCGTCACCATGGCCTTGTTCGACTCTACCGGAAATCTTAGCAGCGAGATTAAAACCTTCACTACCGATCTCACCGGAACGTTGAACATCAACGTAATCTCTGGAACCGGGCAGACCCTGTTCGTGCTGGCCAACATTCCCGAGTCATACTTCACGGGGTTGACAACATTGGCAGAGTTTTATGGTGTCAAAGCCAAACTGACCGACATCCTAAACGCTGCCGGTGAATTCGACAGCTACAAATTGCCCATGATGGGAAAAGTAGACAATATGACTGTCACGAAAGGCGACGCTTTACTCGTTGACGTGATCATGACACGCATGGTTGCCCGCGTGATGCTCAACAGCATCGACATCCAAGTGGGCACCAAGCGCCCAGGCGCGACGTTTGTCCCCACGCGTGTCTTCATGTATAACTCGGCGACCGAAATGCTGACCGACCCGACCAAGGATTTCCTGAGCACGTGGTCGGCTATCAATACCGGCGAGGAGTTCACGAATCCCACCGGCCTCGAATACTTAGGCAACGACTATGATGCCTTGGCGCCCAACAACAAGTTCTGGTATTACATTCCATCTTATGAATACGATGCCACCGACCCCGATTGGGAAGATCGTCTGGTCAAGCTGGTCATCAAGGGACAGTATAAGGCAAGCGCCACCGACGCAGAAAAGACTGTCTACTACATGATAGTCGTCAACAACGACCAATATGGCGCTGTCACCTTCACCGGGAACAACCCATTCGCCGGCGACGGTAAGATCTACCATAACACCACCTACACCATCAATGCGGTATTGAAGGGGCAGGGTTCCGATAGTCCCGGTGATAACGTTACGCCCACCATGCTCGACGTCAACCTGACTGTTGATGGCTGGGCACTCGACATCACACAGGACATTACGTTTGGCTAATCTCGGAATGGCCGCGATTCCCATATAATGAACTTCGGCCTGCCGCCAGATCCGGATCACGCTTGATGCGGCGGCAGGCCGCTATCGGTTACTAACTTTTTACATCATAAAAACAATATGAAAGCAACTGTTTACAACATAGTGTTTATGCTCGTCACGCTCTCGGCCACCTTGGTCGGCTGTCGGAGCGAAGACTTCCCGGACATAGGCAGCAACGGCAAAAAAGTAGCAGTGCGCTTCTCGATCGAAGCGTCTGAAATGGCGACTAACTTCCTAACGACACGTAGCCAAGCTACCGAAGCCGAAAGCAAAATCGATAACGTCTATCTCCTTATCTATCACGATAGCAAGTCCGTTCCGGCTCAAGACATGCTTGTGGACGACACGGTGCATTACTTCGCCTCGCTGGACGACTTCAACAACGGTGCCAGTTTCGAACTGGCTCCGGGCAACTATATCGCCTACGCCTTCGCCAACGTGAACAACAGTTTCAAGTCCGTCAATGGCGACAACAGCGAAGATCCCTTCACCACGGCATACGCTTCTCCCCGTAGCAACCTGCTGGATAATGCCGTCAGCTATGTGCCGCAAGGATCAGGATTCACTATGGATAGCTTCAAGAGCAGTATGGAAATGTCGGGCAGTGTAGAATTTACGGTAGTGGAGAACGTCTCAAGCGGGCAAAGGATGGAGATGCACCGGCTCGTTTCCAAGCATGTCGTCAAGGCGGTCAAGTTTGAGAACAGCAACCCCAGCGGCATCGTTGTCACCGACATCAGCCTGCACAACACGCCGCGCCAGAGCTATTACGTGCCACACCCGCTCTCTACCGAAGACGATATTGACGACGCGGACGAGGCGGCTTCCGACGCCAAAGGCGCGGTGGGCAACATGGCGCGCTTCGAAGACACCTCCCCATTGACTTGGGACGGCGCGTCGGATCTTACCTTCTACATGTACGAGAACCGCCAAGGCTTGAAAGTCGTCTCCGACCAAAAGGACAAGAACTTCAATATTGCCCCCCAAGACGCGGCCTACCTCACCATCACCGGCTACTCCAACAACTTCGGACGCCTGACGTGGAATATCTACCTCGGCGGCAACATCACCAGCAACTTCAACGTGAAGCGGAACAAAAGCTACATTTACGAGATCACCCTGGGTGAAGACGACCAAGACGTGCGCATCGTGCAAGACTGGTACATAGCCCCCAGTGGCACGTGGGCCGGCAGCAACATTTACTGGAACGGCACCAATCTCACCTTCGACGTCAATTACGACCCCGCCTCTCCCCATTGGAACTACCAAGGCGTCTATTTTCGTTGGGGCAGCCTCGTGGGCATTAGTTCCGCATCCGGCGGAGGACAATTCTGGACCGGCACGCAAGTCTACTGGATGAACGCCGCCGGATCTATGGCGACGGACGCCACTGATCCGGAGACCCCCTGGGCGCTAAACTATGGTGGGAATGACCCCTTCCGCGTCACTCTTCCCTATTTGGACGACATGACGATCACCAACGCATCCGATCCGATCTACAACGATAATGTGGTGATACAGCCAAACGACAGGTTCCAGGTGTTCCAAAGAGGCGACATCTGCTACTGGCTGGGACGCCTGGGCTATGCCCCCAATGGTTATCGCTTGCCCACTACTAACGCCGCTGTGGGAGACATACCGATCCAGACGTCGTGGCTGCCCGCCAATTTGGCTGACCTGCAACAGCCGGAAAGGGCAGGAGAGGACGGAGGAACCACCGCGCTACAGAAGAATGCCTTTACCTTCTATCCGCAGGCATCCACCTACCCGTACAAGGAAACCAAGTTTCCCGCTTCGGGCATGCGCGTAAACGAAATCGTCGCGCCCGGAGATGAAAACGGCAGTGTCGTGTACGTGGGACAAAAAGCGCTTTACTGGACAGCGGACGGCGCGAACGGTACCGGCGACGCTGCCCTCTTCGGTATCGAAATAGACAATTTTGGCACACTCCAGATCTATTCTCCAACCAACGTCTTCAAACAAGAGAGACGCTACAATGCCTATCCCATTCGCTGCGTCAAGAAGTAAGCGGAATGGTCGTCGGCATCACAAGTATATATACACTTTGCCCATTTTTGACGGGACGTCCTTTCTTCGTGCATGCAAGGACGTCCCGTCATTTCTATACTTCTTTTTGCTGCTCATGCCAACGAAAGAGAGGAGGCGAAACAAAAAAACGAGGAAAAGTATCCCCAATAGGCTCTTTTTATTGGATATTGTTGTATATTTACGCCAGATAAAGATTCTTTCAGGATAGAGAGACACAAATGCGTAGAGCATAATTAAAGTAAAACAGATAACAGATATGCGTAAAAGAGGAATTTCATTTGTTTACCTTGCATTAAATGTTTTCATGCATCTCCATGCCGTGGAACAGAACCCTTTCGCCGATATGGCGGCGGGCAAATCGTACTTATCGTACATTGGGCAACTGCACGACGTGGGACGTAGATTGGACAAAACACGTCCCGACGAGTGGCTGCTCACTATTTCTCGGCTGCGCGAGGCTGGAAAGACGGACTTGAATATGGAACTGGAAGCCCGATTGTTGGAAATCAGGTACCGACAAGACGTGGAAGGCCAGTCGGCGCACGTCAGCGCGGACGAGCAGGTGGAACTCGCTGCCCGTGCGGGAAGTAGTGGCCACATTTATGCGCGGTTGCGCATCCTCTTCACCCTTTTCAGTAATTACCGGAATGTACTAAAGGACTTCGAAAGCGCCATCGGCGTGGCGGAAGAGATTGTCGCGACATCCTCCGGGGTGGACGAGAAGACGTTTCCCTGCATCCTCCGTTACTACGCGGAAATTGGTGAGCTGTGCTGGCTGTTGGGATACTACGACGAGATGCAGGCTTTGATGACGTATGTGACGCGAAGTCCGCATGCGGCCCATAGTGTACGCGCTCTGGCGTTGGCTTACAATTACATGGGTCTTTATAACCTCTATCAAAAACGTTATGATGACGCCGAACACATGTTCCGTCTCATTAGCCATCGCCAGCACATTGCCAGCATGGACGCGGAGGTGGACGATGAATGGGCTGCCATAGCCGAGGGCAACGTCGGCTACGTCCTTTACAAACGAGGGGAGTATGAACAAAGCGTTCCCTACCTGAAAACAGGATTGGAAGGTGCGTCCAAAGGGGGACGCGGCATTTACGCCGCATGCAAGTTCGCTGTTGCCCTGGGCGACATTTGTGTCAACCTCAACCGTCTCGATTCGGTGGAATATTACATTCGGGAAGCAGAGAGGTATAACAAAATCAGCCCCTTCGGCCGGCATGAATTTGATCTTTGGATCCTAAGGAGCGAATATAACTTTGCCTTGAAACAGGAACACGAGGCAAGGGCGGCTCTTGACTCCGCGCTCGAAGCTTCTTATCGTTTTCGTGAGGCGTTCAATCTCAATAAGGGGGTGCGTTTTAGCCGCGGCACGCGCATAGAGAAAGGCGAGAGCACGGATGCGCGTTTCCTTGTGTCGCTGGTGGCTCTCGTCATTTGCCTTGGCGGCTACCCGCTATATCATTACTATCGAAAAAAACGCGTGGCTGCCCCTCCCCCTCCCCCTGAGTCGACATCCACGGGAGAGTATGGGGAATTACTTTTCAATCGGATAACCCAATATATGGAAGAAGAGAAAATTTATCTGCAAGCCGACTTCAATCTCAAAAAGATGAGTTGCGACTTGGGCATTAATCGTTCGTATCTCTCCTCGGCCATCAACACACATGCCCGATGCAATTTCCGTACATTAGTCAACAATTACCGTGTACTTGAGGCTATCGGCTTGCTCGAAAAGAACGACGAAAACAATCTTTCCATCGAAGCTATCGGCGAAAAGGTGGGTTTCCCCGATCGTTTCCGCTTCTACAGGGTGTTCAAGGATATCACTAAATCCAGCCCGATGCAATACCTGAATCAGCGAAACGACATCGCCGACAACACCTCCATGGACAACCTGTCAATCCGGATAGATTGGTTGAAGAAGGGTGAGAACAATAGGAGCTCATCGCGCTTAAACAGGTTCAAGGCCAGATGGAGGGAGATACGCGAAAGTACGTGGCCCTAACCCGAGGCGAGGTTGACGCGGGGTGAACTCCGCTCACCGATAGGCTGGTAGATGCCCGTGGGGAAATTGAAGGCGTAGTAAGTCTTCCCGAATCCGCGATTGAAATTTGTCGATCTCGCGAAACCTCCATGCGGTGCGTGATTACACGGAATCAGATCATGTCGTCGCCCGTCTTGGCGTAAACCACCTTGATGGTCTTGTGGAAGGGAATAAAGCGCGACACGACGGCGATCACCAAAGTGATAATCATCATGTAGCCCAGAATCTCCTTCAGCGCCAGCAACGTGCTTTGCTGCATCAGGGTGGTGTAGAGGTTGTTGGTGGCCATCTGCGCCGCCTCGGCGTGGCCGTGCCCTTGCGCGATAGCCGACTGCAGGGCTTGGTTGTAGCGCGACACGGCCAGAGGGTCGACCGAGGTGACCGTCTCCGAGAGCGAATACATGTACGACTGCTGCAAGCGATAGAGGGCGTTGCTGAAGAAGGCCGTGCCGAACACGGGCGCCAGCACCGAGCGGAGGGCGATCATGAAGAACGCGTTGGGGATGAGGTAGCGGGGATCGAGATCCTCGGTGGCGAACAGGGCGAAGGCGATGAACAGCACCATCATGCCCACGCCGCGCAGGAAGATGGGCAGGTAGAGCATCTCGTAGGTGGATCGGGGCGAAACGGTGAAGTAGAGGATGCCGAAGAAGAGGGTGAAACAGCCCATGCCCCCCGCGATGAGGAAGCGGAAGCGCCACCGCTGCCACCTGAACCACCAGAAGCAGATCAGCCCGCCCACGGCGAAGCTGAGCGGCATCCAGATGTAGAGCGTGTAGGTATGGGTGGCGTCGACCTTGAGGATCGCGGTGAGGTAGTTGGTGATGAGCGTGGTGGAGCTGCTGAAGAACATGGCCAGCATCATGTAGAAGTAGGCGATCATGCACTTGGGCTGGAACAGTGGCATGAGGTTGACGTAAGGGTGGCGCGAATAGTGCTCGCCCCAGATAAAGAGCGCGATGAGCATGGGCGCGAGCACGATGTAGACGCAGACGCGGGCCGAACCCATCCAGTCGAGCAGCTTCCCGTAGTTGACGGCGTACATCAGCATGAGCAGCCCGGTGGAGATCACGGTCACCTCGCGCACGTGCAGCTCTTTCCAACCAATGGCTTGCAGCGGCTTGTTGTGCCTGAAGCAGATGGCCACCAGCAAGATGGCCAGCAGGATAAGGAGCATCATGAAGTAGTACATGTACTTCCAGTTGTAGTGGTAAGCCAGCTGCGCCGTGAGCACCATCGAGAGCTGTCCGCCGCCGTACACCATGGGATAGAAGTAGGCGTAGAATTCGCTGCGGACGTCGTTCTTGCTAAAAATTCGCTTGGAGTAGCGGATGAAGAGCACGATGATGTACTCCTTGAGGAAGCCGATGGTGAAGCTGCACACGATGAGCACGTCGATGGAGCTGGTGCGGGCGCAGATCCAGCTCAGGAAGAACTGCAGGGTGAGGTCGGCGATGATGAGGAGCTTGGCCGAGACGGCCGACAGCACTCTCGGCACCAGCGGATAGCCTACCGCCATGCCGGCGGCGGCGGAATAGAAACCCATGGTGATGTCCTCGGCATTGGTGCCCAGCGTGCCCGACACCTCGACCATGCTGCCCGTGTACGAGCCGTTGAGCATCATCACCGGCAGCACGGCGGCGAAGATGGTGACCGTGCCCAGCCAGTCGGGTACCCAGTCGCGGACGGGTATCCCGAGTTCTTTCATCGATATCATTTCCTGAAAGCCTCCGTCTCCACCATCATGCCGGCACGCAGTTGCGCCATGTCCTCGGGCGACACGTCCTTGAGGTCAATCCGCACGGGGATGCGCTGTTGCACTTTTACGAAATTGCCGGCGGAATTGTCGGTAGGCACCAGGGAGTACTTGGAGCCGGTAGCCTCGGAGATGGCGGTCACCACGCCGTAGAACATCTTCCCCGGCATGGCGTCTACCTTGACGCGTACCCGCTGTCCGATGTATATGTTGACAATCTTCGTCTCCTTGTAGTTGGCCGTGATCCATTTGTCGGTGCTCCGCACCAGGTACGAGATGGTCTGCCCGCCCTGCACGTATTGCCCGGGTTCGAGGGTGCGCCGTCCCATGTAGCCGTCGTATGGGGCGATGAGCACGGTGTACGACAGGTTGAGCTTGGCCAGGTCGAGCGCCGCTTCGGCGCGCAGTATGGCGGCCTCGGCGCTGGTGGTGCGGCGGGTGGTCTCAGTGTATTGCGAGGTCACCGCCTGCTTCTGCTCTACCAGCGCCTGGTAGCGTGCCTGGGCGGCTTCGTAGGCGGCCTTGGTTTGCTCGTACTGTTGTTCGGGCACCGATTCTTCTTTCAGCAGCCGTCCGAATCGTTTGTAATCCTGCTCCAGCTGCCACAGCCGGGCTTTCGCCTCGGCGATGTTGGCGTCCTGCACGGCGATGTTGGCGTGCGACACCTCTATGCCCGAGTGGAGCACGCTTTGCGAGCCTCGGGCATCGAGCAGGGCGGCCTCGGCCTCTTTCACCTTGATGGCGTACTCGCGGTTGTCGAGTACCAGCAACGTGTCGCCTTTGCGCACCATCTGGTGCTCGGTGAAACGTACCTCCTTGATGTATCCCGCCACGCGGATGTTGAGTGGCGACACATATTGGTCCACGAAAGCGTCGTTGGTCACCTCGTAGTTGACGTAGCGCCAGAAGTAGGTGACGGTCCACCACAGGCCCGACAGCGCTATGCATACGCATGTGAAGTTGAGTATGACGTTGCGGGTCCGCAATCTCTTGAGCCGTCGTTGCTTTCGTTTCAGATCTGTTTCCATGTTTATGTTCTCTTCTTATTCGATATAGTTACAGTTGGCCGCAGGCTTTCTGTAGTTGGTAATACGTATAGATGACCCGCGTGCGCGCGGTGACGAGTTGCAGCTCCACGTTGAGGTGTACGGTGTAGGCGTCGAGCAGGTCGGTGAGTATGGCGAGCTGGCCGAGGTAGCGGTTTTGCATGATGCGGTAGTTCTCTTCGGCTTGCCGCTCGGAGAGCCTCAGCGCCTCTACGCGCTGCAACGCCTCGCGGTGGCGGAGGTAGGCGGTGCGCACCTCCATGCGCAGGTTCTGCATGCGTTGCGCCTCTTCGTTCCGGCTCAGGACGACGGCCCATTTTTTCGCCTTGATCTGGTGGCTGTTCTTGTAGAGCGACGACAGGGGGTAGGAGAAGGAGAGGCCGATGTTCCAGTTGTTGTTGTACATGTCGGCCAGCGTGCGCGACACGGGTCGGGCCAGCGTGTTGGAGGCGTAGAGCGAGAGGCTCGGCAGCGAGGCGGAGCGTGCCAGGCGCACGTCGTTGTCGGCCAGCCGCGCCCGCGCCCGCAACAGCCTCACGTCGGGGTCGTTGGCGAAGGCGGCCAGCACGTAGTCGTCGTATGTTTCCAGCGCCACGGCCTGTGTCAGCAGCATGGTGTCGGGTTTCAGCAGCAGGTTCTCGTCCAGACCGATAAGGATGTCGATCTGTTGGGAGACGAGCGTGATGCTGTTCTCGGTCTCCTCGCGTGCCAGACGGTCGTTGGTGAGCTGCATCTCGCTGCGTAGCACGTCGTTGTTGGTGATCAGTCCCTCTTGCTTCATCCGACGTATATCCTGGAGGCGTCGCTCGGATTCCTCGATATTACGCGCCAGCACGTCGTGCTGCTTATAGAGGCTGAAGAGATTGAGGTATTGGTTGAGCAAAGCCAGCTTCACCTCGCCCCGGTCGGTGAGGGTTTGCAGCTCGGCGATCTCTTTCTCGATGTCGGCTTTCTTGATGTTTCGTAGGATTTTGCCTCCCGCGTAGAGCGGTTGCGCGAGGTCTATCTCGTAGTTCTGCGACCAGTCGGGCGCGTCGGGGGTTGTAGCCGCCGACAGCCCTCGTTGCCAGACGACGGGTTGACCGATGAATCCGCCTTTCAGTCCCACCTGCACGTCGGGCATGCGTCCGGAGCGTGCGGTTTTGGTGCTTTCGCGGGCGATGGATTCCTTTAGCGCGTCGGCTTGAAGCCTCAGGCTGTTTCGCGTGCCTTGCTCAAACAATTGGTCGACCGTAAGAAACAGTGAATCCGTTTGGGCAATAATGGTAGGTACGTAGGCAAACAGGAGACTTAGGATAAGACAATACATTTTACATTTTGCCATACATTTCTCTTTGTGTCCCTGAAAAACAATCTTTAAACGGGCGCAAAGGTACTACATTTTCACTACTTTCGCGCCATGAACAACGAAAAAGTGCATAAAAGCCGCTCGCGAGGAGGCTGGTGGACGCTCAGTCCGCTGCTTGTCTTTCTCGGCGTTTACCTCTTCCTGATGACCCGTTTACATGCCGATAGCGGTGTCCATCTTCCCATCACCGTAGCCTTCCTGGCGGCAGCCTGCTACGCCGTCGCCATCACGCGGGGGATGACGCTGGAGGAACGCGTCAGGCAGTTCTCGGCGGGCGCGGCGGACAAGAACATACTCCTCATGATCTGGATATTCGTGCTCGCCGGAGCCTTCGCGCAGAGCGCCAAGGAGCTGGGAGCCATCGACGCCACCGTCAACCTCA
This sequence comes from Mediterranea sp. (in: CFB group bacteria), assembly GCA_031261785.1. Lineage (GTDB taxonomy): Bacteria > Bacteroidota > Bacteroidia > Bacteroidales > Bacteroidaceae > Bacteroides. Next base: position 64,857 of record JAISIZ010000094.1, read on the forward strand.
CCCTTTTGTTGCTGCCCGACAACCTGCTGCCCGCCGGCATATTCATCGCCGCTTGCTTCATCTCGCTCTCCATAGGTACCAGCGTGGGCACCATCGTGGCGCTCACTCCCGTGGCCGTGGGACTGGCCGATCGCACCGGCATGGCTCTCCCTTTCATGGTGGGCGTGGTGGTGGGCGGCTCCTTCTTCGGCGACAATCTCTCGTTCATCTCCGACACCACCATAGCGGCCACCAAGACGCAGGCGTGCGACATGCGCGACAAGTTCAAGGTCAACTTCCAGATCGTGGTGCCTGCCGCCATCGTGGTGCTGGGCATCTACGTCGTCAAGGGCTTCGCGATAACCGGCTCGGCTCCCACCGATGCCATCGACTGGGTGAAGGTGATTCCTTATATTATCGTATTGGCGACGGCGCTCGCCGGTATGAACGTGATGGCCGTCTTGCTTATCGGTATAGCGGCCGTAGGGGCGATTGGTCTCGTCACCGGCACCTGGGACATGTTTCATTGGTTTGGCTCCATGGGAACGGGCATCACCGGCATGGGCGAGCTGATCATCGTCACTCTCCTGGCGGGAGGCATATTGGAGCTGATACGGGAAGGGGGAGGTATCGACTTCATCATCCGTAAGTTCACGCGTCGCATCAGCGGGAAGCGGGGTGCCGAGCTGAGCATCGCCGCGCTGGTGAGCTTAGCCAACCTCTGCACGGCCAACAACACCATCGCCATCATCACCACAGGCCCCATCGCCAAGCGGATCGCGCGCGAATACCATCTCGACCCGAGGAAGAGCGCCAGCATACTCGACACCTTCTCCTGCTTCATCCAAGGCATACTTCCCTACGGCGCGCAAATGCTCATGGCGGCAGGGCTGGCGGGCATCTCTCCCATCAGCGTCATCGGCAACCTCTACTATCCGTTCACCATGGGATTGTGCGCGCTGCTGGCGATATTGCTGCGCTATCCGAAGAAGTATTCCTGAAAATCTTTCGTTGCCCCTGCTCAGGCAAAGTGCTTCTTATACTCGATTATGGAGAGAAAAATCTTTTAGGGCTATATCGGGGCACCGGGAATATCCTGTGTTTATCCTGTACCGTCTTCAGCAAAGTTTCATATTTTGCGAGCGAATGAATAGGGGGAGGGAAAGGGAGGGATTGGTGATTGCGGGAGGGAGTTCACCACAGATTACACAGATTCGCACAGATTTTGTAATGATTGGCATGTGGAGACGCGGCATGCCACGTCTCTGCACCGGA
>JAISIZ010000005.1 GCA_031261785.1 Mediterranea sp. (in: CFB group bacteria)
CATAGAGCGCGTATATGGTTTGAGGCCGAAAGCTACATCCTTCAGATACCGGTCACGGCATTCGAGATCGTTTGCGACAAAACGCGGATAGAGAAGGCTCTCGCCGGCGCGTATTGGGACGCCTTGCTCGACGCGTGCGCGTTCCTCCGAAAGTCGTGGAAAGAGAAACGTGATATACTTGAGGAGGAAGGCCTTCTACACCATCTATCCCAAAACGTCACCGCTCATTTCCTGCGAGTTGAAAGAACGACGATACATCGGGCAAAACGGGCAAAATAGAACGACGGAAGGTGACGGATGTGTTGCAAATGCAACAAAATGAATCGATATGGCAAAAAGATGACGATATTATTTTGTGAGACTGTTCCTGTTTTTGTAGTTTTGCGAATGTTATGTAACGGGACTTGAGCGCTCGCGAAGTTCAATATAAACTATAATAATGAGGAGAATTATGAAATTATTGATAGCATGTTTAATGGCTATCATTCCACTGCTTCCATTGGAAGCCCGCAATGATCAAGGTGGGCAAGACAGTACAAAAACTGTAATAGACTCATTGAATCATTACTATCGCGCGCAGGACGCTATCGTGTTCCTGAACGACACCATAGTTCCCTATACTGTGGTACTCCATCCGGTGGAAGAGGGCATAGCCCCCTATCCCGAGTTTGTCTGCGTTGGAGGGTGGCACGTGCCTTTCGAGGCTATTAGACGCTATGGCGAGAAGTATAGAAAAGGAATCTTATTTTTTAGGAAAAATGAATAGGTACATAACAATGTTCTGCCTGTTGGGTGTTTCAATATCCATATACGCGCAGAAAGCACGCTATCATGTTGATGGCTCTGTAAACTCCCGGTATGACGGGAGCTTGGTCACGCTCTTTACCTTTACGGGGAATGCTATCCGGACCGTGGATTCCACCTACGTGGAAGGAGGACACTTCACGTTCGACGGGCCGGAATATCTTTATGAGATGTCGCTCATTTCCTTGGGTAATTACCCGGATACGGTATTGTCTGCCGGGTTGTATTTGGAAAGAGGGCCTATTAAGGTCGAGCTGGCCCGGAGGTCGAAGGTCGACTCCCCGTTGATGAGAGAGTATGCGGCGTTTCGCGATTCATGTAACAAATTGTGGTCTCAAGTGTATGCGGAGGAAGATGAACGGGTGGCTAAGGCCTATGAGGAGGCAATCTACAATTATCGCTATGCATTCAAGAAGAAGCATCTTCATCATGGACTGAGTAGAAATTTGTTTATAGAGGATCAGTGTTATCCGGAGGATTCCACATTCTTCAAATTATATGAGGAGCTTCCGGACAAGGAGAAATCCAGAGAGACTGTGAGGCAGGCATATCATAGAATGACGTCATTCCGTGAACAGCTCTTCATGAAAGGAAAACCTGCCCCGGATTACCTGTTGGTCGATTCTTTGGGCATAGAGAGGCATTTGGCCGACTGTATAAGGAGGGGCGACCTGGTCTTCATCGATTTTTGGGCCAGTTGGTGTGGGCCATGCGTCGCGCAGGAGCCTCACCTCATCGAGCTATACGACAAATACAAGGAACGTGGCTTCAACATTGTAGGTGTCTCGCTGGACGAAAACCGACGCTCATGGCTTCGTCATCTCCGTAAGAGCGATACGCCATGGGTTAATCTATGCATAAAGAATGAGGACGATTCCGACAAATTATATGGGTTATATCATCTATCGGGTCTTCCCGCAGGTTTTCTGGTTGATAAGACAGGACAGATTGTCTGTGTAGTGAGGGGGCAATGGGTGGAATTGAAGTCTATCTTGGAGGCGTATTATGAGACAAATACCGAAAATAGATAAATTGGATAAGATCCGAGACGCCCTAATCTACTTCACATAACAAAAAGCATCGTATGAAAGTGAAAAATATTATTTTAATTTTAGGTCTGCTTCCCTCTTGGGCAATGGGGCAAGACAAAACTGGGGACACTTACGAAGTGACTCTTGGCACCTCAACGGAAGGGGGTAAGACAATGTTAAGGCTACATGAAATGGCGGAAAGTCCGTCTAATTGTGTTTTGCCTTTGGAGAAAGTCGATTCGTTCGCTGTTTATAAAGTGAGGATTGGCGCCAAAGTCACAAATCCAATGGGCGTTAGCCAAGACTATTTCTACGTGTACGTGGGCTTGAACCTCGCACGTGGGGAGAAATCGATGGTTATAGATAGCGACTTGGATAATGACTTACGGAACGATAGCCTGTATGTCATCCCTTTGGGAGAGAAGGATTGTTATCAGAAGGGACATTTGACTTTGGAATCCGCAATAAATGTACCTTACCAGATACTTGGAGAAACAAAGATGCACGTAGTTCCTCTGAGTATCTATCCTTTCAACTCAAATGAGTCCATCGCAAAATCGCAATCTTTACAAATAGGTTTAGGAGCGAACATTTCGAAGGTAGGCTCGTTCTCTCTGAACGAAAGACAATACTATATTTCGGCAGGTTCCATGGAGGCGCCACTTATTCCATGGCACTTATCTGCTAAAAGCAGTTTGTTTGTAGACCAACAAAAGGAAAATGCACGAGATCGTTTATATATCTTTGTGCATATAGGGGACACAATTCTGTTGGGCGACCGAATGCTCGTATTGGGTCATGCGGGAGAGGACAAGATTTCTCTTCGAGACATCGGAGGGATGAGCGTTTCGCAAGGGATAAACCGCAACTTCCCCGATATACAGGTTCATGAGCTGGATAATGACCACTTGGTCAATCTTCAGGGTGCGACAAGAGGGAAATATGTCTTCATTGACTTCTGGGGAAGCTGGTGCACCTATTGCATTCACTCCATGCCAATGGTCAAGCAGCTCTACGAGCAAGTCAAGAACCGATCCGACGTTGCCGTTCTGGGGATAGCCAACGAAAGGAAGCGGTCTCCGGAAGCGTTACGGAAAAAGGTGAGCGAGCTTCAAATACAACATACCAATTACATCGTTTACGATGATGAGGCCAAGCGTCCGGTATCCCCCATGAGTCTGTGGCAAGTAGCAAGCTACCCCACTTATCTGATATTGGACAAGGACGGGAAAGTGGTTTTCAAAACGACTGGCTCCCCAAATACCGAGCTTGCCGTATCGACCTTCCTGAAACAGATAGGAGAAGAACAATGAAATGCCTTTATATCATCAACGAATGTGGAAGTTCCCCAAACAACGGCATCGGCACTTTCATCAACAACACGTTCGGCGGAATGGGCAAGGTGGCGCGAACCTGCTTCATCGACTTCAACGCCAATGTCGAGGGGTGCGCCGTCACGCGGAACGCGACTACGCCCTGAAGAACCTCACCCCGCGCGTCCCGCACCACAAGGTGACGGCCATCGTGGGGGCGAGCGGGAGCGGGAAGACCACCAGCTACCGGAAGACGCTGCCCTTCGTGCCCAACATGGAAGGGCAGGCCGACATCGTCACCGACGACATCTCCCTGCTCGAACGCTTGCCGCTGCCGATAAGGAAGGTGCTGACGGAGGGGATGTAGTAGGCCACGCGCTTCGCGCCAGGGGCATTCATCCTTTTGCCAGCCGTATGCCTTCGTCGCCGATCAGGATGAGGTGCTTCTTGTAAAGTTCGCCAACGCCTTTCTTGAACGTCTTCTTGCTGACGCCGAACGTGTCGTAAATCTCGTCGGCGGGACTTTTGTCGCCCAGGGGGATCTGTCCGCCGTGCTCGCGGATGTAGGCGAGCAGGGTTTGGGCGAAATCGTCTACCTTCTCGAAACCGGGTTTCTGGAGCATGAGGTCCACCTTGCCGTCGGGACGCACCTGCTTGACGAAAGCTGTCGTCGACGTGCCGACGGGGAGATGGCGAAACACTTCGTTCTTGTAGATCAGGCCATTGTATTTGTTCTCGATGATGGCTTTGAAACCGAGATCGGTTTCCTGCCATACCAGGATGTCGACCTCCTCGTCGGGTTCGTAGGGGGGCGTCGCCTTGGAAAGGTAACGCTCCACCTTCGCCGAGGCGACGATGCGGTAGCTCTCCTCGTCGACGTGGGCGTGTATGATGTATTTGCGGCCTACTTCCATCTTCTGGCGCTGTTCGCTGAAGGGGACAAAGAGATCCTTCATCAGCCCCCACCGCATGAAGGCGCCAAACTGATTGACCCACGCCACCTCGAGGCTGGCGAACTGCCCCACCTGTACCCATGGCGTGAGCGTGGTGGCAACCAGCCGCTCGTCCATGTCGAGGTAAAGGAACACGTTGACCCATTCGCCCACTTGGCATCCCTCGGGTACGTAGCGTGCGGGCAACAGGATCTCGCCGGTGTCTTCGCCTCCGTCGAGGTAAACGCCGAACTCCACTTCTTTCACCACTTCGAGTTGGTTGAATCGCCCTAATTCTATGCTCATGTCTTTATCTTTATTGTTTTATGGTGATAGGAATCATTTCTCGTTCTCCTGGCGCGTCCCCAGCAACTTGATGCCGTCGGCGTCGCGCTCGAACCGGTAACTGCCGCCCCGGTCGCCCAAGTCGAAGATGGAGATCTCCGACGCGCGGTGGTCCACGATTTGCAAGGCACTCTGCTCGGCGAAGCGCCGCACGTCGATGGCAAGCGGCTCGGCGACGACGCGCTGGTCGTAGATGAGGCTGTCGTTGACCAAGAGTGAGACGGAATCGCCCGCAAAGCCGCGCTCGAGGCTGATGACGTACGTCTCGGCGAAGACCTGGTCGGGCGTGCGGTCGCTTCGCAACCGCATGCTCATGTAGACGAAGATGACAACCACGAGGATGACGGCGAAAGCGAGGATGCCGTTGCCGATCATAAACTGCTTGTTTGTATTTAAACGGTGTGTCATATACGGATAATCATTGATTTCAGGGCGTAAAGATACGAAGACAAAGTCGTTAAAACATACTTTTTTTCTTTAATGTTTTGTAGTCGAATAGATTATTTATATCTTTGCGCCGAAATACGGATGAAGGAGGAGGGGCGATTAAGCTCCTTTTTTTGTTCTTAATAACTAATAAATGATAGAAAAGAAAACTGTATGCCAGATTGTTGATGAATGGCTGGAAGGCAAAGAGTACTTCCTGGTCGACGTCTCCGTGAGCCGTGACGACAAGATCGTGGTCGAGATAGACCATGCGGAAGGCGTGTGGATAGAGGACTGCGTGGAGCTGAGCCGCTATATCGAATCGCGGCTGAACCGCGAGGAGGAGGATTATGAGCTGGAGGTTGGATCGGCTGGCATCGGGCAACCTTTCAAGGTGTTGCAGCAGTACCACATCCACGTAGGGGAAAAGGTGGAGGTGCTGACCGCCGACGGCCGGAAGATGGTCGGCGTGCTCAAGATGGTCGACCCCGAGAAATTTACCATCGGCGTGCATCGGAAAGTGAAGCCCGAAGGCGCCAAGCGACCCCGGTTTGTGGAAGAGGACGAGACTTTTACGTATGAACAGATAAAATATACCAAATACTTAATCAACTTTAAATAGTTATGGCCAAAAAAGAAGAAACAATCAGTTTGGTGGACACCTTCTCGGAGTTTAAAGAACTGAAGAATATTGATCGGACTACGATGGTAAGCGTGCTCGAGGAGTCGTTTCGTAGCGTCATAGCGAAGATGTTTGGCAGCGATGAGAATTACGACGTGATCGTGAACCCCGACAAGGGTGACTTCGAGATATGGCGTAACCGCGAGGTAGTGGCCGACGAGGACCTCACCAATCCCAATATGCAGATCCCCTTGAGTGAGGCGCAGAAGATCGACGCCTCGTACGAGGTGGGCGAGGAGGTGACCGACGAGGTCATCTTCGCCAAGTTCGGCCGTCGCGCCATCCTCAACCTGCGCCAGACGCTGGCGTCGAAGATCCTGGAACTGGAGAAGGACAGCCTCTACAACAAATATATAGATAAGGTAGGGAGCATCATCAACGCGGAAGTGTACCAGATCTGGAAGAAAGAGATGCTGCTGCTCGACGACGAGGGAAACGAGCTGCTGCTGCCCAAGACGGAGCAGATACCGACCGATTTCTACCGGAAGGGGGAGACGGCCCGGGCCGTGGTGGCCCGCGTGGACAACAAGAACAACAATCCGAAGATCATCCTCTCGCGCACGTCGCCCGTATTCTTGCAACGACTGTTCGAGATGGAGGTTCCCGAGATCAACGACGGCCTCATCACCATCAAGAGGATAGCCCGCATCCCCGGCGAACGCGCCAAAATAGCGGTGGAATCGTACGATGACCGCGTAGACCCCGTGGGCGCCTGCGTGGGCGTGAAGGGTAGCCGCATACATGGCATCGTGCGCGAACTGCGCAACGAGAACATCGACGTGATCAACTACACGGCGAACACCTCACTGTTCATCCAACGTGCCCTCAGCCCGGCCCGCGTCTCTTCTATCCGCCTCAACGAGGAGGAGAAGAAAGCGGAGGTGTTCCTCAAGCCGGAGGAGGTATCGCTGGCTATTGGAAAAGGCGGCTTGAACATCAAGCTGGCCAGTATGTTGACCGAGTACACCATCGACGTGTTCCGCGAATTGGACGCGAACGCTCCGGAGGCCGACGAGGACATCTACCTCGACGAGTTCAAGGACGAGATAGACGAGTGGGTGATCGATGCCATCAAGGCTATCGGTTTCGACACCGCGAAATCCGTGCTGAACGCGCCGCGCGAGATGCTGATCGAGAAAGCGGACCTGGAAGAAGGAACGGTGGACGAGGTGATTGAAGTATTGAAAAGGGAATTCGACGAAGAGAAGCCTATGCCGCAAGAGTAATGCTTGTTGCTATACCCAAACGTGCCAGGACGGCATGCGCGGGCTACGTTTTCTCCACTCTATTATTAAATTTTAAATATGTCGATAAGGTTAAACAAAGTAACAAGAGATTTGGGTGTAGGACTTTCAACAATCGTTGAATACCTGCAGAAAAAAGGGCATACCGTTGAAAAGGATCCGGGTACCAAGATCACCGACGAACAATACGCCCTGCTCGTCAAGGAATTCAGCAAGGACAAAAACTTGAGGATAGAGTCGGAGCGTTTCAGCCAGAAACGCCAAAACAAGGATCGTGGCGGCAAGGGAACCGTGGCTATCGAGGGATACGACAAGAAGCCCGGGAAACCGAAAAGCGAGACCATCAGGACGGCGACCGAGGAGAATCGGCAGAAGTACAAACCCCTGGGAAAAATCGACCTGAGCAATCCGGGCGCCGGATGGAAAAAGGCCGAGGAGGAAAAGAAGGCGCAACCCGCGCCGCAGCCCGAAGTGAAACCGGAACCCGCCGCCAAACCGGAACCCGCCAAACCGGAACCCGAACAGAAAGCCGAAACGCCGAAAGAGAGCCAACCGGCTACGACAAGCACACCGGTGACCGAACAACCCAAGCCTGAGGTTGTGGAGGAGAAAACGACAAGCATCGAGAAGGAAGTGAAAGTGGAGAAAACGCCCCAAGAAAAGACTGAAGCAAAACCCATAGAAATAGTGGAAAAACGTGAAACGGACAAACCAGTGGCCGAAGCGCCCCTGCCCGAAAAGAAAGAGACTGAGATTTTCACCATACACAAACCGTCGGATTTAGGACCGAGAGTGAACGTGGTAGGACAAATCGACCTCGCCGCATTGAACCAAAACACCCGCCCAAGACCCAAGAGCAAGTCGGAAAAGCGCAAGGAACGGGAAGAGCGGGAAAAACAACGCCAGAACGAGAGGAAGGCGCTGAAGGAATCGATCATCAAGGAGATTCGCAAGGACGACCCCAACAAGCCCAAGGAGGGTACCGAGGGGACGGGACGCAACCGGAGACGTCGCAACCGCATCAACAAGGATAAGATCGACATCGAGAACGTAGCGGCCACCAGCTTCGGGAACGGAGGAAAGCCGACAGGCGGACAAGGCGGCAAGGGCGGCGGCAACAGCGGCGGCAATACCGGCGGCGGCAACACCGGCGGAGGCCGGGGAAGCCAGAACGCCGGCAAGAAGAATAATAAGGAACGCGCGAGGAAACAACCCGTCAAGCAGGAGGTAAGCGAGGAAGACGTTGCCAAGCAGGTGAAAGAGACGTTGGCGCGCCTCACCACCAAGGGAAAGAACAAAGCCTCCAAGTACAGGAAGGAGAAACGCGAGCTGGCGTCTAACCGCAAGGAGGAGCAAGAGAACCAGGAAATGGCGGACAGCAAGGTGCTGAAGCTGACCGAGTTCGTGACGGCCAACGAGCTGGCTACCATGATGGACGTGTCGGTGACGCAAGTCATAGCCACCTGCATGAGCATAGGCATCATGGTGTCCATCAACCAACGCCTCGACGCGGAGACCATCAACCTGGTGGCCGAGGAGTTCGGATTCAAGACCGAATACGTAAGCGCCGAGGTGGCGCAAGCCATTGTCGAAGAGGAGGACAGGCCCGAGGACCTGCAACCGCGGGCGCCTATCGTGACGGTGATGGGCCATGTCGACCACGGCAAGACGTCGCTGCTCGACTACATCCGCAAGGCGAACGTCATCGCCGGCGAGGCCGGAGGCATCACGCAGCACATCGGCGCCTACAACGTGAAGATGGAAGACGGACGACGCATCACCTTCCTCGACACGCCGGGACACGAAGCTTTCACCGCCATGCGTGCCCGTGGGGCGAAGGTGACGGACATCGCCATCATCATCGTGGCGGCCGACGACAACGTGATGCCGCAGACCAAGGAGGCCATCAATCACGCCATGGCCGCAGGGGTGCCCATCGTGTTCGCCATCAACAAGATCGATAAGCCGGGAGCCAATCCCGACAAGATAAAGGAAGAACTGGCCGCCATGAACTTCCTCGTGGAGGAATGGGGAGGCAAGTACCAGTCGCAGGACATCTCGGCCAAGAAAGGCGTCGGCGTGGCGGAGCTGATGGAGAAGGTGTTGCTGGAAGCCGAGATGCTCGAGCTGAAGGCCAATCCCAACCGCAACGCCACGGGTTCCATCATCGAGTCGTCATTGGATAAGGGGCGTGGATACGTGGCCACCGTCTTGGTGTCCAACGGTACGCTGAAGGTGGGCGACATCGTGCTGGCCGGCATCTATTACGGCCGCGTGAAGGCCATGTTCAACGAGCGTAACCAGCGAGTGAAGGAGGCGAGACCCTCCGAACCGGTGCTGATACTCGGACTGAACGGGGCGCCCGCCGCGGGCGACACCTTCCACGTGGTGGCTACCGAGCAGGAGGCGCGCGAGATCACCAACAAGCGTGAGCAGCTGGCGCGCGAGCAGGGGCTGCGGACGCAGAAGATACTGACGCTCGACGAGCTGGGCCGACGCATCGCGCTGGGCAACTTCCAGGAACTGAACGTCATCGTCAAGGGCGACGTGGACGGATCCGTGGAGGCCTTGAGCGACTCGCTCATCAAGCTTTCCACCGAACAGATACAGGTGAACGTCATCCACAAGGGAGTGGGGCAGATCTCCGAATCGGACGTCTCGTTGGCCGCCGCTTCCGACGCCATCATCGTCGGCTTCCAGGTACGCCCGTCGGGCGCCGCCGCAAGGCTGGCCGAGCAAGATGGCGTGGATATCCGCAAGTACTCTGTAATCTACGATGCCATCGAGGAGGTGAAGGCCGCCATGGAGGGCATGTTGGCTCCCACCGTGAAGGAGCAGGTGACCGCTACCCTCGAGGTACGCGAGGTGTTCAACATCTCGAAAGTCGGGGTCGTGGCCGGAGCGCTGGTGAAGACGGGCAAGGTGAAACGAAGCGACAAGGCGCGCCTCATACGCGACGGCATCGTGGTCTTCACCGGACAGATCAATGCCTTGAAACGGTTCAAGGACGACGTCAAGGAGGTTGGTACCAACTTCGAGTGCGGCATCAGCCTGGTCAACTACAACGACATAAAGGTGGAGGACACCATCGAGACGTTCGAAGAAATAGAAGTGAAGGCAACGCTCTAAGCGTACGCCATCGATATATTGAGAGAAACTAACATTAGGCACGGGCCGGCGACTGTGTCATCGAGGCATTAGAGAGATAGTGACTGGATGACAATTGTCCGCGGTTCGTGCTTGAACAATACGTATGAGTATGACCATTATCGACATTGTCCTTCTTATCCTCATCGGAGTAGGAACCGTACGGGGCTTCATGCGAGGCTTCATACGGCAGCTTTCGTCGCTCCTGGGACTGATTGTCGGCCTCCTGGCCGCCAAAGCCCTGTACACCAGCCTGGCCAGCAAGCTCTGTCCCGCACTGACGGAATCCATGACCGTGGCGCAAATCATCGCTTTCGTCCTCATCTGGCTGGCCGTCCCGCTACTGTTCGCCATCGTCGCCTCGGTGCTCACCAAGGCGGTGGAACTCATCGCGCTGGGATGGCTCAACAGGTTGCTCGGAGCCGCGTTGGGGACGCTGAAATATCTGCTGCTGGTGAGCCTCGTGCTCTGCGTCATCGAGTTCGTCGATAGCGATAATAAGCTGATTAGCGCAACAAAAAAGAATCAATCCTCGTTATATTATCCAGTGAGGAAGGTCGCCGGAACTATTTTCCCTGTAGTGAGCGACCTCACGCAACATTATATATTAGAGAATAACGATGCAACAAGAAGAACCCAATAAATACGTAAAGGAATTCACCAAGGAGAAGTATAAGTATGGCTTTACCACCGAGGTGCAGACCGACATCATCGAGCGAGGGCTGAACGAAGATATCATCCGGCTCATCTCTACGAAGAAAAACGAACCCGAGTGGCTGCTGGAGTTCAGGCTGAAAGCCTACCGGCACTGGCTGACCATGGAGATGCCCTCATGGGCACATCTACGCATTCCCGAGATTGATTACCAGGCTATCTCCTACTATGCTGATCCCACCAAGAAGAAGGAGGGACCGAAGAGCATGGACGAGGTGGATCCCGAACTGATCAAGACGTTCAACAAGCTGGGGATTCCCCTCGAGGAACAGATGGCGCTGAGCGGCATGGCGGTGGATGCCGTCATGGATTCCGTGTCGGTGAAAACCACCTTCAAGGAGACGCTGATGGAAAAAGGCATCATCTTCTGCTCGTTCAGCGAGGCCGTGCGCGAGCATCCCGACCTGGTGAGGAAGTATCTTGGCTCCGTGGTGGGCTACCGCGACAATTTCTTCGCGTCGCTCAACTCGGCCGTCTTCTCCGACGGATCGTTTGTCTACATCCCCAAGGGCGTTCGCTGCCCCATGGAACTTTCTACCTATTTCCGTATCAATGCCCGCAACACGGGACAGTTTGAACGCACGCTTATCGTGGCCGACGATGACGCTTACGTCTCCTACCTCGAGGGATGCACCGCTCCTATGCGCGACGAGAACCAGCTGCATGCCGCCATCGTGGAGATCGTGGTGCACGACCGGGCCGAGGTGAAGTACAGCACCGTCCAGAACTGGTACCCCGGCGACGCCGAGGGAAAGGGAGGGGTGTACAACTTCGTCACGAAACGGGGTAACTGCAAGGGTGTGGGCAGCAAGTTGTCGTGGACGCAGGTGGAGACTGGCTCGGCCATCACGTGGAAATACCCGTCCTGCATCCTCAGCGGAGACAACTCCACGGCGGAATTCTACTCCGTGGCCGTGACCAACAACCACCAACAGGCCGATACGGGTACGAAGATGATCCACTTGGGAAAGAATACCCGCAGCACCATCGTGAGCAAAGGTATCTCGGCCGGATACAGCGAGAACTCTTACCGCGGCCTGGTGCGCGTGAGCGAGCGGGCCGAAAACGCCCGCAACTACAGTCAGTGCGATTCGCTCTTGCTGAGCGATAAATGTGGCGCGCATACCTTCCCCTATATGGACGTGCACAACGAGACCGCCATCGTGGAGCACGAGGCCACCACCAGCAAAATCAGCGAGGACCAGATATTCTACTGTAACCAGCGGGGCATCTCCACTGAGGACGCCGTAGGACTTATCGTCAACGGATACGCCAAAGAGGTGCTCAACAAGCTGCCCATGGAGTTCGCCGTGGAAGCGCAGAAGTTGCTGTCGATCTCGCTGGAAGGCAGCGTGGGGTAGGCCCGCAGGAATAAAACAAAGAGTGTAAACCGCTAAATCAAGAATTATGTTAGAGATTAAAGATTTGCATGCCAGCATAAATGGCAAAGAGATATTGAAAGGCATCAACCTGACGGTGAAGCAAGGGGAGGTGCACGCTATCATGGGACCCAACGGATCGGGAAAGAGCACGCTCTCGTCCATACTGGTGGGCAATCCCTCCTTCGAGGTCACTAAAGGATCGGTGACCTTCTGCGGCAAGGACTTGCTGGAACTTAGTCCTGAGGAGCGCAGCCACGAAGGCATCTTCCTCAGCTTCCAGTATCCGGTGGAGATTCCGGGCGTGAGCATGGTGAACTTCATGCGCACCGCCGTGAACGAGAAACGTAAATATCTGGGACAAGCGCCGCTCACCGCCAGCGAATTCCTGAAGTTGATGCGCGACAAGCGTGCGGTAGTGGACATGGACAATAAGCTGGCCAACCGCGCGGTGAACGAGGGATTCTCGGGCGGCGAGAAGAAACGTAACGAGATCTTCCAGATGGCCATGCTCGATCCGAGGCTCTGCATCCTCGACGAGACCGATTCGGGTCTCGATATCGACGCGCTCCGCATCGTGGCCGAAGGGGTCAACAAACTGAAGACGCCTGAGATGAGCGCTATCGTCATCACCCACTACCAGCGCTTGCTGGACTACCTCAAGCCCGACGTGGTGCACGTGCTATACAACGGACGCATCGTGAAGACCGCCGGCCCCGAACTGGCCCTGGAACTGGAAGAGAAAGGCTACGACTGGATAAAGAAGGAAGTAGGAGAATAAACGAACTTTTTAGACGCAGATGACACGGATGACACGGATTTTAATTTGAGTGATATGGCATTGACACAAGCTGATAAGACAGAGAAGCTGATAAAGGCTTTTTATAGTGTATATAATGAATTGGGATATGGATTTATAGAGAATGTCTACCAAAACGCTCTTTATAAAGAGCTATTGTCACTGGGTATCCCTTGCGTAGCTCACCCAAAGATTAATGTATATTATAAGAAGGAGATCGTAGGCTACTATCAAGCTGATATAATAGCCTTTGATTCTGTCATATTGGAGTTGAAAGCGGTTAGTGCGTTAACCGATGCCCATGAGCTTCAGCTTGTTAATTATCTTAAAGCTACAACCATAGAAGTAGGATTATTGTTGAATTTCGGCCCTAAGCCTGAGTTTCGTCGAAAAGTCTTCTCTCACTATTTTAGAGAGCGGTTGGAAGAAAATAAAAGATCCGTGTCATCCGTGTCATCTGCGTCTAAAGAATAAACAGTATACCATTATGAGTATAGAAAAGCAATACATAGACCTGTTTTCGCAGGCGGAGACGATGATTCGCACGCATAGCGCCGAGGTGCTCAACGCGCCCCGAACCGCCGCGTTCGCCGACTTCGAGCGACAGGGCTTCCCCACCCGCAAGCTGGAGAAGTACAAGTACACGGACGTGAGCAAGTATTTCGAGCCGAATTTCGGCCTCAATCTCAATCGTCTCGCCATACCCGTGAATCCCTACGAAGTGTTCAAATGCGACGTGCCCAACATGAGCACAGCCCTCTACTTCGTGCAGAACGATGCTTTTTACACCCGCGCGGTGCCCAAGGTGACTCTTCCCGAAGGGGTCATTTTCGGTAGCCTGAAAGAGATGGCCGCGACGCGCCCCGAGCTGGTGAGCAAATATTATGGTAAGCTGGCCGACACCTCTAAAGACGGAGTGACGGCCTTTAATACCGCTTTCGCGCAAGATGGTGTCTTCTTCTACATCCCCAGGGGCGTAGTGCTGGAGAAGCCTATCCAGTTGGTCAATATCCTGCGGGCTGATGTCGACTTCATGGTCAACCGCCGCGTACTGATCGTGGTCGAAGAGGGCGCGCAAGCCCGGCTGCTGGTGTGCGACCACACCATGGACAACGTCAACTTCCTCGCCACGCAGGTGACGGAGGTCTTCGTGGGAGCCAATGCCACGTTCGACCTATACGAACTTGAGGAGAGCCACACCAGTACCGTGCGCCTTAGTAACTTGTACGTGAGGCAAGAAGCCGACAGCAATGTCTTGCTCAATGGCATGACGTTGAACAACGGCACCACGCGCAACAACACCGAGGTGACGCTGGCGGGAGAAGGGGCGGAGATCAGCCTCTGTGGCATGGCCATCGCCGACGAAGATCAACGGGTGGACAACCATACGACCATCGATCACGCCGTGCCCAACTGTACCAGCACCGAGCTGTTCAAGTATGTGCTCGACGGACAATCCACGGGGGTGTTCACCGGAGAGGTGCTCGTGCGTCCCGACGCGCAACACACCAACTCCCAGCAGACGAACCGCACGCTATGCGCTACCCGCGACGCGCACATGTACGCGCAGCCACAGTTGGAAATTTACGCCGACGACGTGAGATGCGCGCACGGAGCCACCATAGGACAGCTTGACGAGAACGCCCTTTTCTACATGCGCTCCCGTGGCATCGTCGAGAAAGAGGCGCGTCTGCTACTGATGTTCGCGTTCGTCAACGAGGTGATCGACACCATCCGGCTTGACGTGCTCCGGGAACGGCTGCACTTGCTGGTTGAGAAACGTTTCCGAGGCGAGCTGAGCCGATGCGACAGCTGCGCCATCTGTAACAAGCCTAAATGATATGTACGATATAGCCAAGATCAGGGAAGATTTTCCTATACTCGCCCGCACGGTGTACGGACACCCGCTCGTTTACCTGGACAACGGCGCCACTACGCAGAAACCGCGCGTGATGGTGGACGCGCTCGTCAACGAGTATTATTCGGCGAACGCCAACGTACACCGTGGCGTGCATTACCTTTCCCAGCAAGCGACCGAGCTGCACGAGGCCTCGCGCGAGACGGTGCGCCGTTTCATCAATGCCTGTAGCACGGACGAAATCGTCTTTACCCGCGGCACCACCGAGAGCGTCAACCTGCTGGCCTCCACCTTCGGCGACGAGTTCATGGGCGCGGGCGACGAGGTCATCCTCTCCGTCATGGAACATCACAGCAACATCGTACCGTGGCAACTGTTGGCCGCCCGTAAGGGCATCGGTATCAAGGTGATCCCGATGAACGACCAAGGAGAGCTGCTGATGGACGAGTATGAGAAGCTTTTTTCCGAACGCACGAAGCTCGTGAGCGTGACGCACGCCTCCAACGTGCTGGGTACGGTAAACCCGGTCAAGGAGATCATCGCTAAGGCCCATGCGCATGGTGTGCCCTGCCTGGTGGATGCCGCGCAGTCCGTCCCCCATACGGTGGTCGACGTGCAGGACTTGGATGCCGACTTCCTCGTTTTCTCCGCCCACAAGATGTACGGCCCCACGGGTGTGGGCGTGCTTTACGGCAAGGAAAAATGGTTGGATGCCCTCCCCCCTTATCAGGGAGGCGGAGAGATGATCCAGCACGTATCGTTCGAGAAGACCACGTTCAACGAACTCCCCTTCAAGTTCGAGGCAGGCACGCCTGACTACATCGGCACCACAGGCCTTGCCCAGGCCATCGACTACGTCAACGCTCTCGGCATGGATCAAATCGCTGCCCACGAGCATGACTTGACGCAGTATGCCATCGACCGCTTGCGCGAGATTCCTGGCATGCGCATCTTCGGCGAAGCGGCCCATCGAGGATCCGTCATCTCTTTCCTGGTCGGGAACATCCATCACTTTGACATGGGAACCCTGCTCGATCGCCTTGGCATCGCTGTCCGCACCGGACACCACTGCGCCCAGCCCCTTATGCAACGCCTCGGCGTGGAAGGTACGGTACGCGCTTCTTTCGCCCTGTACAACACGCGCGATGAGGTCGACGCGCTGGTAGCGGGCATCGAGCGGGTCATGAAAATGTTTTGAGCGTCTAAAGGGTATCTATCTCATCGCGGGATAGCCCTGTGATATCCATGATAGCTTCAATGGATAACCCCTGGGCTTTCATTCGAGAAATATAATTAGAGGTTCGTCCCCTTTCCTCACTGAGCTGTTGTTCCACCTCATCTGCCCTTTGCTTCTCTTCATCTGCCCTTTGCTTCTCTTCATCTGCCCTTTGCTTCTCTTCATCTGCCCTTTGCTTCTCTCCTTCTGCCCTTTGCTTCTCTTCTTCTGCCCTTTGCTTCTCTTCTTCTGCCCTTTGCTTCTCTTCTTCTGCCCTTTGCTTCTCTTCTTCTGCCCTTTGCTTCTCTCCTTCTGCCCTTTGCTTCTCTTCTTCTGCCTTTTGCTTCGCCTCTTCTGCCTTTTGCTTCGCCTCTTCGGCTTCTCTTTTGGAAATTGCTATCTCTAACCTGTAACCTTCCACCACGTTGTTTTGTATCATGATGGCGTTCATGTGTTCGAAGTAAGCTTCCTGATCTGCGGGCGACATGTCGTAGAAGCGCATCTTCTCGCGCGCCTCGGCCAGACCGGGGGCGGTGGCGTCGTTGGGGATGTCACCGGTTTTCAGGTAGCTGATCCATTCCTCTAAAGGGGTGACGGCCACCTTGTTGAATTCGTTGACGCGGATGAGGTAATATTCGGGGAAGATGTCTTCGGCGGGTCGGGGCACAATGGCATTACGCTGCTTGGTGGTCACTTCCAAGCGCTCGCCCGTGTGTACGCCGATAAAGTTGGTCTGCCCGTGGAATAAATAGTCGGTGCCTCCACCGATGTCGAAGTAGAGGATGCTGATAGAATACACCTTCTTGATTTCTTCGTACGACTGCCCTAAGTGGATGTGCTCGGTGATGGCCTTGGACACGCCATACAGGATGCGTTCCATGTAGGCCAGCTCGCGGGTGTTCTGTATTTCCACGATAATGATTTCGTCCTTGTGATTCTTTGCCTTGATATCCACGCGGTTGAACTTGTCGTCGGAAGACTCTTGGTTGCTTTCGCTCTCCAAGATTTCCACGATGTGCACCGGCTCGCCCAGTAGGACCGTGAGCAGCCCTTCCAGTATCCCGAAGTTGGCTTTCTGCCGTAGCAGGCGTTTTATCGCCCAGTCGAAACGGATGTAATCATGTCCCATACTTATTTCTCAATAGATGATGATAGAGCAAAAGTAGAGCTTTTTTCTGGGCTACGCAATATTTCCCGATCAATATCGTAAATTTGGCGTAAGACTGAAGGAAATTGAGACTCACTGGCTATAGAACCGGTATATGGGTATTGAAGAAGAGCCTTTGGAACAATTCGACAAGTTCCATCGTGCCAAAGACAATGACTGCGGATTCGCGAGAAGCGAGAAGTTCGGACTTTTGTAACCATGTTTCGCATACGGAGAAAAAAAGCCCGGACTTCTTCCTGACTTCGTCAATGCGCCACCCGTTTTTTCTCGCCCCTCGAAGAGACATCATGCAAGGACCTATCCCGGAGACGCGAAAGCTTCATGCGGATTTGCATAAAGCTTTCGCGTCCCAGAGATAGGTGCTTGCATGACCTATCTTCGGGGGGTGAGAAAATCTGGGTGGCGTATTGACGAAGTCGGGAAAAAGTCTTTTGGAAACTTTGCTTTAGAAGAGATAGGCCAGCGATACTTGCCACGTCTTCGTCTTGTACGAGCCGGTGCCCGTTTCGCCGATGATATCCGCCGTCTTGGTAAGCGGGATGTTGTAGTTGGCTCCCACTTGCAGGTGTCCGAGCAGCTTGACACCAGCGCCTACGTTGATGCCTACCTCGGCTTTCTTCTTCTTGATGGCGTCGCTCTTCTTGAAGTCGAAGAAGAAGTCGGGGCCGGCGGCCAGATAGATGCCGGCCATGCTGCCCAAGCCGAAGGAGAGCTTCAGGTTCACGGGGATGTCGAGGCCGTTCTGCCGAAAAGTTTCCTTGTTTCCTTGTCCGTCGCCTACGGTCACGCCTCGCTGTGCGAAGAGCAGCGCGCCGTCCACGCTTAGCGGAGTGAAGGGAATGCCCACTTCGGCCATGGGACCGATGAAGAATCCTGTGAAATTGTCTTTCTTGAAATTGCCCGGAATATCGGAGAGGCTGGCTTTCGACAGGTTCACGCCGCCTTTGAGACCGAAGTTAAGTTGCGCATGGGCAGGAGCGGCGAGGCATAGGGCCACGGCCATGAATAGGAAAAGGAATGAAATTTTTTTCATAAGCTGTATTCTAATTGTTTTTAATGCGGGCGGTAGACCCAGATTTTATCGCTTGGAACCGGAATATAGAAGAAAGAGACTGTGTGGCACGACGTGTCATGCAGTCTCTTTCGCGGTATCCCTATTCCTTTCTCAATCAATATTCATCTTCATTGAAGAAGAAATCCTCTTTACTCGGGTAATCCGGCCAGATGTCTTCGATACTTTCGTAGATCTCGCCTTCGTCTTCCATTTCTTGAAGGTTCTCTATCACTTCAAGCGGGGCGCCAGAGCGCATCGCGTAATCTATTAACTCGTCTTTGGTAGCCGGCCAGGGCGCGTCCTCTAACTTCGACGCTAATTCCAATGTCCAATACATAATATTTCAAAGTGTTAAAAGTGAATTCCAATAAGTCTCGTTTTTAAATTCGCGGCAAAAGTATAACAAATAAATTCATTCGCAAGCGTTATCCCAAAATATTTCGCTATTTTGTTTTTCAAAGTTCATTTTACGAGCCAAAACGAACAGATAATCAGATAATCGGTTGATGAATGCCAGCACCTCGTGCGACACGGGGAATGTCTCCGAGAGGGTAAGGATATGCCTTTCGGCTCGTCGGCAAACCGTTCGGCAGACGTGGCAAACGGCCGCACCCCTCACGCCTCCAGGTAGGATGAAGGCTTTCAGCTCGGGCAGTTGCTCGTCGATTTTGTCGATCTCGTCCTCGATGCGCTCTACGTCCTCTTGCTTCACGATGCTGGCTCGCAACAGCTCGGTCCGCTCCTGGTCGGTGGCGAGATTGGATCCGATGGTAAACAATTTGTGCTGTACAAACAGTACGAACGAGAGGTCGGCCTCATGCAGGTAGGTGGCCAACAAGCCCATATAGGCGTTCAGTTCATCCACCGTGCCGTAAGCATGGAGGCGGATGTTGGTTTTCAACACTCGGGTACCGCCCACTAAGCTGGTAGTTCCGCGGTCGCCGGTCTTGGTGTACACTAAGCTCTTTTTCATGTCTCTCTGGTTTTATCGTTACTTCTATATGGTATAACGTATGAAGTCTCTCAGAAGTTGACGACATACGACTGTTTTATCTTCGAACGGTCGAAAAAAAGTAATCCGACGTCGAAAAGGTCAAACGTGACACCCACGCGCGTATCGTCCGCCAGGCGTCTCCACAGTTGCTTCATAGGCCCGGTATAGCCGATGCCGCGCACCACGAAGAGGCTGTTTGGCGTGGCGCGGCGGGCGCAGACATTGAACGCTTCCTCGAGCATCTTGGGATGGCTCACGTCGTCCAAGTAGAGGAAATCGACGGGCACGTCGGCATCGAGGAAGAGGCCCGAGAGGTCGACGGCATAGAGGAAGTCGGCCGAGGGCTTTGCCGCCTGTAGGTAAAGTACGGCGTCCGACGGTTGTCCCACCAGTATGATCTTGCCGGGTTGCGTGCGGTTCACTAACCGAAAGAGCAGGCGGTTCACCCGCTTGTTCCCTTTCAACCAGCTCTGCTGTTGCCAACCTTCTTTCTTCTGTTTCGTTTTCAGCTCGCCGTATGCGTAATAGGCGTCTTTCTCGTAGATGACGTCCGTGATTAGCCCAAAGGCAAAAGGGGAATGTACCCCGTACCCGCAACGGTGGCGAAAGCGGGCGACGCGCGTGAAGAGGCGTTTCACGCCAATCCAAATCTTGTTCCACATAAACGATTCTGCTTCTTATATCCTATATATAATGTATCCATACGCTACCCGAACGCTTGCCTGAACGTGCAGCCGGCGCGCCATTCGGAGCAACCGTAGGCGGTTCTCCCTTTGATGACGGTTCCTTTGCCACACAGCGGGCAGGGCTTCCCTTCGGGCGATTCTTTGGGGGCAGGAGCGGCGGGCTTCCTCTTCGCCTCTTGGGTGGGCTTCACCTCCTTGGAGAGGGGTGGTGCCTGCGTGCTGACGTGCCGGTTGGAATTGTCGGACAGTACGCTCGTCACGATCTCGCTCACCATCAGCTTCAGCTCTTCGAGGAACTGGTGGGCGTCGTACGTCTTTCGTTCGATCTCCCGTAGTTTCTTCTCCCAGATGCCTGTCAGCTCGGCCGACTTCAGCAGCTCCTCGTGGATGACCTGCACCAACTCCACACCAGTGGGCGTGGCTATCAGGTTCTTCCGTTCCTTGCGTATGTAGTTGCGCTTGAACAGGGTCTCGATGATGGCGGCTCGGGTAGAGGGGCGGCCGATGCCGTTCTCCTTCAGGGCGTCGCGCAGCTCGTCGTTCTCCACCAGTTTGCCGGCGGTCTCCATGGCTCGCAGGAGGGTGGCCTCGGTGTAGGGGCGGGGTGGTTGTGTCCACTTCTCGTTGAGGGTGGGCAAGTGTGGACCGCTCTCTCCTTTCGTGAAGGAGGGTAGGGTATGTTCCTCCTCTTCGCCTTCCTCTTTCTCCTCCATACCCGTCTTGGCGTCCTTGGCGAAGACGACTTTCCATCCCGGTTCCAGCACTTGGCGTCCTGTGGCCTTGAACGCTATGCCGTCCACTTCGCCCGCTACGGTGGTAGTGGCGAATTTGCAGTCGGGATAGAAGACGGCGATGAAGCGGCGGGCGATGAGGTCGAATATGCGTTGTTCCATCTCCGTGAGATTTTGCGGGCGTACTCCCGTGGGGATGATGGCGTGGTGATCGGTAACCTTGGCGTTGTCGAATACTTTTTTCGACTTGATGAGCGGTTCCTCTTCCAGAGGGGCGGTGAGCGAGGCGTAGTCCGTGAGGCCTTTCAGTATGGCGGGACATTTGGGATAGATGTCGTCGCTCAGGTATGTCGTGTCCACGCGCGGGTAGGTGGCAAGCTTCTTTTCGTAGAGCGACTGTATCTGTCGCAGCGTCTCGTCGGCCGAATAGCCGAACTTCTTGTTGCACTCCACCTGGAGGGAGGTGAGGTCGAACAGTCGGGGCGGAGCCTCACTACCCATCTTTTTGGCCACGCCGGTCACGCTGAATGGCAGGCGCTTGACGCGTTCCAGCAGTTCCTCGCCTACCTCACGCCGGGTGATGAGGTCGATGCCGGGATTGTCCATCACTTTCTTGCCGCCGTTCTTCTCCTCTTCGGCAGCCACTTCCTCGTCGCTTTTGCGGACGAGGGCGGAGAAAAGTGTCTCGCGGTAGATGGTCTTCAGCTCCCACGATTGCTTGGGGACAAAGTGCTGTATTTCCAGTTGTCGGTTGACGATGAGCACCAGGGTAGGGGTTTGTACCCGTCCCACGGAGAGCACTTGCCTGTTTTGCGCGTACTTCATGGTGTAGAGGCGGGTGGCATTCATGCCCAGCATCCAGTCGCCGATGGCTCGCGAGAGTCCGGCCTCATACAGCGATTGGAACTCGGCCTGGTCCTTGAGTTTGCCGAACCCCTCGCGTATGGCCTCCTCGGTGAGCGAGGAGATCCAGAGGCGTTTCACGGGACAGCTCGCTCCCGCCTTCTGCATCACCCATCGCTGGATCAACTCTCCCTCCTGCCCGGCGTCGCCACAGTTGATGATCTCGTCGGCTTGCCGCATCAGTCCCTCGATGATATGGAATTGGCGCTCGTACGTAGGGTTGTCTATCAGCTTGATGCCGAAGCGGGGTGGAATCATGGGCAGGGCGGCGAGGCTCCATGTTTTCCAGCTTGGAGTGTATTCGTGGGGTTCCTTGAGCGTGCAGAGGTGGCCGAATGTCCAGGTCACCTGGTATCCGTTACCCTCTATGTATCCCTCCTTGCGGGTACGTGCGCCGAGTATCTCGGCAATGTCGCGTGCCACGGAGGGCTTCTCGGCTATGCAAACTATCATTTTTCTTTCCGTATATGCTATTGAAGCGCAAAGTTACGGTATTATTCGGCATCCGGACATATAATGGAGCGAAAATCTTCGACGACGAACCGAGGCTGTATCATAAATCGGAGCGGCTTTCTTTTAGGCACGGATTACACGGATTACGCAGTCTTTTCCAGAACACAATGCTGCGTAATCCGTGTAATCCGTGCCTAAATATTCTCTTTTTGATAGCGCCTTTCACTTATGATACAGCCTCAGATCCTCCGCCAGCACCTTTTGTAGCAGTGTTGGTTCGTTGGTGGTGATGAAGTCTGCTTTGTGAGTTATGCACCAGCGCATGTCTTCCTCCTTGTCCACTGTCCATACGTTAATTTTCAGGCCGAGGGCGTGGGCCTGGACGATCCATTCAGGGTGTTTTTTGAAGACGCCGAGGTGATAGTCCAGACCTGTGGCGCCGAGGTCTTTCAGCTCTTGGGGCGAAAGATCGCCGTTGAGATAGTATATGGGCGTTTGGGCGGGGGCTTGGGCGATGAATGCCTTGAGGGCATGGAGCGAAAAGGTGATGTACTCCATCTGCCGTTCCATACCGAAGGAACGTGCCATGTTGAGGATTTCCTGCACGGCCCTGCTCTCGCGCTTCTTGTTCTTGTGGGCTTTCAGTTCGAGTATCATGCGGATGTGGCGGCCGCGGCCTGCCTGGAGGTACTTCTCGAGGCTGGGGAGGTATTCGCCATTGGAGAGCTTGAGGCTGGTGAGGGCATCGCCTTTGGACAGCTCCATGGGGAGCGCTTTGTAGTAAGGGTCGTGGTTGACGACCAATTTGTTGTCTTTCGAGATCCATACGTCGAACTCCGAACCGTAGCATCCGATGGAATCGGCTTTCAGTAAGGAGGCGAGACTGTTTTGGGCCGCGCCGTTTGTCTTCCAGAAGCCTCGGTGGGCGATCGTTTGGGTTTGCGCCTGCGCCAGGCAAGTCGCGGCGGCTATCGTGAGCAGCGCCATGGTCAATGATTTTTTGAAGTTCATAATTCGGAATTGTTGTTATCGATAAAGTCGGCGTACACGGGCAGATGGTCGCTGTATCCGCCTTGATATTTCATCCCTTTGTAGGTGCGGAAAGGTTGGAGACCGTCGTGCTCGGGGTCGGCGACGAGCAGGAACGGCGGGGCGAAGATGCCCGATAGCTCGTCGGAAGTGAAGAAGCTGGAGGTGGTGTCGAGTAGGGTGCCCGAAACGAGGATGTGGTCTATCAGCTCCCAACGGCCTCGGTATTTGTAGGAGCCTCGGACGTTTTGTGTGGCCCGGGGGTTGGGTAGATGGTAGAGGCTCAGTGCCGCAGGTTGGGTGGGGGGAGCGACGGCTTGCAGCACTTTGCGGATAGAGGAGCTGGAGGGGTAGTCGTTGAAGTCGCCCAGGATGATGAGCTGCGGATGGTATCGGGCGTGGAGCAGGCTGTCGGCCTCAGCACGTATCCGGCTTGCCACGAAATCACGGTAGGGCGCCGATTCCTTCACGCCTCCCGTGCGTGAAGGGAGATGGCAGACGATGATGTCGAGGGTGTCGCCCGTGAGCAACAGCCCACTGGCGTGCAGCAGGTCGCGGGTGCGGTGGTGCCGTCCGAGGGGCGCTATGCGAATGGAACGTGAGGAGAGCAGCTTGAAACGGTCGCGCTGGTAGAGCAAGGCCACGTCGATGCCCCGCGGGTCGGGCGAGTGGGTGGAGACGAAACGGTAGCGCCACTCCTTCAGCGGGGAGTGGCGGGTGAGATCGATGAGCACCGTATCGTTCTCTACCTCGCAAAGGGCAACGAGTGCGGGCGCTTCCCATTCGCCCAAGGCGGCGATGACGCGGGCCACGTTGTCCAGCTTTTGCCGATACCGGGTGTAGGTCCAGTGGCGGTAGGCCTGTGGCAAAAATTCGTGGTCGTTCTTCAGCGTGTCGTGCCGGGTGTCGAACAAGTTCTCCACGTTCCAGGCCATCACCCTGAACCGGGCTTGCGCCTCGGCGCGGGGCGATGGGATGAGTAGCGACGCGTAAAGGATGAGGAAAAACTTACGCATCCTTTGCGGGGACGTGCTTTAGGATGTCGAGCAGATGTTTCCAGAACCGGTCCACGGAGGGGATGTGCATCCGCTCGTCGGGCGAGTGCACGCCGGTGAGCGTGGGTCCGAAGGAGATCATGTCCAACGTGGGGTACTTGTCGAGGAAGAGGCCGCATTCCAGTCCGGCGTGTATGGCCTTCACCTTGGCGTCCACGTCGAAAAGTCGGCGGTACGACTGCTCGGCCACTTCGAGGATGGGTGAGTGCGGGTTAGGCTTCCAGCCCGGATACCCTGAGCCGTAGGTTACCTTGGCTCCGGCGAGCTGGAAGACGGTGCCCACGGTATTGGCCATGTTGTTGCGCGCCGATAGGATGGAGCTTCGCTGGCTGGTCTCGATGCGTATGACGCGGTCGGGCTTCATCTTCACGGAGGCCAGGTTGGTGGAGGTCTCCACGAGTCCGGGTATGTCGTGACTCATGGCGTCCACGCCGTGCGGGGCGGCATAGAGAGCTTTCAGCAGTTGCTCGGCCACGTATTGGTCGATGGCCGCGTGGCGAGGGGTCTCGGATTCGAGCGTGATTTGGAGGTCGGGTTCCACGGCTCCCAGCTCGTCCTCCATTTCGCTGATGAAGAAGTTCAGTTCGGCGCGCAGCTCATGCTTGGCATCATCGGGCACGGCGCAGATGGCGTACGCTTCACGGGGAATGGCGTTGCGCAGGTTGCCTCCGTCGATCTCAATGAGGTAGAGGTCGTGCCTGGTGGAGAGGTGGGCGAGGAAGCGGCTCAGTATCTTGTTGGCGTTGCCTCGGCCCAGATGGATGTCTCCCCCTGAGTGTCCGCCTTTCAGCCCTTTCACCGTTATCTTGAAGCAGAAATAGGCTTCGGGCACCTCCTCTTCTTTATAGGTGAACTCCGCTACGGTGTCGATACCTCCGGCGCAGCCGATGAATATCTCGCCCTCGTCCTCGGAATCGAGGTTCAGCAGGATGTCTCCGCTCATGAATCCCTTCTCGAGGGCGAAGGCGCCGGTCAGCCCCGTCTCTTCGTCGACGGTGAACAGGCACTCCAGCGGGCCGTGCTCTATGGTGTCGTCGGCCAGTATGGCCAGCTCGGTGGCCACGCCGATGCCGTTGTCGGCTCCCAATGTGGTACCTTTGGCTTTCATCCACTCTCCCTCGATCTCCGTCTCGATGGGATCGGTGAGGAAGTCGTGGTGTACGTCGTTGTTCTTTTCGCACACCATGTCGACGTGCGATTGGAGCACCACGGTCTTCAGATTTTCCAAGCCGGGCGTGGCGGGCTTCTTCATCAGTACATTTCCCGCTTTGTCGATCTTGGTCTCCAATCCGTGTTCCGCACCGAACGCCTTGAGGTAGGCGATGATCTTCTCCTCTTTCTTCGAAGGGCGGGGCACTTGGCAAATCTCTTCGAAAAACTTGAATACACTTGCCGGTTCTAAATCTTTCTTTTCCATCTTATTTCTGTTATTTCCAAACGGGGCTTGGCACGGTTGCCTTGTCTCGTCTATTGCTAAATATGGTTAATTAGGTAGACTTATCTGAACTCCTTTCTCATTAAAGCCTATCTTTGCACTCACAAAATTAGTAGAAATGCTTGAGACTGTATTGCTTGCTTTGTTAATAGTTGCAATTTCCCTACTATTATTAGGTGTGAAGGTGTTCTTTACGAAGAACGGAAAGTTCCCCAACGAACATGTGAGCGGGAACGAGGCTCTTCGCGCCAAAGGTATAGGGTGTGCCCAGTCGCAGGATAGGGAGGCGCGCGAGAAACCGCGGTTTTCCATCGAAGCGTTCGACAAAGCCTTGAATGATAGCATGAATTAATCATTAACAACATATCAATTTCGTATTATGAATAGAATGAACTACTTCCTGAACGGCTTGGCTGCCTGTGCATTTATCGTTTTGTTCTCGCAATGTGCTGGTAAGGCTGACAATCAAGCAGTGGCCGAACCAGCTCCTACCAATAACACCGAACTCTCCGGCATCAAAATCGCTTATGTAGAAATTGATACGTTGTTGGCTCGCTACAACTTCTGTATCGACCTCAACGAAGCGATGGTGAAGAAGAGCGAAAACGTACGCCTCACCCTGAATCAGAAAGCCAACGCGCTGAACAAAGAGAAGCAGGACTTCCAGAAGAAGGTCGAAAACAACGCTTTCCTGTCGCAGGAGCGTGCGCAGCAAGAATACAACCGTCTGCTAAAGCTGGAACAGGACTTGCAGGATCTGGGCACGAAGTTGCAGAACGGGCTGCTGGAAGAGAACAACAAGAACAGTTTGCAGTTTCGCGATTCCATCAACGCTTTCCTGAACGAGTATAACAAGACGCACGGCTACAGCCTGATTTTCAGCAATACCGGTTTCGACAACCTGCTCTATGCCGACCAGGCGTTCAACATCACGAAAGAGGTCGTGGACGGACTCAACGCTCGCTACGCCCCGAAAAAATAACTCCTTTTTTTATGTTTACAGGGATAAGCCTCACCTTGCCATTCAAACCGGCAGGGAGAGGCTTCCATTGTTTATAGTCGCTGGGGCGGTAGTCCAGTCCCACCATGTTTATCTCCTTGAATTTGCGCCATTTCACGCCTTCCCTATCCAGCTCGGCTATTCGGTTGGCCGGGAGGTTGGTGACTTCCACTTCTATCTTGTTTGTCGTGCCCGCTTTCAGCCATTGGCCTACGTGTAGGCTGAAGGGGACGGCCCACACGCAACCGGCGTCGTGCCCGTTCACACGCACACGGGCACTCTCGCGCACGTCGCCCAGGTCGAGTATCCAGTCGTCGACATTGGCGGTGCGGGGCAGTTCGAATTCCACCGAGTAGAGGGCGGTGCCCATGTTTCGCCGGGTGTCGGGATGGTCGAGTTTGGTCCACGGGCTGAGGCTGTCGATGCGGAAGGTATCGGTGATCTTCGGCACGCTCTCCACGAAACGCAGTGTCCAGCCTCGGTCGAGGCACAGCGCTTCGCCTTGCCTTTCGGAGTAGGCCCAGGGTGTCGCGGCTTGTAGCGGGTGGTTGTATGTCTGGAGGATGACGGATTCGCCCGAGCGCAGCTGGAGGTACACCTGCGTTTGTCCGTCGGCGGTCTGGCGGAGGCGCGCTTCCCCGCACTTGCCGTCCATGGGGTTGAAGAGGGCGGCGGCCTGCGCCGTGACGGCCAGTGTCACCCATCCGTCCACATCCTTGGGTTGCAGAGAGGCGATGAAGTAGTGATATCCCGTGGCATTGCTCCGGCGGATGGCATGCAGGCCATGGCGGGTTCTCATCTCCTCGGGCTTCACGCCGCAGCGGGCAAACGTGCCTGCGTAGCCGACGCCAGCGTTGTCGTGGTCGGTGCCGGTGACGATCCGTCCTTGTCCTATAGGGGTTACGGTGGTCTGCGTGAATGGTTTGGACGAGGCGTCGGGCACCTGCCCGAGGACACGGCGAAATTTTTCCCGGCGCCGTTTCAGGTCGGCGTATCCCGGCACGTCCTCGGGGAAATGCTCCAGGAAGACGATCGTGGCTCCTTGGCGGGCCAGGTCAATCAGGTGTTCGAGCACGTCGACGGGCATCAGGCGGGCGTCGGGGACCACGAGGGCTTTGTAGGCGGTGCCGCCGGCGGTGACGAGCCTTCCCCGCTCGAAGCGGGTGGAGCGGACGAAGGCGTCGGAGATGTAGTCGCCGTCGTACCCGCTACCGATCATGCGGTGTACGGCGTCGATAAACTTGGGCGCGAGGTCGGGCATCTGGTGGATGCTGAAGAGCGTGAGCCGTCCCGGTTGCTTGTGCCACACGTCGTACACGGGTAGGTAGATGAGGAAATCGTTGTCGGGCTTGCCCATCTGCAAGAAGCTCTGGCAGCGGGTGATGTATCGGAACATGTAGGGGGCGTCGCGCCAGATGCTGTTGGTGGGCGCCATGTTGACGCTGGCGTAGAATCGCCATCCCGGCCACTCGGCTTCGCGGGGGGAATAGGGCGTGCCGTGGAAGAAGGCGTGGTTGACGCCCGAGACGAACATCAGGTCCATGTCGGGCTTGCATTGCGAAAGGGAGGTCCGGAAGTGCTCGGTGAGCCAAGTGAAGGTTTCCGACGAGGTGAACGGCTTGCCGGCGATGTGCGCGGCCGACGAGGCATATTTCAGCATCGACAGGTCGGAGTCATTCTTGCGGGTGAGCGAATCTTGTCGCAGTCCCTCGATGTGGAACTGCGACAAACCGAAACCTTCGCACTCGGGAATGTCCACGGCGGCATACACGTCGATGAGGTTGGCCGGCGAGCCATGTGCCTGGTTGCGGGTGACGCTGCCGTGACGGTGTGCCCAGTCGGTCCACTGTCGGGTGAAGTTCTCCAGCAGCAGGTCGGATAGCGTCTCTCGGTAGTCGGCGACGACGCGTCGTGTCGTCGCGAGGCTGTCGTTGGCCTCGTCGAGAAACTCGTCGAAGTGATCTTCCAGCTTGTATCCCCGCCGACGGGCGAATTCCTCCAGCAGGTCGCCTGTCCAGTCGGCCTGGTACACTTCGTAGGAGTCGTTGAAGAAGGTGTGGGGATAAGGGGTTCCCGTGCCTTGGAAGGCGCGGTCGAAGCGGTCTAAATAGTTTTTCACCGCCCGCGGGGAGAAGTGGTCCATGACGTATCCCTCGCCACCCGGGGCGGCTCGTTTCACGGTTTGCCGGGTCTTGCCGACGTAGAGAGTGATGAGGCGCCATTCCCCTTTCACGGGAAGTTCGTAGCGTAAGGTGCCATCGTCGCCTACCAACGCGGTGAGGTCGAGACATCTTCCGCCAGGGCCGTAAGCCATCACCCGGCTCAGGCGGGCGTAGGGATTCTTTTTAGGGTCGGGGCGGACGGTTGTCTCCACAGTTTTCCATTCCGCGGAGGCGACGCTCTCGAAGATGGCTTTGGTGGCCGCGTCCTCCAGGCTCACCTCCGGACCGCCGAAGGGCCATCCCGTGCCTGTATTCATGTCGACTTCGATGCCCGTTCGCCGGCCCTCGGCCTCAGTGTGGCGGAGCATCTCCATCCACTGGGGCGATAGGTAGGCGATGTCGTTCGCGTCGTTTCCTTGCACGCCGTAGATGGGCGTGATTTCCACCGCGCCCATTCCCGCTCGGGCGTACTCTTCCAGCAAGTAGCTGAGATTGGGCTTATCGACGGCACTGCCCAGCCACCACCAGCGGGTGCCAGGGCGCGCCTCTGCCTGTACGGCGGGCCATTGTTGTGCTTGCAGGCTCGTGGTGAGGAGCAGCAGGGCGGCCAGCGTGAGTTGCTTCTTTTTCATCATCATTTTCTGCTTTATGGGTGTGCGACACCTTATATAATAGGTAGCGCGGCTTTTCGGCTCCAAAGATACGGCTTGCCGACAGATAATCCTATGGAATACCGTCCATAAGCATGGAATATCGTACACTTTGGCAGAATATCCGAAAAGACTCTCGTAATGTACGCCGATGTGAGATTGCGAAGATTGTGAACGAATGTGTTAAGTGTTAACGCGATAACTCTTAAACGTTAAGTGCCTCGGGTTTCTATTAAACCGTGTTATAAATCAATCCGTTTCTTACTGCTAATTTGCTGTTTAAGTAGAAGTTCGTACCTTTGCAACGTGTTTTTTTCATAAGTATTAGATTTAAGGTTAACAAAGATTGGCTGCTCGTGAGAGTAGCCATTTTTGTTTCTATATATTTGCTTTTACGAAGAAACGCGTTACCTTTGTGTGGCCAATATTGGCACACGTCCTTTTAAAAGATGAAGCAATGTCCAATCCTCCCCTCTACGCCGACTTCGCCACCTTCCTCCAGCGATATTTCCCTGGCGCCAAAGTGCAGAAAATCTCCCTGAACGCGGGCTTTACCTGCCCCAACCGCGACGGGACGAAAGGGCAGGGGGGATGTACCTACTGCAACAACCAGACGTTCAACCCCGAATATTGTCGCGACGATAAACCCATCGCGGAGCAATTAGAGGAGGGAAAGCGTTTCTTCGCCCGCAAATATCCCGGGATGAAATACTTGGCCTACTTCCAGGCCTATACCAACACTTACGATGAGCTGGAGAGCCTGCGGCGCAAGTACGAAGAGGCGTTGGCCGTGCCTGGCGTCGTAGGACTGATTGTAGGCACACGCCCCGACTGCATGCCCGACGAGTTGCTCGCCTACCTCGGCGAGCTGAACAGGCGGACCTTCCTGATGGTTGAATACGGCATCGAGACCACCGACGACGACATCTTGCGGCGCGTCAACCGGGGGCACACCTACGCCGAGACGGCAGAGGCGGTGCGACGGACGGCCGAACGGGGCATCCTCACGGGCGGACACGTCATCCTCGGGCTACCCGGTGAGACGCGCGCGGGCCTGCTGGCACAAGCCGGCGAGATCTCGCGCCTGCCCCTCTCCACGCTCAAGATCCACCAGCTGCAACTTGTCCGCGGCACACGGATGGCTCGGGAGTACGCATTGAATCCAACTGACTTTCAACTCTATAGCGACGTGGACGAATATATCGACCTGGTGATCGATTACGTGGAAAGGTTGCGTCCCGACTTGGTGGTCGAACGATTCGTTTCCCAATCGCCACACGAGCTGTTAGTCGCCCCCGATTGGGGACTGAAAAACCACGAGTTCGTAGCACGTCTGCAAAAAAGGATGAAAGAAAGGGGGGCTTATCAAGGGAATAAGTGGACGGATTCCGAAAAAAGGATTAATTTCGCGGGCGAATAACCATTTAAAAAAGCATGGAACAGAAATCAAGAATTAAAGGAAATGTCCACTATGTGGGCGTGAACGACCGCAATAAACATCGTTTCGAAGCGTTGTGGCCTCTGCCCCACGGCGTTTCGTATAACTCTTATCTGATCGACGACGAGATGGTGGCGCTGATCGACACCGTCGACATCTGCTACTTCGAGATATTTCTCGATAAAATCAAGCGAGTGATAGGCGAACGCCCGATCAACTACCTCATCATAAACCACATGGAACCCGACCACTCGGGTTCGTTGAGGCTCATCAAGCAGCAATATCCCGACATTGTCATCGTGGGCAACAAACATACCCAAGGCATGGTGGAGGGATTCTACGGCATAGTGGGCGAATACTACCAGGTGAACGAGGGCGATTACCTCTTGCTGGGCAAGCATAAACTGAAATTCTATATGACGCCCATGGTGCACTGGCCCGAGACGATGATGACTTTCGACGAGACGGAGGGCATGTTATTCTCGGGCGACGGATTCGGCGCTTTCGGCGCGCTCCACGGAGGATTCCTCGACACGCAGATCAACACCGACCTCTATTGGCGCGAGATGGAACGCTATTATTCCAACATCGTGGGCAAGTACGGCGGCCCGGTGCAGAAGGCATTGCAAAAACTGAAAGGCCTGCCCATCTCAGTCATTTGCTCCACACACGGGCCGGTGTGGATGGACAACATCGCTCACGTGGTGGACATATACGACCGCATGAGCCGCTACGACGCCGACGAAGGCGTGGTGGTAGTGTATGGCAGCATGTATGGCAACACCGAGCGAATGGCCGAAGTGGTGGCCGAGGAGCTGTCCGCGCAGGGCATCCGCAACGTGGTGATGCACAACGTGGCGAAGAGCGACGGCTCATACATCATTGCCGACATCTTTCGCTACCGCGGACTCATCATCGGATCGCCTACGTACAACAACCGCCTCTTCCCCGAAGTGGAGTATGTGCTGGACATGATTCTGGGCCGCGACATGAAACGGCGATACCTGGGATACTTCGGCTCGTTCACCTGGGCGGGAACGGCGGTGCGACACCTGGCCGACTTCGCCGAGAAGAGCAGGTTCGAGATCGTGGGCGAACCCGTGGAGATGAAACAGGCGATGAAGGAACTGGTGTACACCCAGTGCGAGAACCTGGGACGTGCCATGGCCGAACGCCTGAAGAAGGATCGCGCGTAGACCGGAATTTTTAATTAAACAATATAAAACAACTGACCTATGAGACTTATCATCCAACCGGATTACCGGTCTGTGTCCCTCTGGGCGGCGCATCACGTGGCCGCCAAGATAAAGAACGCCAGCCCCACTCCCGAGAAACCTTTCGTGCTGGGCTGCCCCACCGGCTCCTCGCCGTTAGGCATGTACAAGGCGTTGATCGACCTGAACAAACAAGGTCTCGTCTCCTTCCGGAACGTGGTGACGTTCAACATGGACGAGTACGTGGGATTGCCCAAGGAACATCCCGAGAGCTACTACTCGTTCATGTGGAACAACTTCTTCGGACATATCGACATCAAGCCCGAGAACACCAACCTGCTGAACGGTAACGCGCCCGACCTCGACGAGGAGTGCGCGCGCTACGAGGAGAAGATACGCTTCTATGGGGGTATCGACCTCTTTATGGGAGGTATCGGTCCCGACGGGCATATCGCCTTCAACGAGCCTGGCTCGTCGCTCACCTCGCGTACCCGGCAGAAGTCGCTCACTACGGACACCATCATTGCCAACTCCCGATTCTTCGACAACGACATCAACAAGGTGCCCAAGACGGCGCTGACCGTCGGCGTGGGTACCGTGCTTTCGGCCAAGGAGGTGATGATCATCGTCAACGGACACGGCAAGGCCCGTGCGCTACAGCACGCCGTCGAGGGTGGCATCACGCAGATGTGGACCATCAGCGCCCTGCAGATGCACGAGCGTGGCATCATTGTGTGCGACGATGCCGCTACCGACGAACTGAAGGTGGGCACCTACCGCTACTTCAAGGATATTGAGGCGGGACACCTGGAGCCGGAAGAAGTTTAAGGAAAAAAGGGCTTCATGCCCAAAGATAGATCTGCGGTTCCGGATAGACACAGGATATTCCCAGGACCCCGAAAAAAACGACTTGTCGCTTTCGCGGCTTCGCTTATTATGATAGCTCGCGGATCGAAGAAAGGGTATTGCGCCCATTTCTTCGCCCGCGAGCTATCATTTTTTTGTTCCCGACTTTTTATTTCCCGAATAGAATGGTATATTTGCGTCTCAAAATGATCCATGCTATGTCGCGCCTATTGTTACCAACACACCATAGCCTTCGTATCCAGGCTCTTCTCATGGCCTGCACGCTATTTATTCTCCACGCTTCAGCCTCTACCGGAGGGGACGCCGTTTCCGCCCACAAGTCCGATTCGATATGGACTTTCATCGAACAAACCCAAAAGCTCGCCGACGTCCGCGACGAAGGCCGTACGCGCCTGCACCTTCACCTGGACTACGTCAATGGTAATAATCATCAGGAGCACTACGCCCGTTACGCAGACGACATGAGTTTCTATGCCCACCACTCTCAGGACGATCTTTACTATTACGCTTTCTCCGTCCACATCGCGATGATGGCCAAGAACGAAAAAAAAGAAGAGGCCCTGCGAGAAGCGGAGAGAGAGCTGGAAGCCGCCAGGAAGGAACATTCGCGCGAACGGCAGGGACGGGCGGAATGTGTATTGGGATACCTTTGCGACCAAATGGATCGGCGGGCCGAGTCCGCCGATTACTACCGCGACGCCATTGATGCCTTGAGGGAGGTCCCCGATAAGCAAACCTTGTGGCTGTCGTACATGGGGTTTTGCAACGAAGCTTCGCGGCTGGGGAACGTGGAAGAGGCCAAACAGCGCTTGCTGGAGTGCGGCGCGCTGATCCGTTCCGAATATGCCGACGCCAACAACCCCGACGCACGCTATTGGTGGGAACTGTATACCAGCGTGGCGACCAACGTGTATATGCGGACGGACGCGACACCTACGGATGCCATATACGAGAAAGCTTCGGCATGGTGGGCCACGGCTTACGGCGCGGGGCCAACCGAAGACTGGTGGAGCGCATATTGGAAAATTGCCGCCATAGTGTTCCTGTCGTTGCTTTCCCTGTTGAATGAATGGGGAGCCAGCTCGCGTCGGGACGACCATGAATACAAGATATGGAGAAATCCGCAACCCCAATCGCTCGCCTTGGAGGACGCTTCGCCAGAGGTGCCCGACACTGCCTTTACGGAGTTGTCGGGGCAACGTCGCGTGGAATCTCAAAAGCTTATGGAGCTGATGGCGGACAAGACGTTGCTTGCCCGTCCCGACCTGAACCGGAAGACTCTGGCGTATATGCTGAACACCAACGAAACTTATCTGCGCGAGAGCATACGCGAGCGCTATGACCTATCGGTGAGCGAGTACATTACGGGCGTACGCATGGATTACGCCCGTCAACTCCTGCTCTCGGGACTGAAAATGCCCGAGATTATCCAACTCTCGGGCATCGGTTCTACATCCACTTTCTACCGCCTTTTTAGCAAATACTTCGGTACTACTCCCGAACTTTATCGCAAGAAACAGGGGAAAAATCCCTGAAACGGGCTGGACGAGCCATTCTCTATGTTGAAATGCCGGATTTGGGAATCGAATTGCCAAATCTGGGAGCTATTCTTTGATAATAAAAGCTACTTTTGAACCGGAAACACGTAATTCATTACTGATTAATTCATTATTCTATGCAGAGAAGTAGATTCTTGTTAATGCTGGCCGCACTGTCACTTTTCGCGGCATGTAACAAAGAGGTGATTTCGATGGAATCGCCCGAAGAGATCCGCCTCACTACCAGGGTCGATGAAAGGGTCGTGACGCGAGGATCGCAGGACTTGCAAGCCACTCAATTCGCGAATGGCTCCAAGGTGGGAATCTTTGTGGACGACGACGGCGATTCCACCGTTTTGGTGACCAATAACGAATTGACTGCCGACGGAGCGGGCGGATTCAGCGGTGGCATGAAGATGTATTTTCCCGAAAATGGAGACGCGGTGGACATCTATGCGTATTACCCGTACGATGCGGCAGCTGCGGGCATTCCCACGAAATTCACGGTGAGCGAAGAACAGGGCGACGCCGCTGGTTACATGGCGAGCGACTTCATGATTGGCTTGCCTGACGGAGAGGGTGTCGCCAACCCCATCGAGCATACGGGCACCGCCATCCCGATGGTGTTCACCCACCAGCTTGCCAAGCTAAGCGTCAACCTCACCTCGGGCGACGGCGCTCCCGACTTGCTTGGCGCCAAGGTGCGCATACTCAACGTGGTGACCAAAGCCGCTATCGATCCCACCACCTATGTCGCCACGGCAAGCGGAGAGGAATTGAAAAACATTACCGTCGGCACGTCTACCGATGCCAATACGTTCGATTGTAGCGCCGTCATCGTGCCACAGGCTTACGCCGCCGGAGCCAGCCTCATAGAGATTGAGTTGGCCGCCGGGGGAAAGCTCTACGCCGCGACCCAGCATACGACGTTCGCCGGCAAGAGCGAATACATCTACAACGTGACGGTGAACCTTACGGGCCTCAGCGTCGCCGCGTCCATCACCCCATGGGTGCCTATAGGCGCTGTCGACGTCAATGCCGTGATGCCCGACATACCTTAAATCTCTAAACCATATAAGCTATGAATAAGTGTTATTTGTATATCTTGGCGCTAATGGCATTGGGCGCTTGCGCGAACGATACTTCTCCGGATGGCACTTTGCCATCCGGAGAATATCCACTCGAACTGACCGGGCGAATGGCGACGCCAACCCGCGGCACGACCGATGGGACATGGACGGGACGGACGGATGACGAGCTGAGCCTCTACGTGAACGACGAGGGCGGGAAACCCTATTATCTGAGCGATGACGCCGGGACAATCAAAGCCAAGCCCCGGGAAGAAGGGGGCGAGCCTTATTACTGGCAATCGAAGGAAGAGGTGAAGCGGATCAAGGCGTGGTATCCCAAACGGCAAGCGTTGGAAACGGGAGACTTTCCCAGAGGGGGGGTCGCACGCGCTCAAGTGGATGAGCTGGACTACGTCGGCAGCGACTTCCTATATGCCGAGCGAAGCCTCAGGTTCACCGATTCTCCCAAAAGCCTTTACTTCAGGCACCTGGTGGCCAGGATCCGTCTCGACATCACCAACTCAGACGGGACGGTCGACCTCTCGGGAGCCATCACGGTCAGGCTGCTGCGGACGCTCGTCGCATACAGCTTCAGTGGTACGGACACCATTATTGCGACTGGCGACCCCGTCGACATCATCCCTTACCGGCGGGCTACACCCACGGCGGGCTACCTCCTCGCTTTCGAAGCGCTCATCCCACCACAAAATAGGGATCTCTCGGCATTCATCGAGATCACGACTGCGGCCGGCGAACGTTTTGTCTATACGCCGACCCATAGTAGGGAGGTGATGTTCGGATGCAATGGGACGTACACCTATAGGGTCGACGTGAGGCGCGGCGGCATGACGGTGGTGCAATCGGGTGACGATGTCGGCTGGACAGCGGGAGAAACCGGGTTAGTCGGCTCCGCACGCACCTACCACATCTGCGACTATTACCCCGATCCCAACGTAGTGTACGACAATGGCGTCTTGATCTCAGGCACGCCACCGCAAGGTATCGTGTTCTGGCTCGACGAGGACGCTCCGGGCTATATAGGAAAAGAATACCGGACAGATGGCCGGGCCATTGGCTCCCGGGGCAAGATCGTAGGCTTCCAACGCTCTGCCCCCATGCCCTATTCCACAACCGACCACACGGTGGAACTCCCGATGGGTGCTGGATTGGCCAATATGAAAATCGTGCAGGACAATGGCCTTTTCGATGCCTATGCGCCCTTCGGATACGTGCATGGCCTGAATCCGGCCGAAACACTCTACGAGTCGGATGAAAGGGGAGTTTGGTATCTGCCGGCGGCAAACGAGCTGGCCGATCTCAATCGGACATTGGACCGTTTCAATTCCCAATTTGTTCGGGCAGGTGTACCGGGCTTCGATGCCAACGATTTCTATTGGTCTTCGTCAAAGATCTCCTCGGGGTACGGAGTGTATGTGCTGTCGATGCCACAGAGGCAGATCGTGCTCCGGAATGCGGGCGGAGGGAATAATCCCTTGCGTTCGGCCTATGTCCGTCCTATCATGCTTTTTTAAAACGAAGCCACATGATGATGAAAAACGTGAAAATCAAATTGTTGTATATCCCCTTGGCGACGCTTGGCGTAAGCCTGTTGGAGGGGTGCTCTACCGACGATGTCTTTCAGCCTGCGTCTCCATCGATCCGGCCGTTCGAGGCCATCGTCGTGAACGATGTCGGCTTTGAGGCGGGCGAAGGTACGCGTACCGCCGATACGGGGTATTCCACCACCTTTGTCGCTGGCGATGCCATAGGTGTCAGCGTGATCTCTACCAAAGAGGGAGTAACCTCCATCGTGCAGGACAACGTGAAGCTGACCCTTTTGGCGGATGGCCGTTGGACGAGCGGCGTGTCCAGCCCGCTACTGCGATACGACACGGACGACATCAGCTACATCGCCTACTCTCCTTATAGCGTCACCATGCGCGGAATGAAGTCCATCGACGAGATAAAAGCCGCCTTCATGCCCTTGAGCGACCAAAGCACGGCGGTCAACTATGCCGCGAGCGACTTGATGACGGGCATGGGCACCGTGAACGCTTCCGGCGGACGGTCGAAGCTGAGCGTCACGTTCGGGCACGCCATGAGCCTGTTGGTGGTGTCGCCGCCCATCGCTGGGGTGAGCTGCGTGACGGATAAGATCTACAGCTGGTCCTATCACGCCAACGCCAGGACGTATCCCTCCAACGTGGAGATAACGGCCTGCGTCGCGGGCGTGATATACGAGGCCATGCCTTGGGACGACGGGAATTACCGCGTGTTGGTGAAACCTGGCACGCCGACCTCCATGCAGGCGCGGTACATGCTGGGCGACGAGATGTTTTATGTCGACAGGCCATACACGCCGGTTGTCGGACGGTACACGATGTTTACCGTCGAGACGTCGGCCGAAGTGACCAATGTGGCACGCGCGTTGCGAATAGGCGATTTCCTCGTTGCCGAGAATGGGTATGGGCAGGTGATGCCTGCCGAATCGGAAAAAGCGGATCTGGACAACCTCAGCCCGTGGTGTATCGTGTTCTATCTGGGACGACATCCGCACGACGACACGAACGACTACCAGAATGGCGACGGCGAACCGATCGACATCCACGCTTACGCGCTTCTGGCCGAGGCAATGCAGGGGGCGACGATGTGTTCCGCGCCCCAAGGCTCGTATGCGACGGACGATTTCAACGGATACTACAACACGCGGCACCTGGAACCCGGATACCAAGGTTTACCGACCCTGCTTCCGCCCCTTTCGTTCGGATACAGCCCGCTGAGGAACGCCGATGGATGGTTTGTGCCTTCGCGCGGGCAATTCCAATGCCTGTTGGACAATGCCGCGTTTATCAATGCGCAAATCGACAAGATGAAAGGCTTCGCGCTCCATCTGGGTCATCCGGAAGATACGGCATGGACTTCGACACCCGTTGCCGACGGTGTCCACGACGTGAACGTATGGGCGTGGGAAGAGGATCGTTGGGTGAGCAGGAATCCGGCTCTGCGCGGAGCCTCGCGACTCTTGCTTTGGCGGGTCACCGTGTTCTGACGGCTTCGGACGCTCCGGCTACCATTTCAGCGTGCCCTTCCCCTGTCGCAGCACCTCGGGTTCGCCGTCGGTGCACTTCACTACGGTGGATACTTCGGTGCCGCCGATGCCGCCATCGATGATGAGGTCGGCCACGTCGCCGAACTTCTCGTCGATGAGTTCGGGGTCGGTGACGTATTCCAGCTCTTCGCCTTCGTCGCGGGGAAGGGTGGCGGTCATGATGGGCGCGCCGAGCAGCCTGGCGATTTCGTTGACGATGGCGTTGTCGGGCATGCGAATGCCCACTTCCTTACGGTTACGGTAGATTTTGGGCAGCCGGCCGCTCGCGTTGAGGATGAAGGTGAATGGGCCGGGCAGGTTGCGTTTCATCAGCTTGAACGTGTTGTTGTCCATCTTGGCGTACTCGCTAATGACGCTCAGGTCGTAGCAGATGATGGAGAGGTTGTTCTTGCGCGGGTCGATCTCCTTGATACGGCAGATGCGCTCGATGGCGCGCTCCTTGAGGCCGTGGCAACCGATGGCGTACATCGTGTCCGTGGGGTAGACGATCAGTCCACCGTCGTTCAGGATGTCCACCACCCGCTCGAGGTCCTGGGGGTCGTTGTTTTTATCGTATAAGCGTAGGAGCATGATTTAAATTAGGAATTAAGGATGAAGAATTGAGAATGAGCGTATGGGAGCGGACTCCCTATTCTTCATTCTCAATTCTTCATTCTTCATTTTCATTGCAGTTTCTTCTTCAGGAAGTCCAGCGCCTTCTCTTTCGCTTTCTCCTTTACTTTCTCCTTGAGCGAGTCCTTGTTGGCGGTGACCGTGGAATCCAATCCCAGCTTCTGGCCAATCTTGCTGGCGGCTTCTTCGGTTACCATTTGCAGGGCTTCGTTGGCCATGCTCTTGGTGTCGAGGCTGACTTTGGGTGAGGTGAACGATCCGCCGATCTTCAGGTCGACCGTGCTTAGCTTGGCCGAGGAGCTGATGGCCGCGGGGAGCTTGACCTTGCCCGAGTAGTCGATGGTCTGGTCCAGTCCGGTGGTACCCGAGAGGTTGAGCGTGTAGTCGCCCATCTTGATGTCGAAGGGCTTGGTGGCCACTCGTCCGTCCTTGATGGTGAAGTCGAGCTTCATGTCTTTCGCTTTCAGGTCCTTCAGGCCGGGTTGCTTCAGGGCGTCGGCGATTCCGTCGATGGCTTTCACGCCGCTTAGGCTGAGGTCGGTGGTGTTGAGGCTTCCGCTGCCTTGCAGGGTGGGCAGTACGGGACTCATCGTGCCGTCGAGGTCGGTCTGTACGCTCATGTTACCCGAGAAGGTGCCTTTCAGCCCCTCGAAGATGGGCGCCATCTTTTGCACCATGTCCAGCTCCTTGTAGGCTTGCGCAAAGCCGATGTCGGCGAGTTTGAAGGCGGCGTTCAGCTCGGGTTTCCGCTCGTTGGCGGTGGAGTAGTAGCCGTTGGCCACCACGTTGCCTCCCATGGTGTTCATGGAGAGGTTCTGCATGTCCACTTTGCCGTCGGCTATCACGAGGCGGCCTTTCATGTCGTCGAACTCCATCTTGTCGAACAGCACTTTCTTCATGTCTGCGTTCATCGCGAAGTTGATGTTCTTCGGCACGGTCACCAAGCCTGTGGCGGCTACGGTGTCGTTGGCGGCGGTTGCCGTGGCCGCGCTGTCGGTGCCCATGACGTCGCTCAGGTCGAAATAGTTGGAGCTGACGTTGAGGTTACCCTTCAGCGTGGTGCCCTTGAGGGCGTAGCCGATATAGTTCTCGAAGCGGCTGTCGGCGGTGAGGTCGTTCTTGCCGATGTTGACCGTGGTCTGGCTCAGCTGTAAGTATTGCGGGGTGAAGGTGAGGAGCGACTTCTGTATATCCACGTCGGGCATGTCCTTCATCTTCAGCTTCATGCCGCTCAGCGCCACGGTACCCGAGGCTTGTACGCGGTCGTACAGTTCCTTCTCGATGTACGACATCCGTCCGGCCACTTGCATGTTGGCGTTCACCACGCCGTTCAGCTCCATGTCCTGTAGCGGGTAGACTTGCTTCACCTGTCCGAGGTCGAGCGTCCCCTTGGCTCCGAGGGTAAATTCGGGGTCGCTGACGGGTGTCTTCACGTTGGCTGTCATGCCGAAGGGGTTACCTGCCAGGCGGAAGGTGAAGGGGTTGATGTCGATCACCGTCTGGTCGGCGCTTCCGCCAGGGTTCCGCACGTTGGCGCTAATGTTGATCTGGTCTACGCCGGCCGGTAGGGAGGGGTAGCGGAACATGGCGTTCTTCACCTGCATGTCGACGTCGAAAGCTGGTACGGTGTCGCCTTGCAGCGTTCCCTTGGCCGAGGCGGTGAGGGTGGCCGTCCCGTCGGTCTTCAGGCTGGCGAACTCGGTGGAGTAGATGGCGGGGATGAGCGATAGGATTTCCTTGAATCCCACGTCGTTGGTGTTGAGTTTCAGGTCCATGTCGATGGCGGGGTCGCGCATCGCCACCCATCCGTCGATGCCGGCCTCGATGGCGTTGAGGCGGAGGGTGTTGTCCTTCAGCGTGTACTTGTTGTTGGCCAGGTCGGCGTCGACGTCCATCTTGGCGGCGATGTTGGCGTTGGCCAGGAAGGGTATGCCGTTCATCCGGTACGTCAGCGACTGGGTCTCGGCGTCGAGTTTCAGCGTGGTATGGTCGGCCGAGAAGTCACCCGAGCAGTTAGCGTCGAGGCCGCGCATGTCGGCGTACATATTGCCTTGCCGGTCGTCGTACACGAGGTCCATCCGGCTCACGGTCACGTTTTGCAGCTTCACGTTGAAGGCGGATGCCGCGGTGGTGTCGGTAGCGGCGGAGGTCTCGGTGCTGTCGACCTTCATGATGTCCCAGTTCACTCGTCCGTCGGGCAGCACGATGGCGTGTATCTTGGCGTCGCTGATGCCAATCTTGGAAACGTCGTAGCTGTCGCCGAAGAGCGAGAAGAGGTTGATGGCGGCGGTCACTCCGCCAGCCTGCACGAGGGTGTCGTTCTCGAAGTCGCCCGCTCCCTTCAGCCAAAAGTCTTCGAGGGTGATGGAGGCTTTCGGGAAGTTGCGGAACAGGCTGATGTCGAGACTCTTGAAATCGAACTGCCCATTGAGCATCTTGTTCCCTTCCGATTTTACGATGCCGGCGATCTTACCCTGGAAGGCGAGCGGAAGCACGGCCATCAGTACGATGATGGCCACTACCACGATGCCGGTGATTTTTAATCCCTTTTTCATTTGCTTGTTTCTGTTATAAAAGTGTGGTTCGGTTTATTAAATGTACAAAGCTACTCA
Organism: Mediterranea sp. (in: CFB group bacteria); assembly: GCA_031261785.1. Taxonomy (GTDB): domain Bacteria; phylum Bacteroidota; class Bacteroidia; order Bacteroidales; family Bacteroidaceae; genus Bacteroides. The sequence continues at coordinate 41,671 of JAISIZ010000005.1, forward strand.
ATGTTTCCGGTTTGATAGGTGAAAGTGTGTGAAAGTTACTTCATAAACACGAAATAGACCGCTCCCACTAAGCAAACGAACGCCGCGAGGTGGTTCCATTGCAGCGTTTCGCCCTTGAAGGCCAGCGTGCTGAAGAGGGTGAAAACGATGAGCGTGACGACTTCCTGGATCACTTTCAGCTGCATCAGCGAGAAGGGGCCGCCGTTGCCGACAAAGCCTATGCGGTTGGCGGGTACCTGGCAGGTGTACTCCAGCAAGGCGACGCTCCACGAGAAGAGGATGACGGCGAAGAGTGGCCAGTGCGCGATAACTTTCATCTCTTGTAGCTTCAAGTGTCCGTACCAGGCGAACGTCATGAAGACGTTGGATACGATGAGCAGCAAAATGGTATATATTCCTTTCATGTGATGGATAGATAAATGTATCTGTTTGTATGCGTGGCGATGGTTTCCGCGGTCAGGCGAGGGACCATTGCCAAAATCGGCCGCGAATGTACTATAAATCCAGCATATTGCAGAGGAAGCGGCGCAAATCTTGAGGGATGATACGGAAAGCTAATCGACATGGTGCGGGAAGCGCGGGCTTTTAATTTCATGCGGATTTGTTCATGCTGCCCGCGCGAGGACTTTGTGGCTTGGCGAAACGTCCATGCTGCCCGCGTGAGGACTTTGCGGCTTAGCGAAACGTCCATGCTGCCCGCGTGAGGACTTTGTGACTTCGCGAAACGTCCATGCTGCCCGCATGAAAGCTTCGCGGCCTCGCGAGATGTCCACGCGGTTAGCGTGAACGAATAACTGGTCCGGGAATAATCGGCTCATCCACGGACTTTCGCGCATGAGCCGTTTATTTCGTCCAAAGGGCGTATCTTTGCCCACGGCACGCGCCAATATCCTGACTTCATCACTTTTCCCTGCCATCACATAGCGCACATGGATAATCAATCACTTATGGCCTAAAGCCGGGTGGCGTAGGGTGGCGCAAGCCGGGAAAGTCGCGGTTTTGTGTCCTGTATGTATGCGGGAAGAAGGAGAGTTCCGACACTATCCGTGTCGTCGTGAGCGAATCTTCGCTAATCCGCGAAGATCTCATGCGCCGCATGGAGATTTCGCGAGGTCGACAAATTTCAACCACGGATTCGCGAGAAACGAAAAGCTCGGGCTTTTGTAATCAGATTTCGGGAATGAAGAAAAAAGCCCGGACTTTTGTAATCACATTTCGGGAATGGAGAAAAAAGCCCGGGCTTTTGTAATCACATTTCGGGAATGAAGAAAAAAGCCCGGACTTTTGTAATCACATTTCGGGAATGGAGAAAAAAGCCCGAGCTTTTGTAATCACATTTCGGGAATGGAAAAAAAAGCCCGAGCTTTTCGTCTCATGCGGATTTGCGTAAAGCTTTCAGCGTCCCCGCGATAAGACCTTGCATGACGCCTCTTCGAGGGGTGAGAAAAAAAATGGGTAGCGCATTGACGAAGTCAGGAAAAGGCGTATCTTTGCCCACGGCATGCGCCACATCACCTTTTAAAACGAGCAGTTATGGATGCAGTGAAAGAGATACCCTACGGAATGTCGAACTTCGAGGACGTTATTTCGCAGAACCGCTACTACGTGGACAAGACCATGTATATCCCCGAGTTGGAGAAACAGGCCAACTACCTCATCTTCATCCGTCCCCGCCGTTTCGGGAAGAGCTTGCTACTCAGTATGCTGCGGTCGTACTACGACATTGCGCAAAAGGAGAAATTCGAAGAGCTATTCGGCGATCTCTGGATCGGCAAGCGTCCCACGCGCAGGCAAGGCACGTACCAGGTGCTGCATTTCGACTTCTCCCAGATCGGCGGACATATCGACGACCTGTCCGAGCGGTTCGATTCTTATTGCGCCGTGCAGCTGGGAGATTTCATGAATCGCTACGCCCCATACTACGATGAGCGATTCGTCGAGGAATTTAGGACGGCGCAAACAGGATTCGAAAGATTGATTCTCCTCAACGCCGAAGCCCGTCGGCTCCGCTATCCGCTCTACCTCATCATCGACGAGTACGACAACTTCACCAACGTGGTGCTCAACGAACGGGGAGAGGACGTCTACCGCGCCATCACGCACGCCAGCGGATTCTACCGCGAGGCGTTCAAGAAATACAAGGGCATGTTCGACCG
>JAISIZ010000099.1 GCA_031261785.1 Mediterranea sp. (in: CFB group bacteria)
GGAGGAGGACTTTTCTGCGCCTCTTCGTGAGTGATGCAAAAAGTGCTGTCTACCAAATAGCTATCCAAGTGGTGTATGGCCATCAAGGCACGCATAATGGGTATGCCCATTCGTCGCCAGGTGGTCGAGAGTACGATTTTCGCGCCGGTGGTGTCGAGTATCTCACGCAATCGCTCTACGGCAGGTTTGTCCCAGTCGTAATAAACGGCAGCCCGGCCGTAGGCACCAAGTTTGGCGAGGCTGAGAACTTCGGGCCACAGTCGCTACCGCACCGTTTCAAGGCGTTCAGCGGCATACCGAACATGAAGAACCGGCTCTACTTCCTCTTTCCGTAAGTTTCGGTAGGCTTTCTTTACGGCGCACTGGGAATATCCCGTGCCTATCCAGAGCCGCGAATCTACCTTCGGGCATGAAGCCCGTGTCGCCGCACCTTCCGCCCCCTTTGGCGCAGGAACGACTCTATACCGACTGGCCTGTCGGTATAGAGTCGTTCTTGCGCGGGTCCGCGGCTATGTCCAATCAATACCCCGTGTTCTGCTGGATCTGGCTCTTCGACTCGTCGATGAACGATTGCGGGATGGGGAAGCGGTTGTGCGCGTCGGTGACGTTGAAGTATCCGAGGCTGGCGTCGGCGGCATTGACGGCGTTGATGCGGTTGTTGGCATACTCCACGTACTTGCCAAAGCGGATGAGGTCCTGTCGGCGCAACCCCTCGTAGTAAAACTCGTGTCCGCGCTCGAGCAGCAGGGCGTCGTAGAAGGCGGCGACGCTGGCGGTCTGCCCGGTGTCGAGGCCGGGCAGTCCGGCGCGGGCGCGCACGCGGTCCACGAGGTCGACGGCCTCTTGCGTCACGCTGTTCCCGTTGCGCACGACGCACTCGGCCAGCGTCAGCAGCACGTCGGAGTAGCGGTAGATCACCACGTCGATGAAGCACTGGTCGGCGCTCATGTCGGGATCCATGCCGTACTTGAGCGGCAGGGCGCCCTTCATGGAGGTGCGGTCCTTGGTCACGCCGCTCTTGTTGACGTACGTGTCCTTGATGTTCTGCCGGCGGATGTCGGCCGCGTCGTACGTGTCGAGAAACTCGTAGGGCATGTTGTATCCGGGTCCCCATCCGGTGGCTTTCTCCGACCACGGGTAGTCGCTGGGCAATGCCGACGCCACCATGTAGTTGGCCGTGGCCTCGAGGCTGGCGTTGCCGGGGAGCTGGAGAATGATCTCGTTGTTGCCTATGCCGGCCTTGCTAAACACGTAGTTGTAGTCGGGTTGCAGGCTGTACACGCTTCCCTCCATGGCGTATAGTTCGCGCGCCAGCGTCTCGGCCTTGTCGAAATATCCCTTGATCATGTAGTACTTGAGCAGGATCATGCGCGCGGCTCCTTTGGACATGCGTCCGCGCGCGGCGGGTTGGTCGGGCAGCAGCTCGATGGCGGCGCGGAGGTCGGTCTCCATCATCTGGTCGTACTCCTCCTCGGTGAGGCGGGGCAGGTAGACGAAGGTCTCGGGGTCGTCGAGCACCTCGTCGGAGGCCACGGGCACGGGGCCGAAGAGGTCGTATAGGTAGAGCGCCATCCATCCGCGGAGGGCATGCGCCTCGCCCAGGGGGACGTCCTTGAGGTTGTCGGCCACGGGAGCCGCCTCGATACGTCGGATGGTGTTGCGGGCGCTCGACAGGTAGTTGTAGTGCGAGAAGCTATTCCATATCTCGTTCGTCGGTCCCACCTGGGCGGTCCACTGGTGGTAGTGTAGCTGGTCCGATTGCCATCCCCACTCGCACCAAGTGGCGTCGGTGGTCATGTCCGAGATGATCTGGTATCCGCTGTAATCGGACGTATATACGCTGGCGCTTCCCCACAAGCCCGGGTTGAACTCGTAGTAGAGCGCGTTGACGGCCAGCATGAGGTCGGTCTCCGTGAGGAAGAAGTTCTCGGGATAGATTTCGCTGTACTCCTCGCGTTCGAGGGTGCAGGAGTTGGCGGTGAGCATCATGAGCGATGCCAGGGCGATGTATTTGATTGCTTTCATCTCAATCTTGTATTTTTAGAATTTAATGTCCACGCCAAAGGCAAAGGAGGCCTGGTTGGGGTACGCGCCGATACCGTTGCCGGTCTCGGGGTCCATGCCTTTGAAGGGGGTGAAGACGGCCACGTTGCGCGCCGAAGCGTATACGCGCAGGTTCTTGATGCTGTTGCGGAACCAGCGTGCGGGGAAGGTATAGCCTACCGAGATGTTGTCCAAGCGCAGGTACCACGCCTTTTCGTAGAAGAAGTCGCTGTTGGCGGGGTCGTATCCCGAGGTGGCTTCGGCCACGCCAGGCATCGTTCCCTCCGGATTGGCGGGCGACCAGCGGTCCTTGATGGCGTCGAGCACGTTGATGCCGTAGGTGATGTCGCTCACGCCCCATACCGACTGATACTTCACGTTGTTGACGCGGTATCCGTTGAGCGAGCCGTAAAGGTAGATGTTGGCGTCCCATCCCTTGTAGCGGAAGGTGTTGTTAATGCTGAACGGTATGGGCGTGGCGTTGGCGAGCAGCGCGTAGTCGGCCGCGTCGAGCACGCCGTCGGGGGCGCCCGAGTAGATGTATCGTCCTTGCTCGTCGCGCATCGCCACGCCAGCCTCGTCGTACTTATAGCCGTTGAGGTCGGCGTAGTAGATGGCGCCGGGTTGCGAGGAGGGCAGGTGCGTGTAGCTCTGTCCCTCGCCCACCAGCCCGTCGGTGAGGTATCCGTATACGCTGCCCCAGTCTTCCTTCCAGGGTTGGTAGATGGCGGGCAGGAAGTCGGCGTCGCGCTCCACCGTCATGTTGCGGTAGTAGGAGAAGTTGAGGTCGGTGGTCCAGCCGAAGTCCTTGGTGTCGAAGTTCACGGAGTGCAACCCTACGTCGATGCCCCGTGCGCGGTAGACGTCGCCGGAGTTGTAGTCGATGCTGGCCAGCTCGTGGTACGACATGAGCGCCTTGGAGAGAATCACGTCCTTGCGCATGCGCTGATAGAGGTCGACGGTACCCGAGAGGCGGCCGCCGAACAGGCCGAAGTCGACGCCGATGTTGTAGTCGGTCAGCGTCTCCCACTTCAGGTTCTCGTTGCCTATCTTCGACATGGCCACGCCGTTGACGATGGTCCCGCCGGGGGCGAAGGCGCCGTTCATCACGCTGTAATAGGTATTGATGCCCGTGAGGTATCCGGCGTTGCCCGTCTGTCCCACGCCGGCGCGCAGCTTGAGGTTGTAGAGCCAGTCGACGTCTTGCAGCCAGCTCTCCTCCTTCACGCGCCAGGCCAGCGACACGCCGGGGAAGGCTCCCCACTGGTGCTTCTTGGAGAAGTTGGACGAACCGTCGACGCGGAGGTTGGCGGTGAGGATGTAGCGGTTGTTATACGTATAGTTCACGCGGGAGATGAACGACGCCATCTCGCTGGAACCTTTGTACGAGCTGATGCCGGGTTTCTCCTGCGCGCTGTTGGCCAGGTTGTTCGCCCCGGCGTTGTCGAAGGGGAACTGGTTGGCTATGATGCCCATTCCTTCCCACGATTGCTTCTTGTACTCCCATCCGGCCATCACGCTCAGGTCGTGCTTCCCGTCGAACACTTTCTGGTACTGCGCGATGATGTTGACAAGGTTCATCTGGCTCTTGGCGTTCTGCTTCGACGCCTGTCCGTTCACCCCGTATCCCTCTTTCGTGGTCGTGGGGATGTACTGGTCCTTCTGCACGTCCTTGATGTCAAAACCTCCCGTCGCCTTCACGAGCAGCTCCTTGATGGGGCGGAACTCGAGGTATCCGCTCACGTAGAGGTCCTTGCTGCTGGTGCGGTCGTCGATGTTGAGCAGCGACACGGGGTTGGGGTAGATGTTGGTGCGGATGGGGTTGTCGGAGAAGTTGCCGTTCTCGTCGTACACGGGTACCGTGGGGATAAACGTCATGGCCGAGTAGATGAGCGCCGACTTCTCCTGCCGGGCGTCGCCTAAGGGGACGTCCCGATAGCCTATCTGAGAGAAGGTGGAGTTGATGCCCGCCCTGACATACTTGCCAAAATTTTGGTCCACGTTGAGGCGTCCGGTGACGCGTTCCATCGAGTTGTTCTTCGCTATGCCCTGGTGGTTGTAGTAGCTCAACGAGAAGAGGGCCTTCGTATCCTTTCCGCCCGCCGTGACCGACAGGTTGTGCTCGTTCACCATGCCGACGCGGGTCACCTCCTTCATCCAGTCGGTACCGTCGCCCACGAAGTTGGCGATCTGTTGCTCACTGAACTTCTTCTCGCTTCCGCGTCCGAGTTCGTCGAACACCTGGTTCTGCACGGTCATGAAGTCTTTCGCCTTCAGGAAGTTGGGCGCGTCCTTGATGTACGAGAGCGCCACCGATCCCGAGTAGCTCACCTCCGGCTTGCCTTCCTTGCCGCGCTTGGTGGTGATGAGGATGACGCCTCCCGAGGCGTCGGAGCCGTAGATGGCGGCTGCCGAGGCGTCCTTGAGGATGTCGATGCTCTCGATGTCGTTGGGGTTGATGTTGATCAGTCCGCCGTCTTTCCCCGTTCCCGCGTAGATGGTACCCGACGAGATGTTGGATGTCGGGGCTTGCGGTATGCCGTCCACGACGATCAGCGGCGCCTGTCCCGACAGCCCTCCGCGAATGGCGATGCTCAGCGACGACCCCGGGGCCGCGCTATTCGAGGTCACGTTCATGCCGGCGGCGCGTCCGCGCAGCATCTCGCCAATCGAGGCCGACGCCGCGGTGGGAAGCTCCTCGGTCTTCACCGAGGCCACCGCGCCGGAGATGTTGCTTCGCTTCGTGGAGCCGTAGCCCACTACCACGACTTCGTCCAGCAGCTCCGCGTCCTCGTGTATCACGAAGGCCATATTGGGCGCGGCGGGCTTGGCCTGGGTGACGTAGCCCGTGTAGGAGACTTCTATCTGCTCACCGGCGTTCACGCCCTGAAGGGTGAATTCGCCTTCCATATTCGTGATGGTACCTTTGCCCGTACCTTTCACCATGACGTTGGCACCGATGATGCCCTCGCCTTGCGCGTCCTTCACCGTCCCCCGCACCTGCATGGTCTGAGCCGCCGACGAGATGGATATGAAGAGGAACGCGAAGAGCGCCAGTATGGCCTTGCTCTTCATAGAGATGTATAGTGTATTCATACTTATTATATTATGGGTTTACCTTCTTTATCGATCCCCAGGGCAGGGCGGCGTCGAACGTGAGGATGACGGGGCCGTCGTAGTCGCTCACGTAGGTGGCGCAACCGCCGCTGGCGCTCTCGTACCACCAATACCCTTCGGCATCGGCGCGGAACACGTGCGCCCAGTCGGGCGTGGTGAAGTAGTACTGCCGGCTACCCGACACGTAAGCGCCCAGCTGCGTCAGCTCGGTCTCGAACCGATAGGTGTCGAGCTGCGTCATGTTGGCCGACATGCCCCAGTCGCCTACGCTGAATCCGGTGCCCGAGGCCTGGAATGTCAGTCCCGTCAGCGCGGTCGAGAGGTCGAGCGCCCAGGTGCTGAACGTATGGGCTTGCAGGTCGATCCAGATGCCATAGTATCCCTTGGTGGCGATGGTGATGGGCACCACGTACCCGTTCTTGTTCATCAGCTTGCTGCTGACGTAGGGGCTGGCGCCGAAGAGGTCGGCATCCATCGACTCGGTGGGCGCGAAGAAGAATCCCTCGCCATCCGCGGCCACGTAGATCTTGCCTTGGTATTGGTACTCGCCCACGCGGTCCATGTAGTGGTAGTATCCGTCGAGGTAGTCGGCGGTGTTCTCGTCGGCGCTGAAGACGAACATCTGCGCGTAATCCGATATGGGGTCCTCTTCCTCGGTGAGCATCACCACCACGCTGGTACTGATCACCGTGACGTTTCCGCTCGCGTCGGTCAGCGTCACCGTGGCGGGGAAGGTTCCCGCGGCGTTGAAGGTGATCGTTCGCGCCAGCGTGGCGGAGCGTCCGCTGAGGGCTACCGTCTCGTCGACGTTGGCGGCCGGCACTTGCAGGCGCACGGAGGCCAGCTCGCGGTCGTCGGCCATGCCGAGGTTGAGTGCCCAGGTGCCTGTCGACGCGTCGCCGTCGAAGTCCACGCTCACCTGCGCGGGCAACGCGGTGGTGAGCCACGGTATCCGCGTGTCGGTAAGGTAGGTGAGTGGCACCTCTTTGGTGGTGCTCAGCCCGTTCTTGTCGGTGATGATCACCGTGAGCACCTGGTCGAAGGTGGCCGTGGCGGGCACGATGAGGGGATAGTCGTAGTTGAACACGACGGGTTTCTGGGCGTTAAGGTCGTACACCTTGTTGATTCCCCAAGCCTCGCAGACGAGGGCGATGGAGGAGATTCCCACGTAGTTGGACGCTTGTCCCGATACGAGTATCGTATCGCCGGGGAAGGTCGCGAGTTGCTCCTGCGCGGTGTAAAGGCCCGGAGCCACATCATCATGCTCCTCGCCGCAGCTTATGGCAAAGAGTGCCAGCGGCAACAGAAGCCAATAGACTAATGCTTTTCTCATGATTGGTATTTGTTGTTAAGTTATTAATTGTCCTTGAATACGTTGAGCGCCATCAGGGCGTTGCCGTTAAAGTCGAACAGGGTGGTGTTGCTCACCACGTTCTGTCCGCCCAACTCCCAGCCCACGCCGGGCACGGCGATCATGATAGGGTCCCAGTAGATGAATCCCTTCACCCGTCCGTCGGTGTCGTTCTCGATACCGGCGCGCAGCTCGGCCAGAAAATCGTGCTGGCCTTGCGGCGACGAGGGATAGACGTCGTCGTACGGCCCGTTGTCCACGAGCTGCCCCGCCGATCCGTCGGGCGTGGTGGGGTTCCATTTGTATCCCGTCTCCATGATGAGGATGTCCTTACCGAGCTTCTCCGACTGATACTTGGCCCACGTGGTGATCTCGTCCACGGTCTTCTTCGTCCAATAGGGGTAGTACGAGGTTCCTATCATGTCGTACTTGCCGCCGTTGTCGTCGAGCAAGCCGAAGAACCAGTCGTAGTTGCCGCTACCGCCGGCGTCGTCCAAGTGGATGATGACCGTAGATTCGGGCGCTACGGCTTTCACGGCATCGTAGCCTTGGTTGAAGAGTTCGGCCATCTGACGGGGCTGGTCGTACTTACCGTCGGGAAAGAGTATGCCTCCGCGCGTCTCGTTGCCCAGCGACACGTACTCGGGGGTGGTGCCTTGCTCCTTCATCTTCGTCATGAAGTCGAAGGTGAAATCGTACACCGCCTGCTTCAGCTCGGCGTAGCTCAGCCCTACCCAGTCGTGCGGCTTGTTTTGATCTCCGGCGTTGGTCCAGTAGTCGCTGTAATGGAAGGTGAGCTGTATCTGCATCCCCGCGTCCTTTACGCGGCGGGCGAGATTCAGGATGTCGTCGGGATTCTGTATGCCCGCCGGCAGGCGGTTGGAGGGCGAGTAATTGGGATTGCCCGGGTCGTTGTAGAGCCGCAGGCGGGCCAGGTTGAAGCCGTAGCTCTTCAGGATCTCGATGCAGTCCTTCTGCTGGCCGTTGTCGTAGAACTTACCGCCCATCTGTTCGATGTAAGTCAGCTCGGAGAGGTCGCCGCCACGCAGCAACGCGGCCGTTCCCGGGTTGGGATCGGGAGTGGGGTCGGGCGTGGGGTCAGGGGTCGGTTCGGGAGTCGGCACGACGGGTCTCTCTGGCACTGTGGGGCCGTCACCCGAGCAGGCTGTGCCCAGCGCCGCGCAGCAGCACAGCGCCAATAGTAAATGCTTTATCTTCATCGTTATTCAGTTCATTAAGGTGAATTTCTATATCGATATTGCTCTTGTCGAGCGCCAAGGCTTGGGCGAGGTAACGGCGTGCCTCGTCGACGCGCCCCAGTCCCTTCTCGCCAAGGCCGATGAGGTAGTGGCAGTGGATGCGGTTGCGCACGTTGAGGTCGTCTTCCCAGATGGCGAGGTCGGGCAAGGAGACGGCGAAGTAGTCGATGTGGCAATCGTCGAACAGATGCTGCTTGCCATAGTCGATGAGGCGATTGAAGCGTCCGCGGGCCTCGTCGGCATCGCCCAGGGCGGCCAGCGCCACGCCTTGGTAGTAGATGAGGTCGGGCTGCTGGTCGTTGTAGTAGAACGCTTGCCGGGGTTCGCACGAGCCTACGGTGGCGCGGCGGAAGTGGGCGTTGGCCTCGTCGGCGCGGCGCAGGGCCTGGCAGGCCAATCCTTTCAGGTAGTCGACATCGTTCTCCTCGACATTGGCCAGCTTGCCCTCGCCGAGGTTGGGCGGATAGGTGTCGGCGCGGCGCAGCAGGGCCAGCGCCCGCTCGGCGTCGCCTTGGCGCATGGCTTGCCGGGCCAGCTGCATGAGGCAGACGCGGTATTGCTTGGTCACCTTTCCCTCGCCGCCTTCCCACGGGTGGAACTTACGTGTGGTAAGTAGCCGCAGGGCTTCGTCGTATCGTCCCGCGAGGTTGTAGAGGGCGACGCGCTCGATGCAGAGGTCGTCGCGCCGCTCCACCAAGTCGGCATGGCACTCGTACCGTTCCAGGCGGGCGCGGGCATCCATGCCCATGCGCTTGTAGAGCTGGTCGAGTTCCATAAAGAGGCGGGCGTCGGTGGTGTCGAGGGCGAAGGCTTCCTCGAGTAGCGTGCGGGCTTGTTCCTTCAGGCCATATTTGTTGAAGTAGACCAAGGAGAGGTTGCGCCGCACGGTAGGGAAACCGGGGGCGAGAGCCATGGCGCGCTCCCAACACTCCCTTGCCTCCCGGTAGCGGCGGGCGGCGTAGCGGAAGTTGCCCAGATAGTAATAGGCATACGCGTCGGTAGGACACGTGCGGATGGCGTCTTGCAGGATGAGCACCTCTTCCACGCGGTTGGGGAAACAGCCGTCGGGCGCGAGGGTGGCCGCTCGCTCGTAGTAAGCCGTGGCTTGCTCCGCCTGTCCCGAGCGGGAGGCGAAATAACCTTGGGCGTACGTGGCCATCGGGTAGTCGCTCTTCGCCTCGCGCAGCAGGTCGGAGGCTTCGGCGTAGCATCCGGCGGCGGCGTAGTCGAGGGCGTACTCCATATAGGTATGCACCGTGCTGGCGGGCAGCTCGCCCCCGTCGGCGGTGAGCAGTCGCCTCTCGAGGAGGCAACCGAGGTGGAACGGGTCGGTCTTCAGCGCCTCGCCGTCGAGAAACGCCAGCGCCTCGTCGGAGCGTCCCAAGTGACGCAGGATGGTGGCTTTGAGGTGCAACGCCTTGTAGTGCCGCAGGTTGCGCGACAGGCAGGTCTCGATATGCTCGAGCGCCCGCTCCCACTCTTGCCGCGCGCAGTCTATCCGTGCGAGGGCGAAGTAGCCGGCGTCTTGCCACGCCTTGTTCCAGGTCGATTTGTAGAAGGCGTCGTAAGCCTCGTCGGCGCGTCCTTGCGTCTGTAGGCACCAGCCGAGGTTGTAGTAGGGTTCGCCGTCGTAGGGATTGGGGTTGCGTTCGGTCTGCGTGGTGATGGCCTGGCGGAAGTAGGGTTCGGCCTCGCCCGGCTCGCCCTTGCGCATCAGCAGCAGGCCCACGGCGTTGTTGCAACGTATGTCGCCCGGCTCGCGGCGCAACGCCTCTTCGTAGTAGTCGAGGGGGTTGTACGTGGCGTGCCGGTATTGTTCCAAGTGTTGCCCGGTGAGGAAGAGTTGCTCGATGCTCGCGATCTCCTTCGGCAGCTTGGCGGCCTTGGCGGGATGGGGCATCGGCTCTATCTTGGGTTTCTCGGCCTGATAGGTCAGCAGCGTGCGCCCGTCGGTGTCGACGATGGTGAGGAGCAGCTCGTCGGCCGCCATTGTCCCCACGGGTACGTCGCGTGTATAGATACGGTCGGGGGCGACGGTGGTCGTCTCGTCGAGGCAGAGGTCACCCTGGCGGGTGGTGAGCCTCACCGTCAGTCGTCGCTCGGAGGTGGCGTATATAATAAGGTGTGCCTTTCCGCCAGCCACCTCCACGTTGGCCGCCACGTCCTTGGTGGCGTTCTTCACGTAGCCCACCTCGGCGTAGGGCATGAAGTATTGTTTCCACCTCTTCTCCTCGCCGGGTTGCAGCCACGAGAAGTCGGGTTGGTTGTCGGTGTACACGCCTGTCATCAGCTCGATGTACGGGCCGTCCTCGTCGGTGAGGTTGCGGTCCCACGCCTGCCCGAAGTCGCCATGTCCCCAGGTCCATTGCTTCTTGCCGGGCGATACGTGATGGTCGGCCACGTGCAGCAGTCCCGCGCGTTCATTCTCGTCGTAGCCGCCCACGAAGTCGTAGTCGGACTTCATGGCCATGTACGAGGTGGGCACGGGTATGTTCTTGTACTTCGAGATGTCCACTCCCGCCGAGTAGTCCTGCTTGTAGTAGACGCCTGTGGCGATGGGGAAGTTGGACACGTCGCGCTTGCCGTGGTCGAAGACGGCGTGCACGTCGGGCGGGAAGACGGAATGGTAGTGGTCGCCCACGGCCACGGCGGGATTGGCCCACCACAGGAAGGTCTGCGGGAAGGCTGTGCCATTGTACACCCGCACGTTGATCTCGATGTACGCCTTGCCCGGGTAGAGCGTGAAGCCCTGCGCGGCTTGCGTGCGCGACATGCGTTCCACCTCGTTGCACCATACGGTGACACTGCCGTCGGCTCCCCGCTCTATGCGCCAGTCGGTGGGCAGGAAGGTGCCGGGACGGTGGTGTTGAGGCCAGTTGAACTCGATGCCGCCCGAGATCCATGGTCCCGTCAGCCCCACGAGGGCGGGCTTGATCACCTGGTTGTAATACACGAAGTGGCGCTGGCGCACCTTGTCGTAGGCCATCTGTATGCGTCCGCCCAGTTCGGGGAGCACCATCACCTTGATGTACTCGTTCTCGAGGAAGAGCGCCCGGTAGGGCTTGTCGCGCTTCTCGTCGGACACCTCCTCGATGACGGGGTAAGGATACACCGCCCCCGAGCTGCCTTGGTACACCCGCTTCTCGAGGAAGATGGGATTCTTCTCGGGCGCGCCCGCCTCGTAGGTGGGCAGCGGCACCGTCTCTTCCCAGGCACGTGCCACGCCCCGTTCGGTCACGGTGGGCCGGATCAAATAATCAGTAATCTTTTCCATTGTTATCTTATGCGATTCTTAATTCTCCATTTCCCTTTCTATTTCTTCCAGCGATTTCCCTTTCGTCTCGGGCAGATAGGCGCGGATGAACAGGAATCCCGCCACGCAGATGCCGCCATAGATCCAGAACGTGCCCGCGGCGCCCAGCGCCTCGTTCAGCAACGGGAAGGTATAGGTGAGCAGGAAGCTGGCCACCCACAGGAAGAACGTGGCCACGGCCATGGCCGCCCCGCGGACACGGGTGGGGAATATCTCGGAAAGCACCACCCACGTCACCGGCGCCAGCGACATGGCGTAGCAGGCGATGGCCAGCACCACGAGGACGAGCATCGGCCAGCCGCTCAGCTCGAAGAAGTAGCCGCAGCCCAACAGGACGTAGATGCCCGCCAGTCCGGCAGAGCCGGTGTACATCAGCGCCTTGCGTCCCCAGCGGTCGACGGTGGCGATGGCCACGAAGGTGAAGATGACGTTCGTCACGCCCGTCACCACGATGTTCATCAGCACGTCGGACACGGTATAGCCCGCCGCCGAGAACACCTCTTGCGCGTAGTTGAAGATGATGTTGATGCCGCACCACTGCTGGAACACCGCCAGCACGATACCGATAAGGAGCACCTTGCGCATGCCCGGATGGAGCAGCCGCCGCCAGTCCGTCCCCTCTTCGCGGGGCTGCCGCAGGGAGTCGGTCACCTCGGCCAGTTCCGCCTCGGCGTGAGCCTCGCCCCCAATGCGGGTGAATATGCGCCGTGCCCGTTCCAGACGGTCGTTCACCGCCAGCCAGCGCGGACTTTCGGGGATGACGAAAGCCAGCGCGAAAAACATCGCCGCGGGCACCAGCTCGGCCCAGAACATCCAGCGCCAAGCCCACTCCACGCCGTCGGGCGAGAGCGTGTCCTTGTCCGGCATGTAATAATCGCCTATCTGCCAGTTCACGATCTGCGCGGCGAGGATGCCGAGCACGATGGTCAGCTGGTTGAGCGACACGAACCGGCCGCGCACCGAGGCCGGCGACACCTCGGCTATATATATCGGTGAGATGTTGGACGCGATGCCGATGCCAAACCCGCCCACGACGCGCCAGACGATGAACCAGAAGAAGCTATCCACCGCCCCCGTGCCGTAGGCCGACAGGGTGAAGAGCGCCGCCGCGACGATGAGCATCTTCTTCCGTCCGTAGCGGTCGCTCCATAGTCCGGCGAGCAACGCGCCCACCAGACAGCCCACGAGCGCGCTGCTCATGGCCCAGCCGCGTAGCGCCGCCGCGCCTTCCAGTCCGAAGAAGGGTTCGTAGAATATCTTCGCCCCGCCGATGACTACCCAGTCGTAGCCGAAGAGCAGCCCGCCCATGGCGGAGACGAAAGTGATAAGCGATAAGTAAAATGTCCGATGCGTTTTCATAAGCAACTTGATTACGTTTCATTTCATGCCGCAAAGATACGGGGCGAAAAGGCTTGCGTAAATGTAACATCTCCCATAAATCATGTAAAAAACGACTATGTTTGTCCGCAAGGCATCCTCGCGGAGGGGCAAACAGCAGAAACGCAGAGATTTATACTTCGTGCGGCCTGTTTTTGTGCTTGGGGCGAAAGGGGCGCATTCGGACAAAGCGAAACTCATTAGACGCTGATGACACGGATGACACGGATCTAAAATATATAAATCCGTGTCATCCGTGTCATCAGCGTCTAAAAAATCATTGCACAAAATTAGCCCGCACGAGGTATAGATCCATCGCTCCTTTAGGATATGGAAGTATGGCGCACGGCGCGCCTCAGTAGGCGCGCGCCAGCCAACAGGCGAAAAAGCTCAATAAACGTATTTTTCCCGCCAAGCTTCCAGCTCGCTGGCGTATTCCTCTTTGTTCAGGGGATAGGGGCCGTCTTCGTTGTTGAGGATGTCGACGCATTTGCGGACATGCTCGTCTTCCAGTCGGTAGTCCGTACTGACGAAGTGTCCTTCGAGGCCGTTTTCCAAATACATGTCGTCGACGGTAACGTAGGCGATAATTTCGGGGTGCCTGTCCAGGTATTCCCTGATCTCCGCCGCGCGTTCGTCCACGTAGTCGCTGTGCTTGGGGTCGGCATTGTGGACGGTCAGCCGCAAATTATTCGCGATGTTCTCAAAGATGGTTCTCGAGGCATTCATCTTTTCGTAGGGAGGAGGACTTTTCTGCGCCTCTTCGTGAGTGATGCAAAAAGTGCTGTCTACCAAATAGCTATCCAAGTGGTGTATGGCCATCAA
>JAISIZ010000095.1 GCA_031261785.1 Mediterranea sp. (in: CFB group bacteria)
TATCATATAATTAAAGTTCCCCCCCCTCGCTCACAGGTTAGACCTGGTTACAGATCCGCGAGGTGGTAACTCTGAGTCCTCCCTTCCAGCGGAGGGGAGGTGCCCGGAGGGCGGAGGGGAGGGACAAAGAATGAGCGTACAGAAGCTTGAAATCAGTGACAGTTGTGACGATTGTTTTGTCGCTCCCCTCCGCCCTTCGGGCACCTCCCCTCCGCTGGAAGGGAGGACTCAGAGTTACCACCTCGCGGATCTGTAACCAGGTCTAACCTGTGAGCGAGGGGGGGGAACTTTAATTATATGATACAATCGAAGCCAGAACCTTATCCTTCAATAGCCGCTTGCGCCGCTGCCAGGCGTGCGATGGGCACGCGGAACGGTGAGCAGCTCACGTAATTCAAGCCAACCTTGTGGCAGAACTTCACGGAAGTAGGTTCGCCGCCATGTTCGCCGCAAATACCGCACTTCAAGTCGGGACGGATGGCGCGGCCTTTCTCCGTGGCCATGCGTACCAACTGCCCCACTCCATTCTGGTCGAGCACCTGGAAGGGGTCGACCTTCAGGATCTTCTTCTCCAGATAGACGGGGAGGAACGAGGCAATATCGTCGCGCGAGTAACCGAAAGTCATCTGCGTGAGGTCGTTGGTCCCGAAAGAGAAGAATTCCGCCGAGGAGGCGATGCGATTGGCCGTCAGCGCGGCACGAGGTACCTCAATCATGGTTCCCACCTTGAAGTCGATGCTGTCGCCTACCTCTTCAAAGAGTTTGGCGGCCTCGGCGCGAATCACCTTCTCCTGCTCCACGAACTCGTACAGGATACCGGTGAGGGGCACCATGATCTCGGGATGCGTCTCCACACCCTCTTTCTTCAGCTCCAATGCCGCGCCGAGGATGGCACGTGTCTGCATCTGCGTGATTTCGGGATAGGTGTTGCCCAGACGGCAGCCGCGATGTCCCAGCATAGGATTGTGCTCGCAGAGCGATTCCACCCGTTGCTGGATGTACTCCAGGCTCACGCCCATGGCGTCGGCCATCTCTTGCTGCCCTTTCAGGTCGTGCGGTACAAACTCGTGCAAAGGCGGATCGAGCAGGCGAACGGTGACGGGGTATCCGGCCATAGCCTTGAAGATGCCTTTGAAGTCGGCCTTTTGGTATGGCAGGATCTTCTCCAGTGCCTTCCGGCGCCCTTCGGCGTCCTCGGCCAGGATCATCTCGCGCATGGCCTTAATCTTCTCGCCCTCGAAGAACATGTGCTCCGTACGGCAGAGACCGATGCCTACGGCACCGAAATGGCGGGCCACTTCCGCGTCGTGCGGCGTGTCGGCGTTGGTACGTACTTGCAGGCGTGTGTATTTGTCGGCCAGCTTCATGAGGTCGGCGAAGTCGCCCGACAGCTCGGCAGCCTTGGTGGGCACTTGTCCCTTGTACACCTCGCCGGTGCTTCCGTTCAGTGAGATGAAGTCGCCCTCCTTCAGGAGCACACCATCCACGGTCACCGTGCGGGCCTTGTAGTCGATATTCAGCGCTCCTGCCCCCGAGACGCAGCATTTACCCATGCCACGCGCCACGACGGCGGCGTGCGAGGTCATGCCTCCGCGGGCGGTGAGGATACCCTCGGCCACGGCCATACCGGCCAGGTCCTCGGGCGATGTCTCGATGCGCACCATCACCACGCGCTTGCCGGCGGCATACCACTCGGCGGCATCGTCGGCGAAGAACACGATCTGTCCCGTGGCCGCTCCCGGAGAGGCGGGCAATCCGCGGGTGAGCACCTTGGCTTGCTTCAGCTCGTCTTTGTCGAACACGGGGTGCAGCAACTCGTCCAGCTTGTTGGGTTCCACGCGCATCAGGGCGGTCTTCTCGTCGATGACGCCTTGTCGGAACAAGTCCATGGCGATTTTCACCATGGCCGCTCCGGTACGCTTGCCGTTGCGTGTCTGCAAGAACCAGAGCTTCCCTTCTTGCACGGTGAACTCCATGTCTTGCATGTCCTTGTAGTGATTCTCCAGCTTGGTCTGGAGCGTGTCCAGTTCGCTATAGATAGCGGGCATAGCCTCTTCCATAGAGGGATACTTCGTCGCGCGTACTTCCTCGCTCACACCGGCCAGCTCGGCCCAGCGTTGGGAGCCGATCTTGGTGATCTGCTGGGGAGTACGGATGCCGGCCACCACGTCTTCGCCCTGGGCGTTGATGAGGTATTCGCCGTTGAAGAGATCCTCGCCCGTGCCGGCGTCGCGCGAGAAGCAAACGCCGGTAGCCGACGTGTCGCCCATGTTGCCGAACACCATGGCTTGCACGGTGACGGCCGTTCCCCACTCGTCGGGTATGCCTTCCATCTTACGATAGAGGATGGCCCGGTCGTTCATCCACGAGTTGAACACGGCGCAGATGGCACCCCAGAGCTGCTCGTAGGCGGAGATGGGGAAATCCTGTCCGGTCTGTTCCTTCACGGCGGCCTTGAAGCGTTTCACCAGCTCCTTGAGGTCGGCCACTTCCAGCTCATTGTCCAACTTCACGCCCTTGGCGTGTTTCACGTCCTCGATGATGGCCTCGAACGGATCCACGTCTTCCTTGTTGATGGGCTTCATGCCCAGCACCACGTCGCCGTACATCTGCACGAAGCGGCGGTACGAATCCCAGGCAAAGCGGGCGTTGCCCGTTTTGCGCGTCATTCCCTCCACAACCTCGTCGTTTAGGCCTAAGTTCAGGATGGTGTCCATCATTCCCGGCATGGAGGCGCGGGCACCCGAGCGCACGGAGACCAGCAAAGGGTTCTCCACGTCGCCAAATTTCGATTTCATCAGTGTCTCTACGTTGGCGATGGCATTCTCCACCTCACTTTTCAAGTAGGCGACCACTTGCTCTTTTCCCTTCTCGTAGTATTCCGAGCAAACCTCCGTAGTGATGGTGAATCCAGGAGGTACGGGCACACCGATGAGATTCATTTCGGCAAGGTTGGCACCCTTGCCGCCCAACAAATTTCTCATGTCGGCCTTTCCTTCGGCTAAGCCGTTGCCAAACGTATACACTCTTTTTTTGTCCATAATATTGGCTCTTTAAAGTTATTCTATTGTTTAAATCAGACCGCAAAGCTAAGTATATTTCAGAAATCGGGAAATAAATTGCCCAAAAACTTTCACTAAAAATGCAATTTAGAGATAGCAATCCGCCATTATTTGTGCGAACAACGTGGATATATCCACAAAAAAGAGCTACTTTCGCGGCGTAATCGCAAACAATTAATCACTAATCACTGATATACGTGGCAAGAAAGAAGAAAGAATTTCCGTTGCTGGAGCGAGTGACAATCATGGACGTGGCCGCCGAAGGGAAAGCCATCACGAGGGTGAACGACCTGGTGATCTTCGTACCCTACGTGGCTCCGGGCGACGTGGTGGACTTGCGAATCCGTCGAAAGACGCACAATTACGCCGAGGCCGACGTGGTGAACTTCCACACGCTGTCGCCCGTGCGTGCCGTACCTTTCTGCCAACATTACGGCATTTGCGGCGGATGCAAATGGCAGATACTGCCCTATTCCGAGCAACTCAGGTACAAGCAGAGGCAAGTGCAGGACAACCTGCGTCGGATAGGGCGGATAGAGTTGCCCGAGATCTCGCCTATCCTTGGCTCGGCCAAGACGGAATTTTACCGCAACAAACTGGAGTTTACCTTCTCCAACAAGCGTTGGCTCACCACCGAGGAGATGAGGCAAGGGGTGACGTACGAGCAGATGAACGTCGTGGGATTCCATATCCCCGGAGGATTCGACAAGGTACTGGACATCGAGAAATGCTGGCTACAGGACGATATCTCCAACCGCATCCGCAACACCATACGAGGCTATGCCTACGAGCACGGCTATTCATTCATCAACCTGCGCACGCAGGAAGGCATGTTGCGCAACATCATCATACGCACCTCGTCCACGGGCGAGCTGATGGTCATCCTTATCTGCAAGATCGGCGAGGAAGACGAGATGCGCCTCTTCCATGAGCTGCTGCGCTTCGTGGCCGACAGCTTCCCCGAAATCACCTCGCTCCTGTATGTCGTCAACAATAAGTGCAACGATACCATCGGCGACCTCGACGTGCACGTGTTTAGCGGACGCGACCACATCTTCGAGCAGATGGAGGGACTGCGTTTCAAGATCGGGCCGAAGTCGTTCTACCAAACCAATTCCGAACAGGCGTACAACCTGTATAAGGTAGCCCGGGAGTTCGCGGGACTGACCGGCGACGAGCTGGTGTACGACCTATACACGGGTACGGGCACTATCGCCAACTTCGTGGCACGGCAGGCCCGGCAGGTGATCGGCATCGAGTACGTGCCCGAGGCCATCGAGGACGCCAAGGTGAACGCCGAGATAAACGGGATACAAAACGCGCTCTTCTTCGCCGGCGACATGAAAGACGTGCTCAACGAGACGTTCATCGACGAGCATGGACGGCCCGACGTGGTCATCACCGACCCTCCACGCGCAGGCATGCACGAAGACGTGATCGACGTGCTCCTGCTCGCCAGGCCGAAGCGCATCGTGTACGTCAGCTGCAACCCCGCCACGCAGGCACGCGACCTGAAAATGCTCGACCCCGAATACCGGGTTACGGCCGTACAGCCCGTGGATATGTTTCCCCATACACATCACGTGGAGAACGTGGTGCTGATGGAGCGGAGAAATGGGATAAGTAGTTAGAGTAGTTAAGTAGCCAGAGTAGTATAAGTAGTATAGATAGTATAGATAGTATAAGTAGGAATGAAACGAACGACCCCGACGACATCCGCATTGAGGACAAGTTCTCAATATACGGACTATATCGTGCGCGAACCGATGGAACTGATGGAGTTCTTGGCCGCCATGATGCCCGAAGCCAGCCGTACCAAGCTGAAATCGCTGCTTAGCAAACGGGTGGTACTGGTGGACAAGATGATCACCACGCAATACAATTTCCCCCTGAAGCCCGGCACGAAGGTACAGATAAGCAAGGAGAAGGGGAAAAAGGAGTTCCACAACCGGTTGCTGAAGCTGGTGTACGAGGATCCCTACATCATGGTGGTGGAGAAAGCACATAGCCTGCTATCGGTCAACACCGAGCGCCAGAAGGAGCGCACCGCCTTCACCATACTCAACGAATACGTGGCCCGCTCGGGACGGCAGCGACGGGTGTACATCGTGCATCGGCTGGACCGCGATACCTCGGGCTTGATGATGTTCGCCAAGGACGAGAAGACACAGCACAAGCTGCGCGACAACTGGCACGACATCGTCGTCGACCGCCGCTACGTGGCCGTGGTGCAGGGGGAGGTGGAGCGAGATGCCGGGACGGTGATATCGTGGCTCACCGACCACACCTTGTACGTCAGCTCCAGCCCGTACGACGACGGTGGGGCGAAGTCCATCACCCACTATCGCGTCATCAAGCGGGCCAACGGATATTCGCTGCTCGAGCTTCGCCTCGAGACGGGACGCAAGAATCAAATCCGCGTACACGTGGAAACGCTGGGACATCCCGTCGTGGGCGACGGGCGATATGGATACGAGGACACCCCCAATCCCCTCGGACGGATGGCACTCCATGCCTTCAAGCTCTGCTTCTACCATCCCGTCACCGGGGAGCTGATGGAGTTTGAGACGCCCTATCCGCCGGAGTTCAAAAAGCTATTCCTGAAGAAGAAAGAATGATAATCAGTGGCTATCGCGGGGAAGGGCACCACAGATTACACAGATTCACACAGATTATATGATTACGGTAAGCAGAAGCTTACGCGAGAATGAAAATAATCTGTGTGAATCTGTGTAATCTGTGGTGAACAAATACCTCACCCCGCTAATCACTAATCACTAACCCCTAATCACTATTTATCAGTATCCCGCTTCGAGCCTGAAGCGGACGCCGGGGGCGTTGCTATAATAGTCGTTGTAATAAATGCCGGTCATTTCTCCGCCACCCACGTACACGTTCTCCATGTACGACACGTAGTTGCCACCATAGTCGAGGATGATGTTGGTTCCTCGTCCGTCCCATTGCCAATAGAACTGGTAAGTGTTATACCGCTCATCGTTGTCCTGGTAATAGCTGTATTCCCATCCCGTTCCGTCGGGCAGGAACTGGAACACGCTGTACAACGAATAACCGTATTCGTCGTTCAGGCCAATGTCGCCTGCCCACGAACGTCCGAACAATCGTTCTTCTATCGACTCATCCGGGCCACAGGCCGAGAAACTTACCGCTATCAGTGCCAATAACATGACAGCGGCGGTGCATCGCATGATTTTTTTCATAATTGATTTCTTTATTGTTTTTTGGTTCCTAAATGCTTTATGGGTATCAAGATGGGGCAAACTTACGAATAAAATCGTTCCGTTCCATGACAATGCGCTAAAAAAACGAATTTGTGGCCGAATAAGGGCTTCCGATCAGCACTTGATGTTCAGTCCGTTGAGCACCTTGCGTATGGCCTCGAACGTGGTGATGCGGGTAGGCACGAGCGGCAAGCGGAGCTTGTTCTCTATCATGCCCATGGCGTTCAGCATGGACTTCACGCCGGCGGGGTTGCCGTCCACGAAGAGGAGGTCGAAGAGTTCGGTGAACCGGTGGTGTATGGTGAGGGCATTGGCGAAGTCGCCTTGCAGCGCCAGCCGCGTCATGCGGCTGAACTCGCGGGGGAAAGCGTTGCCTATCACGGAGATGACCCCCACGGCTCCCAAGGTGATAAGGGGAAAGGTGATGCCGTCGTCGCCTGATATGACGTTGAAGTTCTCGGGCTTGTTCTTTATAATGTCGTCCATCTGGGTGATGTTGCCCGACGCCTCCTTGATGGCTATGACGTTTGGGAAGTCGCGGGCGATGCGCAACGTGGTGGCCGCCGTCATGTTCACGCCGGTTCGTCCGGGTACGTTATAGAGCACGATAGGCAATTCGGTGGCCTGCGCGATGGCTTTGTAGTGCTGGTAGATGCCTTCTTGCGATGGTTTGTTGTAGTATGGCACCACGGAGAGCACGGCATCCACGCCGGTATAGTCGTCGTTCTTCAGGGCATCCACCACGGCCCGGGTGTTGTTGCCTCCCACGCCCAGCAGGATGGGGACGCGCCCGTTCACTCGGTCGATGACCATCTTCTTTATCACTTTCTTCTCTTCTTCGGTGAGCGTGGGCGTCTCGGCGGTGGTGCCCAATACGCAGAGGAAGTCCGCGTTGTTTTGTAACAGGTAATCTACCATGCGCGTCAGCGCGTCGTAGTCCACGCTCTCGTCTTCTTTGAAAGGAGTAATCAATGCTACCCCCATTCCTCTCAATTTAGTCGATATCATGAGTTTTATTATAATCTCTTATTTGTTCGCCGCAAAAGTACGAATATATTTTTATCTCTCACGATAGTAATTGCAGAAATTCGTCCTCGTTGACGATGCGTATCCCCATTTTCCGCGCTTTCTCCAGCTTGGCTGGCCCCATGTTCTCTCCCGCCAGCACAAAAGTGGTATTGCCCGAGATGGAGGCGGCGTTCCGTCCGCCGTTCTTCTCGATCATCGTTTTGTAGTCGTCGCGCGAGTACTTATTGAAAACTCCGCTAATGACGATAGTCTGTCCCGCCAGCTTGTCGGTGCGTCCGGTGAGGTCCTCTTCCGCTCGGCGGAATTGCAAGCCTACGGCTTCGAGCTTGCGCACCAGCTCGTTGTTGCCTTCGTTCGCGAAGTAGGCCAGTATGCTTTGCGCGATTTTCTCGCCGATCTCGTCGACGCCGACCAGCGTGTCGTGGTCGGCACGACGCAATTCGTCGACGCTATCGAAGGCGCGGGCCAACTTCTTGGCCACCGTCTCGCCCACGAAGCGTATGCCCAAGGCGAAGATAACCCGCTCGTAGGGCACCTCCTTGCTCCGTCCGATGCTGGCGACGATGTTCTCGGCCGACTTCTCACCCATCCGGTCCAACGTCCTTATTTGCTTCGCGGTCAGTACGTAGAGGTCGGCCACGTCGCGCACCAGCCCTTGCTGGTAGAACATGTCGACCGTTTCGGGACCCAGTCCGTCGATGTTCATCGCCCTCCGGCTGATGAAGTGCTCTATCCGTCCCTTGATCTGCGGGGGGCAGGCGGTGTCGTTGGGGCAGTAATAGGCGGCTTCTCCCTCGTAGCGCACCAGCCGGCTGCCACACTCGGGGCAGGTGGCGATGAAACGCACTTTCTCGCCCGGCATGAAGCTGCGGGCTTCCTTGTCCACGCCCGTGATTTTGGGGATGATCTCTCCGCCTTTCTCCACGTACACCATGTCGCCGATGTGAAGGTCGAGCGCCTCGATAATGTCGGCGTTGTGGAGCGACGCACGCCTCACGACGGTTCCCGAGAGCTGCACGGGGTCGAGGTTGGCCACTGGCGTGATGGCCCCCGTTCGCCCCACTTGGTAGCTCACCTTGTTGAGCCGCGTCAACGCCTGCTCGGCCTGGAACTTGTAGGCGATGGCCCAGCGGGGCGACTTGGCGGTGAAGCCCAGCTCGCGCTGTTGGCGTAGGCTGTTCACCTTGAGCACGATGCCGTCGGTGGCTACGGGCAGGTTCTTCCGTGCGTTGTCCCAATAGCTGATGAAGGCGAAGATCTCGTCCAACGTCTTGTGCTTCCGCGTGATGTCCGAGACCTTGAAGCCCCACTTGGCCGCCTCTCGCAGGTTCTCGTAATGTCCGTCGTGCGGAAGTTCATCGCCCAGCAGATAATAAAGGTAGGCGTCGAGCTTGCGCGAGGCCACGATGGAGGAATTCTGGAGCTTCAGCGTGCCCGACGCGGCGTTCCTGGGGTTGGCGAAGAGTGGCTCTTCGTTCGCCTCCCGTTCCTGGTTCAGCTCCTCGAACACTACCCACGGCATCAGTATCTCCCCGCGAATCTCGAACGAGGCGGGGTAGCCGTCGCCATGCAGCACAAGGGGGATGGAGCGGATGGTCTTCACGTTGTCGGTCACGTCGTCGCCTTTCTCGCCGTCGCCTCGGGTGACGGCGCGTACCAATTTGCCTTTCTCGTAGGTCAGGGAGATGGAGGTGCCGTCGAACTTCATCTCGCAGCACACCTCGAACTCCTCGTCCAAGGCTTTGCTCACGCGCTCGTACCAGTCGGACACCTCGCCCTCGGAGTAGGTGTTGCCCAGCGAGAGCATGGGATACTGGTGCGCCACCTGCTTGAAGTTCTTGTTGATGTCGCTCCCCACACGCATGGTGGGCGAGTTGTCGTCGGCATACTCGGGATGGGCTTGCTCCAGTTCCTGAAGCCCGCGCATCTTGTCGTCGAACTCTTTGTCCGAAATCTCGGGGGCGTTCAGCACGTAGTAGTTGTAATTGTGGCGGTGAAGCTCGGCACGTAGCGCCTCTATCTTTTCCTTTATATCCATAATCGAAGCTTTTTGTTGGGGGCAAAAATACGGGTTTATCTTTGAATAAGTGGGGCTTTATCTCCGAATATTTGTACTTTTGCCGAAAATTAAAAGCTTATGCGCATTGACATCATAACCGTTTTGCCCGAGATGATAGAGGGCTTCTTCAATTGCTCCATCATGAAACGCGCCCAAAACAAAGGCATTGCCGAGTTCCACATCCATAACCTGCGCGACTATACCGAGGACAAGTACCGACGGGTGGACGACTATCCGTTCGGCGGATTTGCCGGCATGGTGATGAAGATTGAACCTATCGAGCGATGCATCGACACGCTTAAGGCCGAACGGACGTACGACGAGGTGATATTCACCACGCCCGACGGTGAGCAGTTCGACCAGCACGTGGCCAACACCCTCTCGCTGGCGCAAAACCTCATCATCCTCTGCGGACACTTCAAAGGCATTGATTACCGCATCCGTGAGCATCTCATCACGAAGGAGATCAGCATCGGCGACTATGTGCTCACCGGGGGGGAGTTGGCGGCGGCAGTGATGGCCGACGCCATCGTGCGCGTCATTCCCGGCGTCATCTCCGACGAACAGTCCGCCCTCTCCGATTCGTTTCAGGATAACTTGCTGGCCGCTCCCGTCTACACCCGCCCGGCGGATTATAAAGGCTGGAAGGTGCCCGACATCCTCCTCTCGGGACACGAGGCGAAGATAAAGGAGTGGGAACTCCAGCAATCCATAGAGCGGACGCGACGACTACGCCCCGACTTGCTGAAGGAGTAAAAAACGCGGCTAACGAGTTTGTAATCAATTATGGTTTTGCGCAAGCCATCTTAAAGAAACAAATGAGGCGGACTGTTTACGTTTACAGTCCGCCTCATTCGTTTATCGGCCTCCAGAGAAAGCGTCGCCCTATCGCCTACCTTTCCCAATAAAAAGAAGGAGAAGAGCCGGAGCCGGAAAGTGTCACTTTTCTATCGATAAAGGTGCGAATGGTTATTGTATGTTTTCACTTATACCTCCAGCGCACCTATAATTTCCTTCACAGAGTGATATCCATGCTGTTCCAAGTAAGTATTCACACCATCGATAACTTTGATGGTTACCGTCGGATCGATGAAGTTTGCCGTACCTATCTGAATGGCCGAAGCACCCGCGAGCATGAATTCCACCGCATCCTCCCAGTCCATGATACCCCCTAAGCCTATGACTGGAATATTTACCGCATTGGCCACTTGCCACACCATGCGCAAGGCAATGGGCTTAACAGCCGGACCCGACAGTCCGCCCGTGACCGTGGAAAGCACCGGACGCCTGGAACCCGCGTCAATAGCCATTCCCAGCAATGTATTGATGAGTGAGACGCTGTCCGCGCCAGCCGCCTCGACGGCACGGGCTATCTCGGTGATGTCGGTAACGTTGGGCGAGAGCTTGACGATGAGCGTCTTCCCGTAGGCCGCACGCACCGCACTCACCACCTCGAAGGCTCCTTTGGCCGACACGCCAAAGGCCATTCCTCCTTGCTTCACGTTCGGGCACGAGATGTTCAGCTCGATGGCAGGAATATTGTCAAGCTGGCCGATGATCTCGGCCGTTTTCACATAATCGTCGACCATAGATCCCGAAACATTCACAATTATACTTGTCTGCACACCTTTTATACGGGGATAGAGTTCGTTCACGAAGTAGTCTACTCCCTTATTTTGCAGTCCCACAGCGTTTAACATCCCCGAAGGTGTCTCTGCCATCCTTGGATATGGGTTGCCTTCACGTTTGTGAAGAGTAGTACCTTTCACAATTATACCGCCTATTCGCTCAATGTCAATGAAATCGGCAAACTCTTCGCCATATCCGAATGTGCCCGAAGCCGTCATTACGGGATTCTTCAGCACTAAGTTACCAATATTTACACTTAAATCTGCCATAATAGTTTATTGATATTAAAAACCGGCCCTTCTTTACAAACGCAAACGTTGCCTTCCGTGGTGTTCTCCACGCAGCACAAACAAGCTCCTATTCCACACGCCATTGTGTTCTCCAGCGACACCTCGCAAGCTATCCCTTCACTTTTGGCATATCGAGCCACGGCCATCATCATTGGCTTGGGTCCACAGGTATAGATCCGCTCGAACTTTACTTTTGTCAATAGGGAGTGTTGGGTGACATAGCCTCGCTCGCCGTGACTACCGTCCTCGGTAGTGGTGTACACCTCGCCGTACCGGGCGAAATCCTTCAGCTGAAGCAAATCCTTCTCGCCGCGCGCGCCCAGCAGGAAGGTTGGTTTATGCCCCTTTAGGCAGAGTTGCTCGCCCAAATAGAGCATAGGAGCCGTACCGACGCCTCCGCCTATCAGCAGCAGCCGTTCGGAACGCTCGTCGGGGATGGTATACGCATTGCCCAGCGGCAGCACGGCGTTGAGCGTGTCGCCTTGCCGAAGCTTGGCCAACTGGCGGGTACCGTCGCCCACGAGCTGGATGAGCAGCCACAATTCGTTGCGCGCCTTGTCGACAAAGTTAATGGAGATAGGGCGGCGCAGGAAGGTGGTAGGCGAATTGTCCACCCGCACTTCGGCAAACTGCCCGGGTAGCATGGGAGGCAGCGTGGAGGCCGCGGTGAGCTTCAGCAGCACGTAGTTGGCGTTCAGGCTCACGTTCTCCGTCACCTCCAGGTCTAAAATGTACTTCTTCATATATATCTGTATATTCGCTATTCTCGGCGCAAAGATACATGAATTTGCTCAAAGCCCCGACATGCGTCCCGCCCGATTTTACTTCTCACCTTTAGGGCCGAATATCTCGTAGGTGTTGTCGTCGAAGAAAATGCGTATTTCGGTGATTTTCCTCGCAGGACGTTCTATGTACTTAATCTCCTGTACCACAGGTGAGTTACGTGCGTTTTCTCCCTTTCTTGTCGCCATTTCCTTGCGATTTTCTGCGCCAACAGTCTCTTTGGGCTGATTTACGGGATTCTCGTCGAACAAAGAAGTCTGTCGGTAGCCACCATTACCTGCGGCGACCGGCACTCGCCAGTCCTCATCGTCGCCCGAAAGGAGCATGTTGCCAACTCCGTCGATCAACCATTCGAGGCTGACCTCTGGATAGCGCTGATGAATCTTCATCACCACGTCCAAGCTCGGCTTGTTCCTATCGTTCAGGATGTGGGATAGTGTGGATTGCTGCAAACCGATAGCATCCGCAAAAGCTCGTGGAGAGAGACTTTCTCTATCCATAATTACTTTAATCCGATCTTTTAGTTCCATACGACCTGTTTTAATGGGTTATTGGTATGTATAAGCGTAATGTTCACTAATGTATTCACATCGCCTATTGCGATACAAAAGTAATGCTTTGATTTCACAAACGCAAACTTTACATATATAAATGTGAGAAATACAATTCTGCTTAGCATTCACATTTGGATACGGACACATTTGTGTAGTCCTGGAATCATCGCTTAGAAGATATTCTTCTATTAAATGAATAAACGAATATAAGTTATTAATAATAAGGAGTATTCAGTTAAAATAGTTGGCTCTACAGGATCTCATTCACAAATGTAAGCCGCTTACAAGTGCCTCATTTTATCCTTCTATTTATAATATAGATATAATCACATTGTTTACAGCATATTAATTCTATAAGAATCCCCTGATAGGAGGATGAAATTAGAATTGTGAAAGCTGATGATTACCTGTTTACATGAATAATATAGAATTGTAAACGAACTCTTCGTTCACAAATCTATTTGTGCATGTCTGCGTAGGGTATATTCTTGTAAATATGGTAATATACAAAAGTAAATCCTCATAGTTGCGGATGCAATAAGTTCCACACTTGGGAATGCCTTATTCACAGATGTATTCTCCATCCAATCGAATCATATCTTAACATCTTCTCTGTTATGGGGGAATCCTTGCCATAATTACGGCCTAAGTGACAGTACTCCGCATTTTTTCGATTCTACGGGGGCTATTTATCGATTAAATAACTGTAATATAGGAGTTTATACACACAAACGCGACTTACTATTTAGTTCGAAATAGAAAAATGGGGGCTGAAACTCGTGCAATGACAAGCGACTCATACACTTTTGAGTCCATTTAGGAACAAAGCCTTCGCCAGCGTCTAAAAATCAGGGAGAGGACACGTCTACAATGTCACGGCCGTGAGTTGAGAAAAGACGGCCATGAATTTTAAAAAGATGGCCGTCAACTAAGCAAGAGACGGCCGTGAGTTAGGCAAGAGACGGCCATCTCTTGAGAAGTGACGGCCGGGTGATTCAAGAAGGGGAAATAAGGAAAGGGAAGTAGGCTCTAATGCAAAATCTTAAATACAAGTTCACGCATGATGTCGCCGTTCGTCAGGTTGTTGGTCGCCCCCAATCCCTTCGACTTAGCGTCGGCATATCGTATTTCGCTAATGATTTGCATCGTCTTCACTCCGCTATATCGACGCATGGCCGTGATGTAGTCGCGCGCTTGCCAGCCCGACCGAAATCCGAGCATCTCGGCCACGCCATGCTCGGACTTGTCCGTGGCGTAGTAGGCCAGCATCAGGTTGGAGAAGAAGTTAAAGAGTAACGGCAGCGTTGCCTGGATGGGATTGGCCTTGGGATTTTCCTCAAAGTATTTTATTATTTTGTTGGCCTTTAAGACATCTTTTTCTACCAAGGCGTTGCGTAGTTCGAAGTTGTTGTAGTCCTTGCTGATGCCGATGTTCTTCTCCACCTGCTCGGGCGTGACACGTATCTGCCCTGTGGGTAGCGTGATGATGAGCTTCTCCAGCTCGCCGGTGAGGCGTCCGAGGTCCGTCCCTACGAATTCGCTCACCATGGCCGTGGCTTTCGGGTCCATATCCACTCCCCGTTTCTTCATATACGTGTTGATGAAGGCTGGTAGTTGGGTATCTTTCAGCTTCTTCGATTCGAATAGCACGCCGTTCTTCTCTATCTCGGCGGCGAGTTTCTTTCGCCGGTCCAGCGTGCCGTGTTTGTGGCATATCACCAAGAGCGTGGAGCGGAGCGGCTTCTGTAGGTAGAACGCCAAGTCTTCCATGCTTTTGATGCCTTGCGCCTCTTTCACCATCACCACTTGGTAGTCCGACATCATGGGGTAACGCTTGGCGGCGTTGACGATGGTGGCCACGCTGTCGATATCGGCGCCGTACATCACCGTGAGGTTAAACTCCCGTTCCGTCTCGGTGAGCACGTTTTCGGCGATATAGTCGGCCAGCAAGTCGATATAATACGACTCTTCCCCCATCAGGTAGTAGATGGGGTGATATCGCTTGGCTTTCAGTTCTTCGAGGACATCGTCGTACGTCAGCTCTTTCTTTGCCATAATCTCTGGTGGGTGGTGGTGGATCGAGGGGGAGTTGGTTACCAGTCGTATTTCAGGTGTTTCACCGTCTTCTTCTCGTCGATAATCATGCGCAGTGACGCGATGCCGATCTCCACATGCTCGTCCACATAGTTTTTCGTGACGAGGCTGTCGCTCTTGTCGGTTTTCACCCCTTCGGGTGTCATGGGTTGGTCGGACACCAGGAGCAAGGCCCCCGTTGGGATATGATTGGCGAATCCACAGCTGAAGAGCGTGGCCGTCTCCATGTCTACGGCCATGGCGCGCGTTGTCGTGAGGTATTCCTTGAATCGTTCGTCGTGCTCCCAGATACGTCGGTTGGTGGTGTAGACCGTCCCCGTCCAATAGTCACGGGCGTGGTCGCGGATAGACGACGACACGGCGCGTTGGAGCATGAACGCCGGCAATGCCGGCACCTCGGGCGGGAAATAGTCGTTGGAGGTACCCTCCCCGCGGATGGCGGCGATGGGGAGGATGAGGTCGCCAATCTTGTTTTTCTTGTCGATGCCCCCGCACTTACCCAGAAAGAGGCAAGCCTTGGGGTGCACGGCGCCCAGCAGGTCCATGATGATGGCGGCGTTGGGACTGCCCATGCCGAAATTGATCATGGTGATGCCTTCGGCACTGGCCGAAATCATATTGGCATCCTTGCCCAGGATAGGAGCATTGAACTTGTCGGCGAAGATTTCCACGTACTTGTTGAAGTTGGTCAGCAAGATGTACTCCGTAAAATCCTCCAAGCTGCGCTTTGTGTAACGCGGCAGCCAATTAGCTACGATTTCTTCTTTCGTTTTCATAATTATCTATTAAATTTGCGCTTCCAAACAGAGGAATCCATTATTTAACTCGCAAAAATAGTAAATGTTATCGTTAAACCTACCAGCTTTCGATGCTAAAATAAGCGTACGCGATGGAAAAAAGGTGATTTTCGACGCCATACGCCGCCGATATGTCGCCTTGACGCCCGAAGAATGGGTGCGTCAGCACTTCGTGCGCTTTCTGGTCGACCATAAGGGCTATCCGCCCAGCTTGCTGGCCAACGAAGTGACCATCAAGCTGAACGGTACCACCAAGCGGTGCGACACCGTGCTGTACGGCCGCGACCTCATGGCTCGCGTGATCGTGGAATACAAGGCTCCCCACATCGAGATCACCCAAGCCGTATTCGACCAGATCACCCGTTACAACATGGTGCTGAAGGTAGACTATCTCATCGTGAGCAACGGGCTGCGGCATTATTGCTGCAAGATGGACTACGAGCGCCAAAGCTACGCGTTCCTCGAGGATATTCCCGATTACGGCGCATTGTGAACGGAATTACAAGGCTGTATCATAAATCGGAGCGGCTTTCTTTTAGGCACGGATTACACGGATTACACAGCCTCTTTCAGAACACACCGCAGTGAAATCCGTGTAATCCGTGCCTAAATATTCTCTTTTTGATAGGACTTTTCACTTATGATACAGCCTCGCGACTCACTCCGCCGATTTGCGGCGTATGGCTCGCTTCGTGGAGCGTGCGGGGGCTTCTTCTTTCTGCGTCGCCTTCACGCCGGCCAGCTCGGGGTCGATCATGATTCGGCCGCAGTACTCGCAGACGATGACTTTCTTGCGCGAGCGGATGTCCAATTGGCGCTGGGGCGGTATCTTGTTAAAGCATCCGCCGCAGGCGTCGCGTTGCACATACACGATGCCAAGGCCGTTGCGCGAGTTCTTGCGGATACGCTTGAACGATTGCAGCAGGCGGGGTTCGATCTTCGTCTCCAAGTCCTTGGCTTGTTCACGCAGGCGTTCCTCTTCTTGCTTGGTCTCGGCGATGATCTCGTCCAGCTCTCCCTTCTTCTGATCCAGGTCTTGCTCGCGGTCGGCCAGCAGTTGCTCGTTTTTATCTATCTCGGCGTCACATTCGTCCTTCGCGGCTACAAATTCGCGTATCTTCTTCTCGCAAAGTTCGATCTCCAGCGTCTGGAACTCAATTTCTTTGGTGAGGAAATCGTACTCGCGGTTGTTGCGCACGTTGTCTTGCTGCGCCCGGTATTTGTCGACCGCCATTTGGGATTCCTGTATCTCGCCCCTCTTCTGGGCGATCTCGCCTCTCAGCTGTTCCGCTTCGATACTGATCTTGTCGATGCGGGTACTCAGTCCGGCTATCTCGTCCTCCAAGTCCTGCACCTCCAGCGGAAGCTCGCCGCGTAGGGTCTTTATTTCGTCGATTTTCGACAGCATGGTTTGCAATCGGTAAAGCGCGCTTAGCTTCTGCTCTACCGTCAGATCCGTTGGGTCTTTCTTTGATTCTTTAGCCTTACTCATAAATATTGTATTGGATTTGTATTTACCTGACTCATTCGCGTGGACAGTCCGGGAAACCGTTCGCCAATGATAGCGCCGAATATTTCCTTGGTGTACTGCTCGCTCTCGTAGTGCCCTATCTCGGCTATCAAGATTTCGGCTTCGTGCCCGAAGTATTCGTGGTACTTCATCTCACCGGTGACAAACACGTCGGCTCCGGCCTCGATGGCTTTGGGCAGCAGGAAAGCTCCCGCGCCGCCGCAGAGGGCCACCCGTCGGATTGTCCGTCCCGAGGGTTGGTTGTGTTTCACGCATCCTACGGCGAAGGTCGTCTTCAGGCGTCGGAGGAAATCCCGTTCCTCTTCGCCCACCGGCAGGTCGCCGATGGCGCCTGCCCCTACCCGCTCCGTGTCGTTGCCCGCGCTGTCCGCTTTCGGATCCAGCACGCGCACGTTGGTCAGCCCGATCTTCTCGGCCATCTTGTAGTTCACCCCTCCCCGGGCGTTGTCCAGGTTGGTGTGAGCGGCGTAGACAACTATGTCGTTCTTGATGGCCCTCAGGATGCAACGTTCCACGTAGTCGCGTCCGGTTATGGACTTGACGCCACGAAAGATGAGGGGATGATGCGCGATGATGAGGTTGTATCCCAACGCTACGGCCTCGTCGACGACGGCTTCGGTAACGTCAAGACACAACAAAGCCCCTGTAACTTCCGCATCTGTCAATCCGATTTGCAGGCCGGCATTATCAAATCCGTCTTGCAATGGCAGAGGCGCGAAATGTTCAAGGGCATCCGTTATTTGCCTAACTTTCATTATTCGCCGAATAATTTGGCGCGAAGATAGCGAAATAAAAGAGATATATGCCCATGCGGGCTTACTTTTTGCCGTTTTTTCTTGGAGGGCGGTCCACGTCGAGCAGCTTCCCGTACGCGTCGAACGACTTGCGCGAGGCCAGCGAGATGGTGATCATGAGCGAGAGCATGGAGGCGGTGAAGGTGATGACCATGATCATCATCTGGTATTTGATGGCCACGTGGGGGCTGCTTCCGCCAAGAATTTGTCCGATCATGGTGCCGGGAAGCGCCACCAGTCCCATTACGGCGATGTTGGCGACGAGCGGGCTGAACGCCTTCACGATGGCCTGCTTGATGAACGGCGCTTGTGCCTCTTGCCTCGTGGCTCCGTTGCCCAGCAGGTAGCGATAAAGTTGTTGCTCGCGCTTCAGCCCGCTGTAGTAGGTGTTCAGCGCGATGACGTTGCTGGAGAGCATGTTGCCCATCAGGATACCAAAGATGGGTATGAAGTATTGCGCGCTGAACACGTTGTTGAGCCGCAGCACCACGCCTATGAAGTAGAACCCGATCAGCGTCACGCTACACAGGAAGCCCACGGAGATGGGAATGAGCAGGATGCGTGTCCGCAGCCCAGTACGGCCCAAGGCTGTCTGCCCCGCCACCAAGATCATGATGATCACCCAAAGGGAGTTCACCCATGGGTTGTTCCATTGGAAGAGGTATTTGAGGTACATGCCGATGAGGAACAGCTGCACGATCATCCTCAGCGATCCTATCACGGCCGCCCGCAGCAATCCCGTCTTGAACTTCCAGAGATAGAAGAAGGGGATACCCAGCAGCAGCAGGCCAGCGAAGAGGTTGAAGTAGGAGATGTCTATCGTACCCATAGATATAATGTATAGCGCCTATAGTTCCACGATGACGCGGCATCCGGAGGCGAACTGCTTGTCGTGCGACACGGCGAGCACCGTCGCTCCCCGTTCCGCCTGTCGTTGGAAGAAGGCGAGCACCTTGTCTGAATTGTCGGCGTCGAGGGCCGACGTCGGCTCGTCGATGATGATGAGCGGCTTGCCCAGCAGGGCCGCCACGGCCAGCATGATGCGTTGCCGCTGTCCGCCCGACACCTCGTTCACCCGCTTCTGGTACAGCTCGCGCTCCAACGCCAGCTCGTCGAAGCAGGCGAAGAGCCGCTCCTCCGAGAAACGGGCCGAACGGTTCACCTTCAGGCCAAACGGAAGCTCCACCATCTCGCGCACCCACTCGAACGGCAACGCCAGCTCCTGCGGAATCCAGGCAATCCGCTGGCGGATAGTGTCGACGGTCGCCTTCGACAGCAGCGTACCCCCTACCCTTATACTGCCCGAGCTGAGTGGCACGAATCCCATGATGGCGTTCAGCAGCGAAGTCTTGCCGCAGCCCGACTGCCCGGTGATACAGGCCGTCACGCCCTGATCCAACGACAGGCTGAAGTCCGTGAGCAATACCTCCGCATCGTAGGTGATGCAGGCGTTATCGATGGTCAGCATGGCTCTCGTTGGATAGGTGGAATCTGTACCGACTTCCGTATTGTTTTCGCTCATCTATAAGATTTTTGGTATGCAAAGGAACAACTTTATTCCAAGAATCGCAAAGAAAGCTCCCGTTTTGTAGTTTATCTGAAATTAAATGTGTACGTTTGTCCGCAATTTGACGATGATGAAGACGAACATACCCATTATTTTTCGATTCCTGGAGGACCTGGCAGCGAACAACAACCGCGAATGGTTCAACGGAAACCGGTCGCGTTACGAGGCCGCACGCACCGAGTTCGACAACTTCCTGGCGGCCGTCATCGCCCGCATCGCCCTCTTCGACGAGGACGTGCGCCACGTGCGCCCCAAGGACTGCACATACCGCATCTACCGCGACACGCGTTTCTCGCCCGACAAGACGCCCTACAAGAATCACCTCGGCGGATACATCAACGCCCGCGGGAAGAAATCGTTCCACTGTGGATACTACGTGCACCTGCAGCCCGGTGGAAGCATGCTGGCCGGCGGAAGCCTCGACTTGCCACCAGCCATGCTGAAGGCCGTGAGGCAGTCCATCTATGACAACATCGAGGAGTACGTCTCCATCGTGGAAGATCCCGAATTCAAGCGATACTTCCCCGTTCCGGGAGAGGATTTCCTGAAAACAGCGCCCAAGGGATTCCCCAAGGACTTCCCCCACATCGACTACCTGAAGTGCCGACAGTACGTATGCAGTTACATGGTTCCCGACGACTTCTTCACCCAGACCGACACGATGGACCACATCGAGCGGGCGTTCAAGCAGTTCAAGCGCTTCGCCGACTTCCTGAACTACACCATCGACGATTTTGAATAATCCCAATTGTATAACTCAACCCCCCACATTCATTACAAATTATGGCTACCACACTCAATATTATCAAGAACGATCCCTGGCTTGAGCCTTACGCCAACGCCATCAGAGGCCGACATCTTTATGCGCTCGAAAAAGAGGAGGAACTCACAGGAGGCAAGCAGACACTGTCCGACTTCGCGTCGGGGCACCTCTACTTCGGCCT
Source organism: Mediterranea sp. (in: CFB group bacteria) (assembly GCA_031261785.1). Taxonomy (GTDB): domain Bacteria; phylum Bacteroidota; class Bacteroidia; order Bacteroidales; family Bacteroidaceae; genus Bacteroides. Next base: position 20,373 of record JAISIZ010000095.1, read on the forward strand.
GCACCGCACCCCGACGGGATGGACGTTCCGCGAATGGGCACCCAACGCCACCTTTATATATATGGTGGGCACCTTCAACAACTGGGAAGAACAACCCGACTACCAGCTACAACGCCTCTCCGACGGCGTATGGGAAATCCATCTGCCCATCGACGCCATACACCACGAAGATCTCTATAAGCTCCATGTCTATTGGGACGGCGGACAGGGAGAACGCATCCCCGCCTGGGCCACACGCGTGGTGCAGGACGAGCGGACGTCGATCTTCAGCGCGCAAGTGTGGCAACCCGAGAAGCCATACTCTTTCCGCATCGCGAATTTCGTGCCCGACACCCATCCGCTCCTCATCTACGAATGCCACATCGGCATGTCGCAGCAAGAGGAGAAGGTAGGCACCTATACCGAGTTTCGCGAGAAAGTGCTGCCGCGCATAGCGAAGGATGGGTACAACTGCATCCAGGTGATGGCCATCCAGGAGCATCCCTACTACGGCAGCTTCGGCTACCACGTCTCCAGCTTCTTCGCCGCCTCCTCGCGTTTCGGCACGCCCGACGAGCTGAAGGAACTTATCGACGCCGCCCACGAGATGGGCATCGCCGTCATTATGGACATCGTGCACTCGCACGCCGTGAAGAACGAGGTGGAGGGACTGGGCAACTTCGCCGGTGACCCCAACCAATACTTCTACCTCGGCCAGCGACGCGAGCATCCGGCCTGGGATTCGCTCTGCTTCGACTACGGCAAGAACGAGGTCGTACACTTCCTGCTCTCCAACTGCAAATACTGGCTCGAAGAATATCGCTTCGACGGCTTCCGCTTCGACGGCGTCACCTCCATGCTCTACTACAGCCACGGGCTGGGCGAGGCGTTCACCAACTACGCCGACTACTTCAACGGGCATCAGGACGACAACGCCATCTGCTACCTCACCCTGGCCAACCGCGTGACGCACCAGGTCAATCCCGCCGCCATCACCATCGCCGAAGAGGTATCGGGCATGCCCGGACTGGCGGCCAAGATCGACGACGGCGGATACGGATTCGACTACCGCATGGCCATGAACATCCCCGACTACTGGATCAAGCTCATCAAGGAGAAGATTGACGAGGACTGGAAACCATCGAGCATATTCTGGGAGGTGACCAACAGGCGCAAGGACGAGAAGACCATCTCGTACACCGAGAGCCACGACCAGGCATTGGTCGGCGACAAGACCATCATATTCCGCCTCATTGACGCCGACATGTACTGGCACATGCAGAAGGGCGACGAGAACTACGTCGTCAGCCGCGGCATCGCCCTGCACAAGATGATACGCCTCATCACCGCCACCACCATCAACGGCGGATACCTCAACTACATGGGCAACGAATTCGGGCATCCCGAATGGATCGACTTCCCCCGCGAGGGCAACGGATGGTCGTACAAATACGCCCGTCGGCAATGGAGCCTGGTCGACAATCCCGATCTCGATTACCACTACCTCGGCGACTTCGACGCCGCCATGCTATGCGTCATCAAGAGCGAGCGCGACTTCCAGAGCACGGACATACAGGAGATTTGGCACAACGACGGCGACCAGGTACTGGCCTACATGCGCCGCGACCTCGTCTTCGTGTTCAACTTCAACCCCAAGCATTCGTTCACCGACTACGGCTTCCTCGTCCCCTCCGGCTCCTACAGAGTAGTGCTGAGCACCGACAGCAAAGCCTTCGGAGGCAATGGTCTCGACGACGAAACCATAACGCACTTCACCACGCCCGACCCTCTATACGAAAAAGAGATGAAAGGCTGGCTGAAGCTCTACATACCCGCACGCACGGCTGTGGTGCTGGTTCGCTGCTCAGACTGACTTCAAACAATTTTTTGCCAACGGATAGTTGGATAACCCAAAAGAATGTCTATCTTTGCGGCGAACATTTCGTTTAAGCGCGTTACAGAATCATGGGGTTGACTGGATTTGACAGCGGGCAGAAATGGTAAGTAAGCATGCAGTGGGTCGGTAATTTCCACTTTAATCTCAGTTATCAAAACATTATCTGGCGAGACAAATTACGCTCTTGCTGCGTGATCGAATCATAGTAGATCGTGCTTAATCCCGGTACAAGGTGCTGGGACGAGACATCACTCGGAAGCTGTTGCTCCGAAGCGTTCCGGCAAAGTGGTGCAGTAACATCGGGGATAGTTGGCGGCGGCCTCGCGCTTCCAGCGAAACTTTAGAGGATAAGGCAGGCGTTGATGGCTTTGGTTCTGCTCCTGCACGAAAACTTAGGCAAAGATAAGCATGTAGAAAGCTTATGATTTCCTCGTTTGGACGAGGGTTCGATTCCCTCCAGCTCCACAAACAAGAAAGAAGTAACTTTGAGCAACTCCCTGATTTCCTCACGAAATCAGGGAGTTGCTGCGTTTAGGGGGTAGTAAAAGGAAGCAAGATTGGATGGCTTTCACGTGGAGAAATCGTGGGACTTGGGATTCCGTCTTCGATTACCCACGAAATTACCGTAAGCCCCCGATAAAATACCCGTTGTCATAGTGTCATTCTTTCCCGACCTTTGCGTCCCCCAAAGAAGTGATCTATGAACAAGGAAGAATTTATCAAGATTTTGTCTCGCCAGATGGCGAGCGGTTTGACTATCCGTGACTTTTGTCAGAATGAAGTCTATCCCGAGTCCAGTTTCCATTACTGGAAGTCCAAATATGGATTAACTCGCAGCATGCAGAGACGGCAACCTATGGCTGAGGATGCTAATGGTTCGTTCGCCCCCGTAAGCTTCCCTTCCCCCGCGACATCTTCCGGTTCAGGCTCTCTGTCCGGGGGGGGCCGTGGAAGAGAAAGCGAATTGGTCGTCGAACTTCCAGAGGGGGTAAAGATTCGCTTCTCGGGCGATACCTCTTCGTCTATTGCCATAGAGTTGTTTTCACAAATACTTCGCAGCCATGTTTTGCCTGAATGACTCCATGCGCTACTTCCTTTGCCCGGGAAAGACCGACATGCGCAAAGGGATGAACTCACTCTGCGGAGTGGTTCACGATAAGATGGGACAGGACGTCCGTT